>CAWKZT010000079.1:0-8078 GCA_963854565.1 Acidimicrobiia bacterium
TCGCTTCGCATTTGCTGGCCGCCGGTCCGACGTCTTGAAAGTCGCCGGCGAAAATGTGTCAACGGTCGAAGTGGAGTCGGTGCTGTCGGCCCATCCAGCCGTGCTCGAAGCGGCGGTTGTTGGCATCCCCGACCCCGTACGCGATGAGGTTCCGGTCGCCTATGTCGTGGCGAAAAATCAAGCGGATCCGCCCCTCGTCGACGACTTGTTAGTTTGGTGTGCGTCTCATCTTGGCAAAGCCAAGATTCCGGTCACGATCACATTTCTAGATGAATTGCCACGGACCAGCGTTGGCAAAATCCGCAAGTTCGTTCTTACGAAAGAAGAGGCCCGTCAATGACGATGTTCAACCAAGCGTTGCTCGCTGAATTCGACCGCTCCATCGAAGACGTCTTGAAGGCAGCGACACTGCCTCCGGATATCTACACCTCCGCGGAGTTCCTCGACTTCGAAGCCGAAGCACTGTTCATGAAGGAATGGCTGTGTGTCGGCCGGGCCGAGCGAATCCCCGAAGTAGGGGACTGGTTTACCGTTACGTTGGTCGACGAACCAATTATTGTCTCCCGCGACAAGCAGGGCGATGTTCGGGCCATGTCCGCGGTGTGTCAGCACCGCTCCATGCAGGTGTGCGAAGGCGAAGGCAACGGCACGACGTTCAAGTGCCCGTATCACCACTGGAACTACGCCCTCGACGGTCGGTTGTTGGGCGCCCCAGCAATGGAGCGGACCGAAGGCTTCGATAAGGCCGATTTCGGCCTGCCCTCGTTACAGGTGGAAGAATGGCTTGGCTTCATCTTCGTCAACTTCGATTCCGATGCGAAACCGCTTGCGCCGACGCTCGAGCGGTACACGCCGTTCCTCGACAACTACGACCTTGCCAACGCCGTGTGCCCTGGCACATTCACACTCGAGAACCTTCCATGGAATTGGAAGGTCATGTTCGAGAACTTCAACGACGGTTACCATGCAAACCGATTGCACCAGTTCGTACAGGACTTTTGCCCATCCTCAATGTCAGCGTTTCCCGTGCCATGGTCAGACGACTCGAACGTCATCTTTCGGACCGCCGGCTACACCCATATCGATGGTGGATTTAATGCCACGCACCGCGTCATCATGGATGTGTTCCCCAACCTGACCGACGAAGAGCGCACCCGCTCTACGTTCGCCCTCATGCCACCGACACTCTGCTTCGGCACGGCCCCAGATCAGTGTTTCTTCTTTCTCATCCGCCCGACCGGACCAGAAACAATCGACGTGGAGATCGGCTACATCTTCCATCCATCGACACTGGAAGACCCACTCTTCGAAGAGAAGATGGCACTGTCAGACGCCGGTGTTCAGGTGTTTGTAAAGCAAGACCAAGACGCCACCACGAAGGTTCAACAAGGACTCCGATCACGGTTCGCCCCACGCGGGCGGTATTCGTGGCAAGAGGAAAGTCACATCCAGTTCAATCGCTGGCTTGTGCAGAGATATCGTCAGGCCTGGCCAGACGATGAATAAGTCAAGAAGCTCAACACAAGTAAGGCAAACAAGGAATGACCATCAGGTCTCAATAGGAGGATTACAAATGTCCAGAACAATGAAGTCGCTGATAGCGCTTCTTACGGTGCTTGCACTGGTAGCAGCAGCGTGTGGAAGTGATGACGCGGTCGAGAGTAACGCCGCAGCATCCGATGCACCTGCCCCCGCCGAAGAGCCAGCTGAAGAACCAGCAGCAGAGCCGGCCGAAGAGCCGGCTGAAGAGCCGGCTGAAGAGCCGGCTGAAGAGCCAGCCGAGGAGCCCGCCGAGGAAGTCACCGTCGACGAACTCGTTGCTCGGTTCGACACCAACGGTGACGGCACGATCACGATTGGTGTTGCTGCCGCAGGACCACGCGATGACAACGGCTACTACCAGTCGCTCGTGGACTTTGTCGAGACCTACTCCGCCGAGAACGGTTGGGCAGCCCCAATCGTTTCCGACAACATCGGTCCAGCCGAGGCTGCACAAGCCATGTCCGACCTCGCCCAGCAGGGTGTCGATATTTTGATGGTTGGCGCCAGCGAAATAGCCGAGCCACTCCCAGACCTCACTGAGCAATTCCCCGACATATTCTGGTACTGCAACTGTGGTGCTGGCTTCCAAGAATTACCCGGCCTCGCACAAGCGCTCGACTGGGGCGCACCTATTCACTACACCGCCGGTGCTGCAATGGGAGCGATCATGCAAGAACAGGGCTCGACCAGCGCTGTATTCCTTGGTTGCTGCGATATCAATTTCGAGGTAGAGGCCTACAACGCGACGGTGCTTGGCATCCAGTCGATCGATGCGGCCTTTACGATGGAGTATGTGAGCACGGGCGATTTCCAGTTCGACTTCGACAACGCTGCTAATGCCACAGCGGCGCTCACCAACGCGCAGGCCAATGGCGCAACACTTGCCTACGCTTACTTGGGTGGCGCGACGGACCCCGTTGGTCAGCTTGCGACCGATCTTGGTATGGCAGTCTTCGCGGCTGGACCAGCCAACGTCTGTGATCGCGACGATGGAATCGCATGGACCGGCGCCGTCGTGTTTGACGGTGGCGTGTATGCGGCGACTGCATTGGAATTGATCGTCCAGGGGACGCTCGACGAAGGGATTACCTATTCCTTCCCGACCGAGCCTGGTCTGAACGGCGCACTTGTGTGTGATCCGTCCGAGGCTGTCTCGGCAGCGGCCGATGCTGCTTTCGGCCTCGTTCTCTCGTTCGATGAAGCCTTGATGGGTGAATTGGGAGCAATCTCGGGCGCTGCGTACGGCGGCTGATGACACCTGCTTTTTCCGATTCGTCTGGGGTGGACTCCACAGTGGAGTCCGCCCCGGCGGTCGAGTTTCGCAACATTACGAAACGATTCGGCGCCGTCACTGCATGTGACGGCGTCGACTTGTCGTTCCAACGCGGTCGGATCCACGGGATTCTGGGCGAGAACGGAGCAGGCAAATCGACGTTGATGAATATGCTCATCGGCCTGGTGCTTCCTGATGAGGGATCGATCCGCATCGACGGGGCGCCGCAACAGATTCATAGCCCCCTCGCCGCGGCGTCGCTCGGCATAGGCATGGTGCACCAGCACTTCAGCTTGGTCGACGCGCTGAGCGTCTGGGAGAACGTGGCCCTGGGTGAAATTGGGCGGCTCGACCCCTCGGCCATCCGCAATCGGATCGGTGAAATCGCTGATCAATACGGTTTGGTTATCGAACCCGATGCCCGTGTGGGCGAGCTAACCGCCGGACTTCGCCAACGTGTTGAAATCATTAAATGCCTTCGGCGTGATCCGGGCATCGTGATCTTCGATGAGCCGACATCGGTGCTCACGCCCGATGAGTCGGTGCAACTCTTTGCATCCCTTCGTCAGGTGGTCGCCGACGAAGGGCGAGCCGTTGTTCTCGTGAGCCACAAACTCGATGAAGTGCTTCACGCCACCGACGATATTTCGATTATGCGCCAGGGCAAGGTGGTTGATCGTGGCTTGGCGAGCGAAGCCGATGCTCGGACGCTCGCCCGTGGCATGGTCGGCCGTGACGTCTCTTTGCGCTCGGAAAGCGCTGCTCTCGGTTTGCTGTCATTGGACCAAAAAGCGCTCGACCTAGCGCCCGAAACCCCGCTCGGCCCGCCGATGCTCCAGATAGAAAACGTGGTTGTCCGCGAAATCGGCGGCCGAGTGGTTCTCGACGGTTTATCGCTCGAACTTCGCTCCGGCGAGATCGTTGGCGTTGCCGGCGTCGAAGGCAACGGACAACGAGAACTTGGCGACCTACTCTCCAGCTTGGTCCAGCTGGACTCAGGCTCGGTGGTTGTCGACGACGAGCCGGTATCGGTCGGCCGTTCCGGCGCCATGGCCAAAGCAGGCGTCGGCGTGATCCCCGAAGACCGCCACGACAGCGGAATCGTGCTCGACATGACCTTGGCCGAAAATCTGGTACTCACCGACCAATCCCCAGTGTCGAATCGCGGCATCATCGATCAACGGGCCCTCGAATCTCGCGCCCAGGAGATGATCGAGCAGTTCGGCATCCAATGCAGCGGCCCAAATGCGCCTATGTGGTCGCTATCGGGCGGTAATCAACAGCGGGTCGTCCTAGCGCGGGAACTTGCACAGCACCCCAAGGTACTGGTCGCAGCGCAACCAACTCGAGGTCTCGATGTTGGCGCCATCGAGTACATGAGCGACCGGTTGCGCGCCGCAGCCGCAGATGGCGTGGCCGTTCTGTTGATCTCGAGTGAGCTTGAGGAAATCCTCGACCTTTCCCATCGGATAGTGGTAATGAATTCTGGTCGAATCGTGGGCGGAATGAATCGGTCTAACGTTGATCTCGAAGAGCTTGGCCTCATGATGGGCGGGTCGACGAAATGACTACCACTGCACGCCGTCTGGGTCCGCGAATTAGCGAATGGCTGATGTTCTATGTGTTGAGCATCATGGTGGCGCTTCTTCTGTCCGCGATTCTTGTGGAAGCGACCGGCGGAGACTGGCGACCGGTCATGAACGCTTTACTCGACGGGAGTCTTCGTAAGCCCGGACGATGGGGTGAGACACTCGGCACTGCTGCGCCGATGCTCCTGGTTGCCCTCGGCACGATCGTGTCGGGCAAGGCCGGTCTCATCAACATAGGTCAAGAAGGTCAGTTGCTCGTCGGGGCTGCGTTTGCAACATATTTCAGCTTCCTCATCGGCGGCCCCGGCCCGCTAAATGTCGTTCTGCTGCTCATTTTTGGTGCCATCGGCGGAGCCTTGTGGGCCGGTGTTGCGGCGCTCCTCAAGTTTTGGCGAAATGTGCCGGAGGTCTTATCGACCCTCTTACTGGTGACCGTCGGCGGCCAACTAGTGGCCTACGGGTTGAGCCAGTCGTGGATCCTTCTGGCTCCACTTGCGGACCGTGGAAATCGCAACCAGGTAAGCGAACAACTGGCAGATAACAACCGACTCCCTCATCTAGAGATCTTTGGAAATCAAATACCGCTAGCGGTCGTGATTTCAATAGTACTCGCCGTGATTGTTGGCTTGGTTCTCTCTCGCACGGTTTGGGGCTTCAGACTGCGCATGCTTGGCCGCAACCCGCGTGCGGCGCAACGGTCCGGCGTGGCTCAAACTACCTATGGAGCAAGTGCTCTGATGATCAGTGGAGCGTTTGCTGGCCTGGCCGGGGCAGCAATGCTCGCTGGCGGCGGCTTTGCGTTCGGCAACTATCAATTGGTTCCTGGCTTCTCGGCCAACATTGGTTGGGCCGGTCTCCTTGTGGCACTGGTCGCACGAGAGAAGGCGCTCGTTGCAATACCGGTGGCCTTCATTTTCGCTGGCCTCCGCACCGGATCGAGTTTCGTTGGTGCGACCGGAGTCGAGAGCAAGATCACCGAAGTGATTCAGGGTTTCTTGGTGCTAGCGCTTCTTATCCCGCCGGCGGTCATGTTTCTCCGCGATCGTCGCCGTGCCCGCGCGGTAGCGACAGGGACGGTGTAGTCAATGACTGAGTTCTTTGATGCGATGGGCCAGATTTTTACCAGCGAATCCACCTATACAATTGGCGCGCTATTCGCGGGGTTTCTTGCTTTCGCAGCGTCAGGTGAGTGGGTAGCCGAACGGGCCGGGACCCTGAATATCTCGGTTGAAGGCATGCTGCTGAGTGGTGCGTTTACCAGCGCGATGGGCTATCACGTCACTGGCTCCACGATCGTTGCGATGTTCGCAGGAATCGCTGGTGGCCTAATCGTGGCCTCGGTTCAGGCCGAGATGAGCCATCGATTGACTGCTGACCAGTTCGTCGTTGGTCTGACCCTAAACATTTTGGTCCTTGGGTTGGCGGCCTTTCTGGACAACGAACTTGAACCGGTGACGAAACATGCCGCGAAGTGGAGCATTCCGCTGCTGAAAGACATCCCGTTGATTGGCGAAGCACTCTTTGGGCAACGGTGGCCGTTCTATGTCTTGTACATCCTTCTACCGGTCACCTGGTGGATTGTCTTTCGCACCCGCTGGGGTCTAGAGGTTCGATCGGTCGGCGAGAATCCGCAGTCGGCCGACGTCTCTGGAATCGATGTCAACAAGCGGCGACGCCAAAGTATCTACTACGCCGGTTTTACCTCCGGACTCGGTGGATGGTTCCTAATCTTTGGGCAGATCGGGGTTTTCGAAGATTCCGTTGTCGGTGGCCGAGGGTTCATTGCAATCGCCGCAGTTATCTTCGGCGGTTGGACGCTTCGAGGCACGATTGCCGGCTGCATCGTGTTCGCAGGAGCACTCTCGTTCAGGCTCTCGGTGCAGGGTGTGGGCTACGAGGTAAATACTGAACTGCTGCAGTCTTTGCCGTTCATCGTCACCTTGCTCGGGATGGCGATCTTCGCTCATCGAGTAAGGCCGCCGGCTGCTCTCGCTCAACCGTTCGTCAGAGGGCTGAAATAACCTATGGAAAATCGCCCGCTAGGTCGCACCGGAATGCAGGTCAGCCGTTTTGGCCTAGGCGCCATGGTGTTGGGTGCGTGGGGAAACACCGACCGGCCCGAATGTGAGCGCATCATCAACTCGGCGCTCGACGCAATCGATCAGGTGGTTCCTGCGGGCCACACAATCAATCCCGCTGACACCGGTTGGGTCTCTCCAGGACTCTCGGTGGAAGCCCGACGACGGGGGTAACCCATGAAGGCAATGTTTTATACCGAGGCCGGTGGACCCGAGGTTCTCCAGTACGCAGATGTGGCCGATCCTGAGCCAGGGGCTGGCGATGTCATCGTTGATGTTGCCGCCACGTCGCTGAACCGACTCGATGTCGTGCAGCGAAACGGGTGGTTCCAGATGCCTGGTTTCGTGTACCCCCATGTTGCGGGGATGGATGTTGCTGGAACGGTCTCCGCCGTTGGCGACAACGTCACCGGCGTCTCGGTTGGCGATCGAGTTGTGGTCGACCCGTCGCTCGCCGGCGTTGCCGACGATTCCAAACTTGCCGGCCGTGGCGACCTCTACGGCGACCTCGGAGTCATCGGGGGAACCGTCGACGGCGGGTACGCCGAGAAATGTCTCGTGCCAGCATCACACGTTTATGCGGTGCCCGACGATATGTCGTTGACGACGGCTGCAACGTTTCCTACCTGCTATCTCACCGCTGCCCACGCGCTTTTTGATGTTGGTGAGCTGGCCGCGGGCGAGACCGTGATGATCCACGCAGCTGGTTCTGGGCTATCGACCGCCGGAATTCAGATGGCGAAGCACGCGGGTGCCACGGTCCTCGCCACTGCTGGCACCGACGAGAAGTGCGAGCGAGCACTCGCGCTTGGTGCCGACCATGTCCTTAACAACCGCACCGGCGATGTTGCTGGATTTGCACGGGAGCACACCGAAGGTGCCGGCGTGAACATGGTGTTTGACCATGTTGGTACGGCATTGTTCGGGGCATCGCTGTTTGGCCTTGGTGTGCACGGTCGGCTGGTCAACTGCGGCAACTCATCGGGCGATGAAGCAACGATTCCTTCGCTTGGTTACCTGTTCCACTCCGGCATCAAGATTATGGGGTCAGACCCCTATCGCCCCGAGGAGTTCGGCCCGGTGTGGGACACCTTCTGTTCGGGCGACTTCGAAGTTGTCATCGACTCCGTGTTCGCGCTCGAAGATGCGGGCGAGGCACAGAACAAGATGTTGGCGAGCGACTTCTTTGGCAAAATCGTCCTGAAGCCATAACGCTATGTCCGAGCCACGCGACGCTCCATACCCCGAACTCAAGAAGACCCATACGATGGCCCACAAGGGTCGTCCGTGGACCGATTACAAGCCACCGACATCGGCTCCGGTGTGGGGCGCTATCGAGGGGCTTGCTCGCTACTACATATTGCTCGCCGCGCTCGAACTCGATGTGTTCGACATAATGCAACGACTCGGGCCTTCGCGTATCGAAGTAATTGCTGAAGCGATCGGCGCACCCGTCGATCACACTCGCTCATTGCTCGACAGCGTTGTCGCGTTGCAACTGCTCGACCAGTTCACCGGCACCTACGAGCTCAACGATGCAGCCAAGCGCTACCTCGTGTCCAATGGTCCCGCAACGATGGCCGACCTTATTGCGGT
>CAWKZT010000080.1:0-8021 GCA_963854565.1 Acidimicrobiia bacterium
ACACACTCCGAGAACGATAAAAAAGCGGGGGGGAAGTTGGGGGAAAGTGGGGGGAATCTAAGATCTACCGGCGGCATCTGAGATCTTTGGTTGGGTAAAATAACTGGCAGTAGTCATGCCCAAAAGTTCAGTAAGGTCAGAGGTACATGAACTCCCAAAAAACGTATTCGCCGTCGCGAAACACGATCCTTATCGTGACGTTAATGGGGGTAGCCGCTACAAGCTTCCCGGTAACCGTGCTGAGCGCTTCGCTCCCTGTTGTCGCCGAGGACCTCAACACTTCGGACACTACAACTGCTTGGGTAATAATTGCCCCGCTCCTAGTTGTAGCCGTCCTCACACCCATGGCAGGCAAACTCGGCGACATTTACGGGCACCGACGCCTGTATCTCATCGGCTTCGCCGGAGCGGGCCTCTTGCATTTCGCGACCGCATTAGCACCCAACGTCGGCTGGCTCATTGTCTTGCGCACCCTGTCCCAAGTCATGGCAGCACCAACCGGGCCCGCCGCGCTCGCCATCTTGATGAAGGTATTTCCCGGCCCCCAACGCAACCGCGCTATGGGCTGGTGGGGAACCGTTGTCGCGGCTTCCCCCGCTTTGGGAGTAGTAGTAGGCGGAGCGCTCGTCGACGCCGTTGGTTGGCAATGGATCTTTGTGATCCAAGGCGTCATCACCCTTGCTGCAGCTGCAGCCGCTAGCCGAGTTCTACCGGTGACGCCCGGACATCACCAACGCCATTTCGACGTGCTGGGCGCGGTCACATTAGGCCTTGGTGTCGCGGCCCTACTGGTTGCCACCAACCGAGGACCCCACTGGGGTTGGACCTCACCCACCATTATTGGTGGTCTCGTCCTGGGCCCAATCTTCCTCTACCTCTTCAGTCAAATCGAGAACCGAGTCAAATCGCCGCTCATCCCCCTCGAAATCGTGCGACAACCTCGAGTGCTAATGCTCTTCGCATCCCAAACACTGCACCAAGCGGCCTACATGGGCGGCTTCATTGTCGCGCCCTTTCTCCTCGAACGGATTTTCGGCTACAGCACCGCCAAAATTGCCTTATTAATGATTGGGCGACCCATTGCCTTTGCCACGGGATCGGCCATCTCCGGACGTATCTCCACTCGCTACCGCCCGGCAGTTGTCGTCGGAGGCAGCATGATGATCGTGGCGGCCTCGCTCTTTGTCACCGGTTTGGGTGGCAAGGTCGACATGATTGTTCTCGTTGCCGTTGCCATGTCCGCCACGGGCTTTGGCATGGGGTTTGGGCGCCCCGTCATCATCACCTCGATCGCTGACACTGTGTCTGATGAGGATCTGGGGGTCGCCTCGGGTTCGTTCCAGATGGTAGTCATGTTGGGCGCGGCCATCGGCATCTCGACGCTCACCACCATCATCGGAGACAGCACCAGCGTTGACCGTTTCGTGTTCGTCTTCGCCCTAGCCGCGGCTACAGCAACTATTGCCAGCGCCGCCGCATTCTTATCCCTTCGGGACAATCCCATCCCTGAATCAAGCGAAACCTAAGCCTATAAAAGTCCAGAAAAGCTAGTTCAAGTTGGCGATTTCTTCGAGATACAACGCTCGCACCGCAAGCACCTCACGAATCTCACCTTCGACCCCGGTGAAGAACTCTTCGCGATAGGTCTGATCGGTCAAGGCCGACACCGCAAACTGCAACGCCGAGAACGCCGCCACAAATCCAGCCACAGCCAAAAGCTCCCACGTCATCACAACCTGCGAACCAAAAATGTCCAGCGTAAATATCGGATCAAAGCTCTCGGCCGTAATGGTGGTCCACTGCAACAAGGTGTCACCACGAACCGCGAACAACCCAAACACGATGTAGAACAAGCCCATAGCCAGTGCCACCAAGACCATTTGCACGAGTTGACTGGCCATCAGCATCAAAACCACATTGAGGCGATCCGGGCGTTCAAGGGGCTCGATTTTGGGTGGGTCCGGCAACCCCGGATCCTGGTCAGCCCCGTAAGGCGCATCAGAAAATTCAGCGAGATGACAAATCTCTCGCCAGGTCCCAAACTGGGTTAGCGCATCACGCTCACGTGGCATCCGCAAAGCTAAGAACCCAATCGCGGCAAAGAGCATCAACCCAATAACGATGCAGTAATAGATCGGTGTAAAGTCGTGCGCCACTTGCCACATCTCGGCGTTCAAGAACAGAAAAGTTGAGAAAAGCAGCAACAACGGCAAGCCTCGAGCTAGCAGTTGAGCCAGTTGACGCAACTGATTTCGAACATGGCCCAGACCCCACCGAAACATCGGTACCAAACCGAAACTCGTGACGAAAAACCCTAAGGCCAAAATCACGAGATTAGTGACAACCAATACCAGGACCGCCCACCAACCGCCGTCGCCAAACAGTCGCAGAAGCCCGGCAGGAACAACCAAGAAGATAAGGATTTCCATGGTCTCAACATCTTCGGGCAAGGCGAAAAAAGGGCGCCTACGGACACGATTGGCAAACCCGACCGCCCCGACCACAATGGCAACACCCGCAAAGAAGACCCCTGCTTGGGCCCACCCCGAAAAACGGTCACCAAAGGTGGTGAAGAGTTCAAGAAGGAACACCAGACCCAAGAACGGCGCCATACGGGTAAGCACATCGTCGGTAGCCGAGTAGCCCGAAATGGCATGAGGCAGACCGCGATAAATAAACCACCGTTCGGTGGTGGCGATACGAGCGGGGGTATTCACAACTTTCATACGGATGCCAGTTTGCTACAAGTCGACCGGCGCTGCGTCGACCTGACAATTTCGCGGTAGTAGCGGATGGCTATTCGTAGGTGCCATCGACCCACCACCGTTGTTGGGCCAATGCCATAAGGCGGGCCTTACCATCGTTGGTCACGATCTGGAAGCGGGCCCGTCGACGAGCGCTCTCCGCATCCCACCACCGTTCATCCAATGGCCAAGGCCCTGCCCATGCGGCTACGTCAAACCAGATCTTTGGGTCGGTTCCAACTCCTAGCCATTTAGGAACCGCCGACATAACACCACGAGCATTCACCCCCACCGAATGCCGGTGCGAATCAAGCACATGAGCCTCAAGCGACCGGCGGTACACAACCGTCGGCGAGGGGGCCGGCAACTGACCGGGCCACGGCTTATCGGTCGCCACTGCGGCCACGGTACGCCCCTCGGCCAACGCAAATCCCGCCACGGGGGCCAACACCAATTGGTCATGGGGTTGACGACCACCACGCCGCACGGGGGCCAAAACCGCGTCGGGTCCCAACAACCCCTGGACTCGTGCCACTCCCCTTGCTGCTCGCTCGGCCGCCAACGATTGTTGACCCCAGAACCCAACTTCTCGGCCTTGGGCCGGACCGACCTCGTCCGGACGCAAAAGCAGACGCTCTAGCCCACCCGTGGGACGAGTATCCGGCGACCCATTGAGCCAGCCATCGAGTTGCCAACGCACTCGTTCAGAAATAGCTGTCGGGCTGAGGGCGCCTTCGTGGCGCCACAAACGCTCACGAACTTCGCCATGTTCGGATTCGAACCCCACCAGGACCCGGGTACACACCGCCCCCAGACGCGATAGTCGTTCGTGGAGTTCGTCGGCTGCGCCCTTCGCTACGAAAGCTGCTTGATCGATACGGTCGACCGGCGGATCTAGCTCGACGACAACTTCAAGATCAGGTGGGATCCGTCGGGCCAACGGTTGTGAGTTATCCAGACCCGAAGCCAACCGATGAGCCCCTTCGCCTTCTCGACCAAAACGCCCCAACACATCACTGCGATCGAGATCAACAAAGGCCCCCAACGTCGTAATTCCTAACCGAACAAGGACTTCGGTGAGTTCGTGGTTGTCAAGAACATGAACCGAAAACCCCCGCAGAAATGTCGCCGAACTACCAGGAGCGACCACCGTTACCAGAGCTTCTTCGCGGAAGGCAGCCACCCGAGCAGCGAAGGGGCCGTCGGCTAGCCCCACGCGAACTGGGCCGGGATTACCTAGCGTCTGGAGCGCCCGTTGGGTTCGTCGCACCACTTCATGGACAAGGGCCTTGTCTCCACCGAAGTAACGCGATGGGCCTCGAGTGGCAAAAGCACACGTACCCGGATCGGTCAGTTCGATCAAAGGCGTAAACGCCTCCAATGCCGTTACCACTACTTCGAAATCCCGAACATTGCCGTTCCACGCCGGACACCAAATCACTAAAGTGCGCGTCGCCACTACGTCCACCGGTCTAACTCACTTCAGCTAAGTCACTGACCTGTTCATCAGCTAAGTCGTTGGACAGGCTTACGCCGCCTTGCTCGTTGGACAGGCTTACGCCGCCTTGCTTATCGGGCAACCACATAGACGACTTTCGCCGGGGCACAGTGTCGCGCCGCGCCACGGCGGTAACCGTTAGTTGACGAGCCTGCAAGATCCCATGCCCTTCACCCAACCCGCTCCATTGGCATTCGATGACATCAAGACGCACATCGGGAGCCTCGGGCCAGCCCCAACGACCAATATGCACTATCACGCTGCCGCGTTCACGCGCTCGAGCTTGCAACCGCCGGGCGTCGTGATGTTTGATCTGATGGTTAGTCGCCACCAATACCAAATCAAACGCATCCACCAAAGCCCCAGCCACACTGCCCCACTGGTCCGGCGGTGGTGCCTCAACTACTACAAACCGGTCGAGAGCTATGCCTATTTCTTCGACCGCAGCAAGGCCAATACGTTCAGCACCCAGTACTGCTAACCAACTTCCATCACGCGAAGCTTGGGCACAAACAGTCAAGGCCAACGAAAGTGCTCCACCTGATCCTGCGGCAGAAATTATGGTGCCGCGCCGCAACTTCCCCTGCGGAAACAGCGGGTCAAGCGCAGGGGCCAATGAGAGCGTCTGCTCGGCGGCGATAGTGACGGGCGCGACCTGTTCGGTGAGGCCAGCGAGTCGTTCACGACGCTCGTCTAGGGACAACGGGTGTTTCATGGGGTTGCAAGTATCGAACATATGTTCGATAAAAGCAACTAGCTAGCCATGAATGATCGACGGATCAACACCCGGCACGTAATACAAGAACAAATCGCCAATCAGTTCTTGGAGACCATCGGCGTTAAACCCTCTGGCCAAATCCAGCGTAATCACATTGGAGTTGATGTGAATCCCATCAATTCCACCGCGCTCAAACAGGCGACGGGCAAGTTCATCGGGTGGACGGTTGCCAAGAATTTCGGTATCGGGAAGGTAACGCTCGTGCCCCATTCCGGTGATGCTGCGATTGATCTCGAAGCGCACGCGACCTGGATCGGCACTTGGTTTTTGTACGACGGTAATTGGCTGTCCCATAGCAACAGTGAGCTTACCCGCGTCGACGAACAGCAAGCACGCTGAGAGCAATCGAAACTACCCCCAACACCGCGTGCACAACCTTGAAGCTCACATCATGATCGGCAAACCCAATCTGGACAGCACGAACAATCCAAAAAGAGATCGACCAGCCCGCGAACGCGACCACCAACCACACTGTTGCCGTTCGGGTTTCGCCGTCACGTTCGCCCCACATCCTTGCGGCCGTAGCGAACGCAAACACCAAAAACGTCCCGGTCAATAACGTACGCCCAACCTGCGCCGCCGAAGAAAGGTCCGCATCGGTCCAGATGTTTCGGATCCGAGTAACCCAAACAAACAACGTCCAACCCACAAGTGGGCCCACATATTTTCCGACCAACGACCGATGTGTCATTCCTTCACGCTATGCCGCCATAGCTCGTTCTAGAACAATGATCCCTGGGCAGTCGCCGGCCGCACGCGAGGTACCCCAGTCCATGCCAGGTTGTCCATATATGACCAACTCCGCCGATGAATCGTCGACGGCCCAATGAGCCGCAATGCCGCTTGATGACGCGGGCACGGATAGCCCTTGTTGAATTCGAAGTCGTACCCCGGCATCGACTCGCCCGCTAGACGCATCTGTCGATCCCGGGTCACCTTCGCCAAAATCGATGCCGCGGCAATAGACAGACATTTAGCGTCACCTTTGACGATTGTGTGCGTATTACCTCGCTCAACAAAATCCCAGTTGCCATCAACCAGAACCTCGTCAATCGGCAAACCCAAACCATCAAGGGCTCGCTGTGCTGCCAATTTTTGCGCGCCAGACATGCCCAACTGATCGCACTCAGCCGCAGATGCCTCACCTACGGACCAGGCCCGACACCACAATGCCACTCGATCAAAAAGCGCCTCACGTTCGCGTTCGTTAAGCATCTTGGAATCACGGATTTTGTTTACCCGTTTGTCGCGCGGCACTACCGCAGCTACCAATGTCAATGGGCCAGCCCATGCCCCCCGGCCAACCTCGTCGATGCCCACAACCACGTCGGCCCCAGCGTCCCAAAGGGCCCGCTCAAAGGCCAACGAAGGAGCTTTGTTCTTCAGCGTCTTACGGAGTTGAGGTACAGCTGGCACTGCAGCGACCATAGCGCCCCACGACGAGGTGGCTATCCCATCAGTCCGACAGGATCGCGGTTGACGGCCACTGCAATAGAGACAACCCCTATTGCCTAGCTCAGGTCAGTTAAACAAACGGGCTGGGCCAAGGAGAGTCTCACCCGAGGGTTCCGAGCTCGCCCATTTGTCGCCGAACCCCTCACAGATGAGGGTGGGGTCTATGCCATTGACTTCCCAGAGCAGTGCAGGATTTTCGCCGTGCCACCGCACCGCAACCGAGGCCGATCCAGCCATAGTGGGAAGCTCGTAGATCTCCCAATTCTTTCCGGGGATCTGGGCCTCAGCAGCCTGCGCTATGACAGTCCCCCACGTACCTGTTCGAACAAATCGTCGATGCGTCAACAACACAGTCGCGGCCGCATCGAGCGCGGTCACACAAGAGGTGGGAACATCGACGATCGTTGCGTAGTCGGCCAAGTCGAGCATGGCCGCTGTCGCACCGACCAGCACTTCAGGATCGTATTGTTCGAGGAGTTCATGTAACCGACTAGCGAGTTGACTCACATGGTCAGCGGCATCGGATTGCTCGTGGGCAACCAGCAATACCGCCGCACTACGCAGACCAGCGATGGCCCACAACGAGCTAAGGGCAGCATCGTCCCCGGTGAGCGACAAGACAAGACCTTGTTCGTCCGCTCCACGACGACGAGGCCGCCGGGTAGCCCGATCAATTACCGCGACGGAATTTGCGATGATGGTCTCGTCCGGCGGCGGGACTTGTCCCATTCGAACACACCCAGCAGCAGCCACCAAAAAGGCTCCCGCATCAAGGGGCGAAGACAACACCGGTTCGCGGTGGAGTTTTGCGGTCAGCTCTTCGCCTTCGGCAGTCAAACCACTCTCAAGCAGAGCCCGGACAATTAACGCTAAATCCGTCGATAGTGGGGCTTCACCGGGTGTCTGAGCAGTGGCAAACATAAGCCGACGACGGGCCCGCATGAGCCTCGAGTCGGTCTCGGGATCGCCGGTAGAAAACAATGTCGTACGTTCAAGATGCGTGGCCCAGCCACGTTCGATTGCCGCCAGATCAGTGACGCTCTCGGCCTGAACTGGCTGATCGGATGCGCCGATCACGAAAGAAAACGTGGTGCGGTGAGCAATGGGAAAGACAACTGCGACCGATGTTGCGTCGACTTGAGCCGTTACCGCCGCCTCTTTAACAACCGCCTCTGCCACTGTTTCGTAGTTGGATGGCCCAATAATTTGGGCGACATCGCGATCGAAATGCACCACATCACAGCCACCGACCGTGATGGTGTTTGTTCGAACGGTAATGGGTTGTTTTCCCGACTGCCGCAGAACCAATGCGACCGCCACCGGAACCGCTGAGTCATTGTGGATATCGGTGACTGCCATGGGGCCAGGAGCGGCGACGCCCATCCATGTCGTTGCGGTCACCGTGCCGGAGGGAACTCGTAGTCGAGTAGCTACCGCCGAACCACCTTCGGAAAATTCTTGCCGGGTGGATGCTTCATTGGACGGAACGTGCCAACGATCCTCAGACCGAATCCACCACTCGAGCGTCCATTCGCCGTGGCCCAGG
>CAWKZT010000081.1:0-8011 GCA_963854565.1 Acidimicrobiia bacterium
AACTAAAACCCGCCGGGGGGGGGGGGGGGGGGGGGGCCCCCCCCCCCCCCCCCACGCCGAGAACGATGAAGTGGATGATGAAATGGATGAAGTGGGGTTAGCGGTCGCGGAGGAAGCGGCGCAGGATCTTGCCGGAAGCAGACTTGGGGATCTCGTCGATGAACTCGACCAGACGGATCTGCTTGTAGGTGGCGACCTTCTCCGACACGTAGTCCTTAACCCACTGCTCGTCGATATCGGCCCCTGGTGACTTGACAATGTAGGCCTTCGGCAGTTCGCCGGCTTCGTCATCAGGAATACCAATCACCGCAACATCGGCCACCTCATCAGCCACAATAAGCAGCGCCTCAAGCTCGGCCGGCGGAACCTGGAAGCCCTTGAACTTGATGAGCTCCTTGAGGCGATCGACAATCCAGAAGTAGCCGTCTTCGTCGGTGACGGCTATGTCACCGGTATGAAGCCAGCCATCAGGGTCGATAGTTGCCGCGGTTGCTTCTTCGTTGCGGAGATAGCCCAACATGACCTGCGGGCCCCGAATCCATAGCTCACCGGGTTGACCCAAGGCGACATCTTCACCCGTAGTGTCGTCGACCAAACGGCATTCGGTATTGGGAACAGTGACCCCCACCGAACCTGGCTTGTCGAGAAAGTGCAACGGGTAGGCATGGGACACCGGAGAGAGTTCGGTCATGCCGTAGCCCTGGACTACCGTGGCGCCGATGCGTTCGGTTGCCATATCGGCAATCTCGCCACCGAGTGGGGCGGCACCAGAGAAGATGCGTTCGAGTTTGGTGAGGTCGTAATTGTCGACAATGGGATGCTGGGCCAGAGCCAGGACTATGGGCGGAGCGACAAAAGCCCACGTGCAGTTTTCGTTCTGGTTGATCTCGAGAAACTGGACAAGATCAAATCGCGGCATGGTGACAATTTTGGCCCCATTGCGCAGGCCCATGTTCATCAAAACTTGCATGCCGTAGATATGGAAGAAAGGGAGCACCGCGATGAATGCGTCGTTATCACCCAGGGTTATGCCGCCTCCTAATGTTTGCTCGAGATTGGCGACGAGGTTGCGGTGGGTGAGCATGACCCCCTTGCTCGGTCCGGTAGTACCTGACGAGTAGGGCAACACGACGATGTCAGTCGCAGGGTCAACAGGGACCTGTTCCTCGAGACGAGGCCCGGCGAGGAGATCGCCCACCGCGGTGGTGCCTTCAACCCCATCGAAGGTGAAGAACTCCTCGACGTCGGTACCTTCGGCGGCTTCGCGGGCGACATCGAGGAACATCTCGATGGTGACCAGGAATTTGGCCTTGGAGTCGGTGAGTTGGTGATGCACTTCGGTAGCGGTGTAGGTGGGATTGATGGTCGTGGCCGCGCCACCGCAAAAGGCTGCGGCGTGGAACATTACGGCATATTCAGGGATGTTGGGCGCCAAGATTCCCAACACGTCACCCTTGTTGAAGCCACGGGCTTGGAGCGCTCCCGCAACCAGATGGATAGCTTCGCCCAACTCGGCGTAGGTAATGGTGCGGCCGCTTGGACCATCGATGAGTGCAGGACGATTACCGAATTCGGCGAACCGTCCGAGAATGTACGGAGTGAGGGCGATATCGGGAATCTCGACGTCGGGAAAGTTGCTCGCGTAAATCATGGTTGTCCCTAAGAGTGGCGGTGTACGAACGCCCATTGTGCCCCAAAATAGCGACCGAGGCGACCTATGGATGCCTAGGTCAGCAGTTTCTCGAAGAAGTGGGTTGGGTTAGGGTCATCGTTGTAGCGGTCGATGGCCACATAACCCGACGATTTGTAGAGGGCGATGGCCTCAACAAGGGTTTCGTTGGTGTCGAGACGGAGAACGCGGTGCCCGTAAGCAACGGCTGAGCTTTCGAGTGCTTGAAGCAATTGACGGCCCAGGCCGCGGCCCCGCACAGAAGTGTCGAGCCACATCCGTTTAATCTCGCCCGTGTGGGCTCCTAGTGGGCGGATCCCTCCGCACGCAACCGGCTTGTTTTGGAAATACGCGACGAGAAATTGACCATCGGGTGAACGCATAGCGTCGATATCTAGGGCATGGGCGCCTGCCATGTCGAACCCGCGGGCGAAGCGAGATTCTAGTTCGGTAAAATACTGTTGCATACACCAGACAGCATCAACCTGATCGGGCTCAACGGCGCGGAACTCTATGTCGGTCATCGACTCAATCTACCGAAGAGGCGGGTTGGCGCCGGTTTTGGTGGCTCGAGAAATTGAACACCTACTGGTGGGAAATTGCATCCAGTACGTTGAGTTTTGAGGCTCGGCGAGCGGGCAAGGCGGCCGCAAACAGACCGGCCATGGCCGCGAGGAAGATATAGATCAGGAGTTGTCCGTACGGGATATCTAGTTGGCTAACGAAGCTGTCAGGAATGACCTGAACGGCGATCACTCCGAGGACTAGGCCCAGACCAACGCCGAGAAGGCCTCCGAAGATCGACACGATGACACCTTCGAACCGGACCATCCGGCGAACCTGTTGTGCGGTCATACCTACTGCTCGAACGAGACCGAGTTCGCGGGTGCGTTCGAAGACGGAAAGGGCCAACGTGTTGGTCACGCCTACTAGGGCAATGACCACGGCCAACCCAAGAAGTACGTTGATTATGAGCAGGAGATCGTCAATGGTGGATGCGATTGAGTCGCGGTACTCGTCCACTGTTTCGATGTTGAGTTGTGGGTAGCTCAAGCCGATAGCGGATTGGAGTGCGGCGCGAACTTCTTCTTCAGAGAAGCCATCGGCGGCGATGGCCGAAACGAACTGATCGGTTGTGCTTGTGAACTTGCGGTTCCATAAGTCGAGGTCGACCACCCGGTCGCCCAACAGTGCGTTATCGCTGTAGACGCCGGCAACGGTTAGCTGTTCAACCGAACCATCGTTGAATCCAACAGGAAAGGTGGAGCCGACCTCAAGGTGGCGGTCCTCGGCGAAGTCTTCGTGCAGGAGTATGGCATTGGGGCCTATGAGCGAGTCGTCGCGGTCTAGGTAGCCCAAAAACATGTGACGGTCGGTAGCGGTGAGGTCGGTGGCGCGACCATCGAAGGTGTCTTCGCTTGTTTCGCCGTCGACTGTCTTGGTGATGCTGAATGCTTCCGTGCTATAGCGAAAGGCAGCCACCTCTTCGATTTCCGGCAGTGTGCCCATGGTGATAGCGACTTCACTGCTGAAGGACTGGGAGGGGTCCCCATTGCCAGGGGGAGTGATGAACCAATCAGCAACTACGGCGTCTTGAAGAACATCAGAGAACGATGCCTTTAATGACGATCCAACAATTGAGGCACTGGTTACGAGAGCCAGGCCAATCATGAGTGCCGCAGCGGTGGACGCAGTGCGGTAGGGGTTCCGGCTGGCGTTCTCGCGAGCTAGACGACCGGTGACGCGAAACCCGGCGGGCACGGTGTCGAGAGCGAGCCACGCAGCCATCGCACAAAATGCCGCAGGAATGAGCAACGGCAAACTCCCCGGCAACGAGGTAAGAGCCCCTTTGATGGAGATCACCGTGAGCAGACCGGCGCCGATACCCAAAATGCCAACAACTAGTGAGGTCGGCACACGACCAACGAGCGAAGCTACTGGACGGGCCAACATGGGACTGACTTTGTTGACACCGAGAAAAGTGACTACCGCACCGGCGCCGAGGAGGACAAGCGTTCGTCCGGTGCCAAAGTCAACGGTGGCTGATAGCAGGAGATAAATGATGCCGACCGCGAGCAGCACGAATCGGCTGAGGTTGCGGTCGATGCGTTTGGCACCAGCGCTGATCAGACCAGCCCCAACGGGAGCGAGAACTAGTAGCCCTTGCCATTCGCCAGCGATGCCCACAGCGGCAACCAGTAGTCCGAGAACGACCAGACCAGCACCCAACTTGGGTCGATGCTTTGTGTTGTCAGTTTGTAGGCGAACGTCATCACGCAGAGCGGCCATGGGGGACACCTTGCGGGCCTTGATGGCCGGTGAAACCGCCGACACCACCGTTATGCCGATGCCAACGAAAATGCCATAAAGGAAGGTGGCCGGGTTGAGGGGTAGTCCGAATCCTTCTGGTCCGAATTCGAGAGCGGCGAGCAACCAACGTAGAAAGATGGCCAACGCGTAACCAAAAATGATGCCGAGCACCGTCGCAATGATGCCGACAATGAACGCTTCAAGAATGACCGAACGGGTGATTTGGCCGCCGCTGGCGCCTAACGCGCGCAGTAGGCCGAACTCGCGGATGCGTTGGCCGATGAGAATGGTGAAGGTGTTGTAAATGATGAAAGCGGAAACAATCAAGATGATGAATGCGAAGGTGAGCAAGACGGTTTGGAAAATGGCGATGACTTCATCAAACTCCGCAGTCTGTTCGTCGACGATGACCTCCTGAGTAACGACTTCGAGCCCGTCCGGCAAAGCTTGGGCGATTTTTTCGGTAACTAAATCCAGGTCTGCGCCATCGGCTAACTCGACGACGATGTCGTCGTAGCCTTCACCGTTGTTCAACAAGGCGACGGCATCCTGTGTCTCGAAGGCAATGAGTTTGGCGCCAACGAGAGCAGTTTCTTCGGGGTCAGCAAAGCTGAACGTGCCAACCAACTCGAATTCGGCGGTGCCGTGAGGGGTAAGCACGTTGTAACTATCCCCAACAATGAAGTCGCCCTCTTCTGCCGCGGCGATGTCCATTGATATTTCGCCAGGAGCCTCGGGCGGGCGACCTTCGGCCACAAAGAGCACTCGGTCGGCTGTTTCGGTCTCCCAATTGAGGCCGATGTTGGGAGGGCCATTTGTGGTAGCGGCTTCGCCGTTGGCCTGAATGGCGATGACGTTAAGTTCGAAGATGCGTGGTTGGGCGGCGGCGACGCCAGGGATACCAGCTATCTGTGCTTGGACGTCCACTGGCACCGGCGCAGATTCGATTCGGTCGCCGAATTGGATTTCCGAGCGAACGGCCAGGTCGAAGCCGCTTTGGATATCGCCCGAAAGATCGTCAAAGGTGGCGCGCATCGAATCGGTAAATACGAATACCGCGATCGTGAACGTGACGCCGAGCGTCACCGCGATGAGGGTGAGCAAGAACCGCCACTTATTGGCGAGGAAGTTCTTGAATGTGAGCTTGAGGAGCGTCATGTCAGTCGCCGAGGTGGCGCAAGCAATCGAAGATGTCGTCGGCGGTGGGGTTATCCATCCGGTTAACTACGGCACCATCGGCCAAGAAGACCACTCGGTCGGCGAATGCCGCGGCGTTGGCATCGTGGGTGACCATCACGATGGTTTGTCCCAGCGTGTCGACGGCTTGGCGCATGAACTCGAGGATTTCTGAGCCGGTGCGACTATCGAGGTTGCCCGTTGGTTCGTCGGCAAAAATGATGTCGGGCCGACTAGCCATGGCTCGTGCCACGGCGACACGTTGTTGCTGCCCACCGGAAAGTTCGTTGGGTCGATGGGTAAGACGATCTGCTAGACCAACAGCGGTGACCACCTGATCGAGCCAAGCAGGATCTGGCGTGATGCCGGCCAGGTCCATCGGCAGGGTGATGTTCTCGATAGCGCTGAGGGTGGGCACCAGATTAAAGGCTTGGAAGATGAACCCCAGACGGTCACGGCGCAACAATGTGAGTTCTTTGTCCGAAAGGGCGGTGAGGTCGTCGGTGCCGATGAAGACGTTGCCACCACTTAGTTCGTCGAGCCCTGCCATGCAGTGCATGAGGGTGGACTTTCCTGACCCGGATGGACCCATGATGGCGGTGAACTTGCCGGTGTGAAATGCCACATCGACATCGTCGAGGGCAACAACTTGATTGTCGCCTTCACCGTAGACTTTCCGTGCTTTTTGGGCGAGAGCCGCGACGGTCGAGGAAACAGTTGCGGGGGGAGCATCAGTCATCCGTCCAATCTATCCAGCAACGTGAAAATCCACAGCGTCACTAGCCAGGGGTTGCGTAGTGCGACCGGGGCCACCGATGAGGCCTTGCAATATGGCATCCCGGACGCGCAACGGCCCCCAGCTCGAAGAGCCAGGGGCCGTTGCTAAATCAGAAATACGGACTTAGGCTCGCATGCCCTTTGCGATTGCTCCGACGACAGCGTCCTTTACCGGAACCATGCCGACGATGATGATGCCGTTGATTACGAAGCTCATCCATTCTTCGCGGATAGCGCCGGTGAAGACGTTCACAATATGAATGTCGAGAAGCCAGACCATACCGATGGCAACAGCCACCTCAAGATGGCCTCCAACCAAGGGCAGCTTCCGCACTATGTCGGAAGCCCCAGCGAGGTCGAGGACAGAGTTAATAATGGCCATTACGCCACCAAGCGCAATCGCCATAGCTAGCAAAGCTGCAACGGTGTACATAGTTTGTTTCCCCTTTGGGTCCGTAGACCCGATTTACAAATCGGGCATTCGTCCGATTTTGTTTCAAGTTTCTGACTAGTTTTAACACAGAGTGTTACATCGACGCTGCGATAGTTCTTGAATTTGTAACATTTAGTTCTTGGATTCGTAACGGTTAGACATTTCAAATCTGATAAAAGGGCTGTGTCTTGAATGGCACAGGAGTGTGTGGGCCCAGCCGAGGTGCGCAAAGCGAAGAAGGCGTCGCCGGTTACGGGATCTATTTGTGTCTCCTCCAAAGGGATGACATGTCGCTGCTGTTGGCAGCATCGCGCTGGCACTGACTACGGTGATGAGGACCGTGGGGATGTTGACCGCGTTTCTATTCGCCCAAGGAAAAAATACTATGACCACAGCGCGACGCCCCGAGCCCCGACAGAAATGACCGGGAATTCCAATAGTTTGGAATGACGTGTTATTGGTAGCCTGTGGCTGGTTCTTCGGTGGGAATCATTAGTCCGTCACTGGCCGAAATGTTGGTGCGCAACTCGGCCATACTCGGATCATCGAGCGAAAACTGACGTAAGCGGTCAACCCAAAGATCTCGATACTGACAGTACGTTACGTGTTGACGTTCGGCTGTTTGGTAGTCGCTTCGGCGAACAGCATGAATGGTTGCGTCAGCCGCAACAGCCATGGCGCTGAGTTCGGCCCGCATTACCGGCGCCGGGTGGGCACTAGTTGCCTCGACCAACTGGGGGTGAAGTCGGTCGTGCTCCGCAGTGATCGAACCATCGGTGAGATCGACCGCGAGGTGAGAGTCGCCAAGATCGGCTAGCAGGGATTCGTGCGCTGTCAGCCATTCAGCAACCACAGGGGCAAAATCCTGGTGCCAGATTGCTAACTCTTGTCGGTTGATGGGTGATACGTCAGAAGGGGCATCAGTGGTTTCGTCGATAGACCACCGTGGTGTTCGGTCACGACGAAGCCAGGTACTGAGCAAGATCAATACCAAGCACCCCGCCACAACGGCCAAAGGCACGGCGTAGTTGAGGTCTGATACTTCGTCGAACAAGGTTGCCTCCATATGCGAAGTCTCCAATGGAGACAACAGAAGGCTAACCCGCCGCATTGCAGCACCGGGTGCATGCTTAGTGGGCTGCTAGTCAGCGTTGCCAGATCGTCATATTTGCAAGGTTGCTACTGACACAGAACCGTGGTTACTGTGACCTAAGACACAAGCCAGCGACGATAATCCGGGGGGATTTCGTTGTAGGCCTAGGGCCATGTCGTAGTCGTCGGATGCTGGGGGGTTTCCGCCGACTGCGACTGGTCAGTGGCGGACTTTTGGGGGTTTGTCATTTACCGACTTCTTGGTGTGGCAGAACCAACAGTTGTCAACCGGAGTCCCTCGCCAAGTGACGTCGCACGCCACACAATGAAGTGTTGAGCGGCGGATCACTTGGGGTGCCCCCGCGGTGCGCTGCTTCGTAAAGGACGAGCGCGACGGGTGCGGCAAGATAGAGGTACGGATCCCAGACATCGGCGCCATCTTCATACGCAGCATCGGGACAATGGTGGATGGTGCGGCGTTAGGTAGATACCGTCAACGCGAATAACAATCTATATGCCGAGCAGTTGGCAAGAAAAGATCTCACCTTATGGCA
>CAWKZT010000082.1:0-7988 GCA_963854565.1 Acidimicrobiia bacterium
GTCTTACTCAACGTCATCGACAGACCCGACTGCCGCACCACCTAAACCCATTGGTATGTGCTGGGTGGTGTACCGAAACAAACGCCAGAGTCGACTTGGTAACAAAACGCCTGGTAGTGGGCCCGGTGGGGCTCGAACCCACGACCGAAGGATTATGAGTCCTGTGCTCTAACCAACTGAGCTACGGGCCCGATGAGACGATAGCGCTCATGTCGGTACCTGCGGTGCACATATTGGCGATGAAAGCGATGCACTAGCTCGGGTGCGAAAAAGGGTCTCATGAAACAGGCGGTTGTCTCAATGACCACAGGCGAGTCGTTCTTCTTTGACCACGGAATGCTTTCAGTGAAGAAGCTTGTTGCCGTTATCGAAGCGTTACGCCTGAGTTAGCTAGCTTGGGCTTGTTCTTGAGCTTGAGCGGCTTCGGCCTGGCGGCGGGCAGCGGCTACTGAGCGACGCACGAGACGGCGTGGTGGGAAACCGGCGAGGGCTCGTTGTTCGTCATTTTCTCCGCCCCAAATGCCATGCTCATAGTTACGGCGCCCAGCCTCGCGGCAGGCAACCACGGCGGAGCAATCACTGCAGACCTTAATGGCCTCGGTTTCACGACGCCGCCGTGAGGAAGGCTGTTCGCCGGGAGGGCCAAAAAACAGGTGGGTTTTGTCGCCACATTCGGCGAGCGCGACCCATGATGTGTCGTCGAGACATCCGCTTAGGGGGTATTCCTCGCTGCTCATCCATGACACGGTAGAGAATGTTTTGGCATCTGCCTAGCCAAAAGATAAGTTTTTTGTCATAAGAAGTGCCAAATTGTTTTCAAGGCCAATGATTGTCTGGTTTTAGGGCCAAAACTGCGTGTCCGGCGGCACCCCAAAAGGCGACTGCGGAACGCGTAATTTGAACAACTTCTAGCTGGTCTTGATGTTGTACTTCGGGCCGATGCCCTCAATGGTGGACAGGGGCGTCATCGAGTACTCCGCGTAGTTAGGGGCGATTCGATCACGACACAGACCACATGGTGGGCCCCGTGCACGGTGAGAATCTACGCGTCGGTAAGCGTGGCGGTATGTGCTTCCCAAACGGCGGCCGAATCAGCACCCTCGCGTTCGATCTCGAAGCTGGCCAGATTGCCGTGGGTGCGGGTATGGAACCGTTGGGCGCCATAGATACCAAATAAGGCGATAGCCGTGCCGAGGATCCCATCGACAACCCAGTGGTTGGCGGTGAAGATGACAGCGAAGGCCATGAGTAGGGGCGAGACAACCGCGAAGATTCGCATTGGCAAAAATTTGGTCGACTTGAATAACACGGTGCAAGCCATAACGTTCCAGCCCACATGAAAGCTGGGCAGCGCCGCATATTTGTTGACGATTGACGGTGGCTGCAGGATCTTGTACGACGTTGAGAAGCTGCCGACCGTGTCTTCGAAGCCGCCCATGAAACGTGGGGGAGCGACGGGGTAGGCCATGAAGATTATCAGTCCGATTGCGCCGGAGATTATCATGGCGTTGCGGAACAAGATGTAATGCGAGCGGCGGTAGCGAAATAGATAGAACATCGAAAACAAGATCACCGGCCAGTGCAGCCAGATGTAGATCCAATTGAAGAGGGTGACTATGTTGTGCTTGTCGAGAATGAGGTTCTGGAGCCAGGATTCGACGTCGATTCCAAGGCCTTGCTCAAACGAAATAAGGTTGGCAGCGTTGGCGAAAGCGGCGATTTCGGAATCTTTGGTGACCATGCGCACGCCGAAGTACAGCAGCGACATTAGTGCGACGACGATTGCCTGGCTGGCAAACCCGCTCCACGGGCGATCACGAGCAACGAAAGGGTGGGGCGCGAGAGCGTTACGTATGCTTCGCACTATTTTGGCCTTCCCTTTGTTGTCGGTTGTCACCAGCTCGCCTCCGAAATCCGAGACTGTCTCCAAACTGTAACACCGGCAACCCGGTCTGTCAGCTCAATATTCCGACAGGATTAGGAGTCAGCGAGCCAAACTGATGATCTTTGCAACAGGAACTGACTTACCTCGTGGGCAATGGCCAGCACGTCGGAAAGAGGTTCTTCGCCAATGATCATGTGATCTAGGCTCACTTCGAGGCGGGCCGAAATAGTGAGACTGCGCTGGGGCGCATCGGTGACGTTTAGGAAACCATCGGCCGCTGTGACCTGTAGCGGCACTTGAGTTCCACCAATGCCGGATAATTCGGTAGCCAGTACCAATAGATCGGGGCTTTGCGGAAGAGGAGGCAAAGCCCAGGTAAGTACCAACGGCAAAGTTAGTTCGGTGCTGGGTTCTTGTTCCTCGTCGAGCAACATGACGGCGTCTTCGAACGCCAACATGGTGCGAGGGTCCACCTCAAGGGAAATCAGCAAGTCCAGAGGACCGCCGCAGGAGTCCGCTGGGTGAAGGTCAATCTCCCATGCCTGGCGCATGCTGTAGGTCTCGACAAAATGGCGCTCATCGTGCACATGAAAGCCGTGATCGCCGGAATGATCCTTCAGATCAGCAATGAATGTTGCGAGGTCCAATACGGCCATTACTCATAGCCTGCCACGCACGTGTGACATTGCGGCAATCGGAGCCACAATTTGGTGCGCTACGGTTCGCACGTGCACGCAAACGAAGTACTGCTCGTTTTCCATCAGGTCGTTGACGCCGTGACCACCCGCTTGGCCTTGGTTGATGACCGCGCGCTGTCCGGGCAACGTGATGGCCAGTATAGCTTTGACCTCATTGCCGACGAGGTGGCGATCCCGCTGCTCGTAGACGCCGGGTTTGGTGTGTTGTCCGAGGAGTCCGGTTTACATCACGGCGAGCGCGACATCGTTGTCGCCCTCGATCCAGTGGATGGCTCAACCAATTTCGCCCACCAAATCCCGTGGTACGCCTGCAGTCTCTGCGCTGTCGACAACGACGGCCCTTGGGTCGCCGTCGTGGCCAATCTTGCCGCCGGTGACCGTTTTGTTGCCGTCAGAGGAGAGGGTGCCCAACGCAATGGCCGCGATATCCAAGCCTCAGGCGTTTCGTCCATGAGCGATGCTCTGCTGGCCATGAATGGCTGGCCCAGTCACCATTTCGGGTGGCGCCAATACCGCAGCCTGGGGGCCACCGCTTTGGACCTCTGTGCCGTTGCCGATGGCTCGCTTGACGGCGTATTCGACGCCACACCAGGCGAGTTAGCGCCCTGGGATTATCTGGGCGGGCTACTCGTTTGCCATGAAGCCGGAGCAATTGTCGTGGATGGAAATGGCGCAAACATGGTGACTTTGGATCACCAATCGCGTCGCCGGGTGATTGCTGCGGCGACACCGGAGCTTCTTGACCAATTGCTCGCTAACATCTAGAGCCGCAAGGGCGTTTAGCTCAGTTGGCTAGAGCATCTCGTTTACACCGAGAGGGTCGGGGGTTCGAGTCCCTCAACGCCCACCATGTAGTCGATAGTAGAACCCTGTTCTGAAAAGGACAGGGTTCTTTGACGTTCAAGGTGCTGTGCGATTTTGGTGCCCATCTTTCGCGGCGCAACGTCTATGGTTTCGACGAGCGGGCACCCGTACAGTCGGTGTACCGATTGGATCGAGAGGGACTGCATGACGAAAGAGTCAGAACAAACTCGCAGCTTGGCGGTTGATGACGGTGATTTCGGTCACCGAGACGATCATGGGCAATGGGTACCTTTTGCGTTGCGCCAATACCCGCCGGTGTTTGTGTGGCCGCCTCAGCCCATCAGATTGGGTCGGTGGTTCGTTCGGAGCTATGTGCTGTCGTGGCATCTCTTTTACGCGTTGATTGCCATAGCTTTCTGGCGATACCTGTCACCGTCAGCGAACACGGCAAGCTCCTTTGGGGTCACGTGGATCGCATGGCTACTGATCCGCAACATCGGAATCGTCGTTCTCTTCTACGGCGTCTGGCACCTGCGGCTCTTTATCCGCAGAACCCAGGGTGTCTCTTTCAAGTTCAATAACCGGTGGCCCAAGACGGAAAGTTCGGTCTTCAAGTTCGGAAATCAAACGCGCGACAACATGTTCTGGACCCTGGCCAGTGGCGTCCCCATCTGGACAGCATTCGAGTGCTTGATGCTGTGGGCCCACGCCAACGGCATGGTCACGCCACTCACATTTGGTGAGCGACCGGTGCTCTTCGTTCTCTTACTGCTGGCCGTGCCGGCGTTCCGCGATCTGCACTTCTACGCCGTCCACCGCCTCCTGCACATTCCGGTGCTGTATGGGCCGTTCCACCGCCTGCATCACAACAACACCAACCCGGGGCCGTGGTCAGGGCTGGCGATGCATCCAGTCGAGCACCTCTTGTACTTCACTGGGGTGCTTATCCACTTCATCATCGCGGCCCACCCGGTCCACATTATCTACCAGCTAGTGCACGCTGGGCTATCGCCTGCCCCCGGTCACACCGGCTTCTCTGAAGTCGTCATCAGCGATCGGGGCAAGCCAATCACCATCAACACCTACGGCTTCAACCACTACCTCCACCACAAATACTTTGAGTGCAACTACGCCGACGGCCCATTCCCCTTCGATAAGTGGTTTGGCACCTATCACGACGGGACACCGGAAAGCTACAAGGCGATGCGGGCCCGGCTAAAGGCACGCTGACTCAGCTGCAACCGCTGGTGGAGCCGCAATCGCCACAGACGTAGCAGGAGCCGGATCGGTTCATGCGCACTCCGCAGGTCATACAGAACGGCGCATTGGATACCACTGCTTTGGGGGTGACGGCGATAGTCGGGCGATCAGCGGCAGCCGGCTCCTCAGGAGCTTCGTCCGCGCCGAGTTTCAGCTGAGCAACGAGTTGCGAAGGTGACGGAACCGACGGCGGATCGGACACCAAAATTACAATAGCGTAATTCCTAGTGAGCCACGCAGAGGTTCGGCATTTAACCCATGCCGTGACATTGAAAATGTCTACCCTGTAGTCGGTCCGGGTCATCGTGCATTCGACAGCGG
Source organism: Acidimicrobiia bacterium (assembly GCA_963854565.1). Lineage (GTDB taxonomy): Bacteria > Actinomycetota > Acidimicrobiia > Acidimicrobiales > JAHEJN01 > CAWKZT01. Next base: position 4,969 of record CAWKZT010000082.1, read on the forward strand.
CGGCGCAGTTGACCGATACAAGCGGCGAAGACGCAAAAGTTCACGCAACATCGCTGGAGCTCCCGTCCACATTTTGACTGAGGACCCTTCGACATCGGACCACGTCACCGGAAACGCCAATGACGCGAAGCCCTCCCGCTCGGCAATGAAAAGTAATTCGACATCAAAGGCAAAACCGAATGACGTCATCTTCGGAGAGCACACTTCGATGGCATCAGCAGTGAAGGCTTTAAGGCCACATTGGGTATCACGGTGCCTGGTAAGCCCAAGGCCACGCAAAATCAGGTTGAACGCCCGCCCGGCCATTTCGCGTTGCGGTGGCTGATGCCGGCGAATGTCGGATTCTCGATGGCGACGACTAGCAATCGCTACATCGACTTGCCCCGGCTGTACCGCGGCAAGCACTCGCTGGATACTTGGCAGATCGGTTGACAGATCGGCATCAACAAAGGCGCGCACCGGCGCCGTACCCGCCGCCAGGCCGGTCATTACCGCGGCACCTTTACCCATATGTGGTCCGTCGATGAGTCGTCCAGGTAGCCCGAAGTCGACCAAGGCTTGCCTCGCAGCTGACGCCGTTGCATCGGTGCTCCCGTCGTTCACCAACAGCAACTCAAGCCCATCACATAGTTGCCTCGAAGCAGCGATTGTCTGCAGCGTGGCCGAAATCCGGTCGGCCTCATTAAACATTGGAATGACCAACGTGTGACTGGGCGATGACATGGTGTCACCGTAGTAGGCGCTCTGCGGTATAGGCCGCTTGTTCGGTGGCTGTGCCGATTGGAAGGTGCCATAGCCATAAGGACTTATCGGCCCTTCAAAAATCCAAAGTTGGGTGACGCCCCCTGAGTCGCCCGAGTGTGTACCGTTTTGAGGTCGTGTTTACTTTGCTCAAGCATCTCCGCTTCTTTTTGATTGTTCCGCTCCTTGGAATAGCAGCGGGTCTCACCGCCATCGCATCTGTGCCGCAAATCGCCGATGTGGTAACCGCTGTCGATTTCTCGTCCGAGGAAATCACAATGGAGCAACTTGATGACCTCGGAACCCGAACCCTTATCTACGATGCCAATGGGGAACTCGTTTCGGCGCTCTATACCGAAAACCGAGAACTGCTGCTACTGGAAGACATTCCTGTTGAGGTCGTCAAGACGATCCTGGTCATCGAAGACGAGGGTTTCTATGATCACCACGGAATTAGCCTTCGATCGATCCTGCGCGCCGCTCGCGAAAACGTTGGCGCAGGAGGTATTTCCCAGGGTGGTTCAACGATCACACAGCAGTTGATAAAGAACCTCTTACTTGGTAACGAGCAAACCTTCGATCGAAAGGTAAATGAAGCGATCTACGCCTGGCGTCTCGAAAAGACCGCCACCAAAGACGAAATTCTCCAGCGCTACCTCAACACCGTGTTCTTCGGTCAGAATGCTTACGGCCTTCAGGCCGCTGCCGAGGTCTATTGGGGCAAAGATATCCGTGACCTGGGTTGGCTAGAAGCTGCCACGTTGGCACCGCTCATTTCGAGCCCGACGGCGTTCAATCCGATTTTGTTCCCCGAGGAAGCCCGCCGCCAACGAGAAATCGTTCTCAAACGACTACTCGAGACCGAAAACATCACCGAAGAAGAATTCCAACAGTTCAACCGACAACCGCTTCCTACCTTCCAACACGATCTCGAAGTTGCCCCCGAAAACTACTTCATCGAAGAGGTTCGTAAGCGTCTCTTGGCCGACTTTCGCCTTGGTGAGACCCAGGAAGAACGAGACGCTGCGGTGGGGTCCGGCGGTTTGCGGGTGTACACCACGTTCGATCCAGCCATTCAACAAATGGCCGAAGCCGCCCGCGACGAGATATTGCCTGTAGATGAACGGTTCGAGATGGCCATGGCCTCAATCGAGCCCGCTACGGGTGCGGTGAAAGCCATTGTGGGTGGGCCAGGTTTTGACGAAGTCAAATTCGACTTGACGACCTCGTACCCCGGCCGTCAGCCAGGTTCGTCTTTCAAACCGTTCGTTATGGTGACGTTGTTTGAGAACGGCTTTCAGCCCAACGACACCGCAAGCGGCGTCGGCCCGTGCACGTTTGATCTACCGGGCGCCCAGGACTACGAAGGCAACAACTTCGGTAAATCGGATGGCAAAATCGACACTATTCAAGGCCTGACGACCTCATCATCGAACTGCGGCTATTTGCGCCTCGGTCAGATCGCGGGGCTGGAGAACGTTATTCAGGTAGCTAGGTCGATGGGGATCACCTCGCCGCTCGAACCCGTCCTGTCCTTGCCCCTTGGCGCTAAAGAAACTCGCCCCATTGACATGGCCGCCGCTTACTCGGTCATCGCCAATCAAGGTGTACGCATTGAGCCGTACTTTATTGAGCGCATTGAGAACAGCAAGGGCGAGATTCTGTTTAAGACCGAGAACATTGGCCAGCAGGTAATCAAAGAGCGCTCTGCCTGTTGGGCCACGCAAGTTCTTGCCGCCAACGTGCGCTATGGCACTGGCACCGCCGCCGGGCTACCCAATCAGGTGGCGGCTGGTAAAACCGGCACAACCGAAGAATTCTCCGACGCTTGGTTCGTCGGTTTCACCCCCTACCTGGCCACAGCGGTCTGGATGGGTAATCCCGATGCTCGAGTTCCCATGCTCGGTGTCGGTGGACTTGGCAGCGTGACCGGCGGCTCTTTCCCTGCTCGTGCCTGGGGTGCCTTTAACCGGCGCTATCACGAGAGCCTCGAACCCGTTGCCTTTCCCAGCTGCGACCCGTATCCGCGAGCGGGCCGGTTCCTGCGACTGGCGGGCGACCCCGAAATTGATGACCCATGCGGCGACGGCGGCCTGGCGATCGATGTGGACAAAGATGGCGAGCCTGACCGTTGCGTGCCAGATGACGAAGGAGACATCGTCTACGAGGAGTGCGGCTACGACCTCGAAACCGTGACCAAAGAGGGCGCAGCAATACCTGTGTATTGTGAAGTCGAACACATTGAGTGTCTCGATGGGTTTACTGGTGTTGACACGACA
>CAWKZT010000083.1:0-7872 GCA_963854565.1 Acidimicrobiia bacterium
AGAAGTGGTGGTGGGGGGTGACGGTAGGCATAGTCCGTTGTCCGCGGCCACTCCCCCGCTACACTAAATTCTGCTCCGTTCGGGTTTTCCGAATGGTGGGTTTGCAGACTGGCTTTAGATTCTTCGGCTGATGCGAACCATCCCCACAAGAATCCAAACCCTTTCTCACCGAAATGTGAGATCTCTCCCCCTAAAACACCGCGCGCAACGCGCGCTAGGAAACCCACCATGACCACCACCTTCGCCTCCCTTGGCGTCCCCTCCGACATCGTTGATGCACTCGCAGCACGCGACATCACCGAACCATTCGAAATTCAAGTCGCCACTATCAAAGACTCCCTCGACGGGCGCGACGTCCTCGGGCGAGCCCCAACCGGCTCAGGTAAAACGCTCGCCTTCGGCATCCCCTTGGTTGCCAGCGTCGACGTTGCCCACCCCAAGGCTCCCAAAGCCCTTATCTTGGCCCCCACCCGAGAATTAGCTGATCAAATCAGTAAAGAACTCCGCACATTCGCTGGTCGAGTTCGCGTCAGCGTGGTCTATGGCGGCGTTGGCTACGGCCCGCAGCTAAAGGACCTCCGACGTGGCGTCGACATTCTTGTGGCCTGCCCGGGTCGCCTTGAAGACCTCATCGACCGCGGCGACGTCAGTCTTTCCGATGTCAACAAAGTTGTGCTCGACGAAGCCGACCGTATGGCCGACATGGGCTTCATGCCCGCTGTACGCCGCCTGCTCGACAAATGCGACCGCAACCGTCAGACCCTACTTTTCTCGGCCACCCTCGACGGTGACGTGGCCAAGCTCACACGCGATTATCAAAACAACCCAGTCAAACACGAAATCGGTGAAGCGACCCCGGACATTACGGTGGCCCACCACGTGTTTTGGAAGACGAGCCAAGACGAACGCACCCAACTCACCGCAGACATCGTCAATGCCGCGTGGCCATCGATCGTGTTTTGCCGCACCCGGCACGGATCAGACCGCCTTGCTAAGCGTCTCGTAAAACTAGGCGTGAAGGCCGTAGCCATCCACGGTGGCCGCAGTCAAGGACAGCGCACCCGCGCCCTCGACGAGTTCACCGGCAACCAGGCGCAAGTCCTGGTCGCTACCGATGTGGCCGCCCGCGGTATCCATGTCGACGCCGTTGCCTCCGTTGTGCACTTCGACCCCCCTGCTGATCACAAGGACTACGTCCACCGCTCCGGACGAACCGCTCGTGCTGGCCTCGGCGGTGTCGTGGTTTCGTTCGTGCAAGGCTCCCAATTGAAAGATATGCGCAAACTCCAGAACAAGGCCGGTTTGGACGAGCCATTTACCGAACCCAACGTCAATGCGCTGTTAGAACACACCCCCGGTAAGCCGCCTGAACTGGTAGCGAAGAGCCCTGCTCAGCGCCGCCAGGAGAAATACGGCGACAACGGCCAAGGCCGACAGGGTCGACAAGGTGGATCTGGGCACAATGGTCGCCGCGATGACCGTGGCAGTAACAACTACCGTGGCCCCAAGAATAAGAGCCACAACCGCAACGACCGTGACGAGCGTTCCAGCCGTGCCGACCGTCCCAGCCGCGACGACCGCACCTCATCGGGTGACAGCGGACGTTCCGAACGATCGACACGGTACGAACGAAGTGACTCCCAAGCCAGCGGGCGGCCGGAACGATCCAGTCGCTATGACCGCGACGGACAATCCGATGGTCGCGGACGCTCAGAACGGCCACGACACTACGGCCGCAACGAGTCGAGCAGCGCCAGCCGACCTGAACGGTCCGGGGACCAGCGACCAGAAAGTCGTGAGCGTTCCGAACGCAGCGATCGCCCAACACGTGGCGACCGCAACCGATCCGATCGGTACGACGGCGGCGAGCGTGGCAAACGCTCGACCGGATCCAGCAGTCGGCCTTCGAGTCCTAGTAGCAGCAAGGCCAGCAACCGCACGGCCAACCAGTCCTCCGGCCCCGGTGGCCGGCCCAACCGCAAAGCGCGCCGCTCGCACATGCAAAGCAACGACTAACGGTAGGCGCTCCGGATGTTTCGTCCGGGGCGCTACTACTTCGTTGCCATACCGCCGTCGATCGCAATGACTGTTCCGGTGATGTACGCGCCCGCTCTACTGGCGAGATAAATCACCGTTCCGGCCACATCTTCGGGCGTGCCGATGCGCTTGCGGGGTACTTCGGCCTCAACAGCGGCTCGCATTGCTTCGTCATTTAGGGCAAAGGCCATCATGTCGGACTCAAATGGTCCTGGAGCAATGCAGTTGACCGTGATGTGATCGCCGACCAAGGCATGAGCCATCTGGCGTCCCATGTGATGGATTCCTGCCTTAGAAGCCGAGTAGGAGAACGTCGGCATCGGCGATACTCGCAGGCCGTCAATAGAGCCCACCATCACGATGCGGGCGGGATCGACATGGTCTCCTGCTGCTCGCAAGAGGGGTAAGAAGGCCTGCGTCACCATGAAAGGTGCCTTGACGTTGATATCGAGAATTTTGTCGAACCCAATTTCGGGGAACTCATCGATGGGTGCGCCCCACGTGGCACCAGCATTGTTGACCAAGATGTGCAATGCATCGTGTTCAGCCGAAACGGCGCTGCGCACCGTTTCGATACCGTCGGCGGTTGTAAGGTCGGCGGGGACTGACGTACATAATTCGCCCAACTCGAGCGCCGCGGCATCGCAGGCGTCGGCCTTGCGCGAGGTTATGAACACCTTTACGCCGTTGGCAACCAGACCGCTGGCGATCATGTAACCAATACCGCGCGAGCCGCCCGTAACCACAGCAACCTTGCCATCGAGTTTGAATAGGTCGGCAATACGAAGGTTCATCAAGCAGCCCAACTCTTGACCTTGTCGAGCATCTCGACACGATTTTCGCCGACGGGGTGCACCTGCAACCAGGTAACGCCCGCGGCCCGGTACGACTCAATGCGATCACGGACGAATCCCTCGTCACCGACCAACTGGGTGGCCGCCAAGAAGTCGTCCGGAACGAGCGCTTCGGCTTCCTCGCGCCGACCGGAAAGATACAACTCCTGGATCTTGGTGGCCTGATCTTCGTAGCCATATCGACAGAAGATGTCGTTGTAGAAGTTCTTGCCCTTGGCCCCCATGCCCCCGACATAAAGGGCGGTGATACCGCGCTGTTGATCACGCAGACGTTGTGCGGTGTCCTCATCACAGATGGAAAGCGTGCCACCCGCAATCATCTCGAGGGGTCCGAGTGAAGCGTCGCGCTTCGCCATGCCCTTTTCGAGGGACTCGCCCCAAATGTCCATGGCCTTGTCAGGGTGGAAAAAGATGGGAAGCCATCCGGTGGCAGCCTCAGCGGTGAGTTCCACATTCTTGGGGCCCAGGCTGGCCAGGTAGATCGGGATATCCGGGCGGACCATGTGGTTGATCATCTTGAGCGGTTTGCCGAGGCCGGTGCCTTGGTCTTCGGGGAGCGGCAACGTGTAGTACTTGCCGTCGATGGTTACCTTTTCACGACGCCAGACCTGTCGGCAGATGTCCATAATCTCGCGTGTGCGTCCGATGGGTGCATCGAACTTCACTCCATGCCAGCCTTCGATTACCTGCGGTCCGGAGACACCGAGGCCCAAATTGAAACGTCCCTCGGACAAAGCATCGAGTCCGGCCGCGGTCATGGCCGTGAGCGTTGGCGTACGCGAGTAAATCGGCAGGATGCCCGACATGAGTTGCATCGTGCTGGTCTTCGCAGCAAGAAACCCCAAGGCGCTAATGGCATCGAAGCCATACAACTCGGGGACCCAGATCAGGTCAACTCCCGCCGCCTCGAGATCTTGGGCTTCCTGCGCGGCATCGCGCGGGTTACCGTTGTAGCTCATAGCCATGGCTAACTTCATTGCATCTCCATCTGGGACTCTTGGTACGTCCCTAGAGTTGCCGACCAGGCCCGACTAGGACAAACCAAGCAGTGCTATTCAGCCGCTTCGGCCAAGACTTCTGCCAGCGACGGATGCACCATGAGTGTCTCGTGGATGTGAGTGACCGTCAGTCCAGCGGTGACGGCCAGCGCCAGAACCGAGATTAGTTCAGCAGCATGACGTCCCACGATTGATCCACCCAGCACAACCCCCGTTGCTGGGTCGGAAACAATCTTGACAAATCCGCGCGGATCATCATTGATAAGTGCTTTGGCCGAAATTGAAAAAGGCACCTTCGTTACCCGGATCTTGCGACCCTCCGCGAAAGCATCTGCTTCGGCTAATCCAACATCGGCGATTTCGGGTTCGGTAAAAATTGCTGAAGCGGCCTTGTCGTAGTCGATATGGGTATGGGACCGCTCACGGTGCAACCCGAGAGCATGTTCGGCGACCTTGCGGCCTTGCATCGTTGCTACGGACGACAAAGGCAACTTGCCCGACACATCACCGGCGGTATAAACCCAATCGACTTCGCTTTTGCAGTTGTGATCGTTGGGGATGTAGCCCCACTTCGTTTCTAGCCCAATGGTCTCGAGACCCAGCGTTTCGCTGTTCGGAATTGAACCAATAGCAAGCAGCACATGACTTCCTTCGATTATGCGCCCATCGTCGCACATGACCTGAACACCTTCGGTAGTCCGCTCAACGCCAGTGGCACGCGCCCCTTTGTACAACCGAACGCCACGGCGCAAGAAATCGTCTTCGAGAGCAGCAGCGACCTCGGGATCCTTTAGGGGCAGCACATGTTGGCGACTCACTACCAACGACACATCGGCACCAAAGGACTTGAACATGTGCACAAACTCCACGCCCGTAACACCTGACCCAACAACCACAAGGTGCGTCGGCATCTCACGCGGCGGATAGGCGTCTCGGGTTGTAAGCACCCGGTCGCCGTCGGGCTCAACCCAATCCGGAATTCGGGGCCGACTTCCGGTGCAGATCACGACAAAGTCGGCTTCGAAAATTAATTCGCCTTCAGCGGTATCGGCAATGACACGATGCGGACCATCAATGCGTCCACTGCCTGTCACCAAGTTGACTCCCTGGCTTTCGAGCAGATTTTCCATTTGACTACGCAGGCGGTCCTTGATGTGTTCAAGCCGTTCCTTTAGGGCGACAAGATCGACCGTGGGAGTGACACCGGCCAGTCCCATACCTTGGGTTCGCGACAAGAAGGACATTGCGCCGCCCGTAGCGATCATCGACTTCGACGGGATGCAATCCCACAGATGCGCTGCGCCGCCAACAACGTCACGTTCGATCATGGTTACCTGCGCCCCCAACCGGGCCGCCGTGGTGGCACAGGCGTTTCCTCCGGGGCCCCCACCAATAATTACTACTTTGGTTGCATCCATCGCAGGGAGACTACCGCCCATGGGTGCAGCGAACATGCCAACTTGTCGGGCATTATGGATACTTCATGCAAGCCTCATCTCTTGACCGCCCACTGGGGCGGCTCGCTCCTCGCCACCTCGACATTGTTGTCAGCGCGTTTATCGTTGCCTTGGCTCTTTGGACAGCGTTGTTTCACATCGCCGTGGCAGTTGGCCTTCACCGCAATATCACCTTCGTGCTGTGGGTTGTTACCTGTGGGGCAACCGCGGGGCTTGCGTCTCGTCTGCGCAACGACTCGACCCATCCTGCCGTACAACAATCCGTCCGATTTGACCGGCGCTTTCTAGCCCTTGCGGGTGTTGTTGTCGTTGGCTGTGCTCTGGTCGCTGCGCTGACCATGTCGGGAAGTTGGTGGTGGCTTCCGTGGTCCCTCCTCTTTTTCCCACTAGCGACGGCGGTCACTCTTTTACGGCGCGAATCAGACGAACCATCTCAGGTGGTATCTGCTCCAAGGCATTCGGCGCCATCGAACCCGGCGCGAACCGTTTGGCTAGTGGTGCTGGTCGCGTTGGCAATGGCGCTGCTCTCTATGGCGCTGCAGCGCCCCGATGAGGATGATGCCCTCCTCGTCAATCGGTCAACCCATATCGAACACGACAACGGCGAATTTCCGACTCGCGACACCATCTTTAGCGACGAGGTATTCCGGTTCCAACGGCCACCTGGTCCACAGTCAAGCGTCGAGGCCATGATCGGTACGGTTGCCGCCATGTTGCCGGTGTCCGCGGCAACCACCACCTATTTACTGTTTGGCCCGCTCGTAAGCGCTCTTGCTGTGCTTGCGCTGTGGCGGTTACTCCGCACGGTTGGTGCCCGGGCCCCACTAGGCGCTTTGGTAGCAGCCCTGGTGTTTATCGTTCTTGATGGAGCCTCTCACGCCTCGTTCGGCAATTTTCATTTTGGCCGAGCCTGGCAAGGCAAAGCAGTGTTCTTGATGGTCATCGTGCCATCGTTGTGGCACTTCGGTGTTCGATGGGGGCGTCATGGGCACCGCCGCGACCTTGCCTTGCTGTTTGCTTGTTCGACGGCAGCAATCGGACTGACAAGTTCGTCGATGTTCGTGGCACCGGTGGTCGTAATCGTGGCGACCCTGGCGACAGCTTCATATGCGCAAAAACTCCAACGAGTACCCCTTGCTTTGCTGGCGCTAATGCCTTTGTTTGTCGCTGCCGTTGTAACCCTACGAGCCGCTACTCAGCCGGCGCTGAACATCGCCCCACTTGCCCTAATATCGCTCGGACGAATCGGGTCACCGCGCATCGACCCAGCCGAACAGGTCTACTTCGTGTTTGGGACCGGAATAGCCCTCTTCGTTGCCCTTGCCGCGGTCATGTTGGCCTGGGTCGTTTTGGACAACGCCGAGATGCGTCTCTTGTTTTTGTTGGCGCCGCTTGCCGTTCTTGTGGCTTGGATTCCCGGAGTTCTTGACATGCTTGACGATCTCAGCAACGTCAATTCCGTCTCCTGGCGTATGGCCTGGGTTTTGCCGGTGCCTGCCGCCGTGGGTTTGATTGCTACGCAGTGGCCCGTCGCTCTCGGGTCACTCAGCGACCGCTTTACCTCCTGGAACGTCGGCGGCGCAGCCATCGCAGCAGCGGTCATCATGTTAATCACGGGTACCTCGGTGCTATCTCAGGACAATCAGGGCGCCCAGCTTGTTTGGCCCCCCGGACTCGACATTCCAACCGAAAGTACTTCTGCGCAACGTCTTATGGACTTGGCCCCCGATGGCGGCACGGTCGCAGCCCCACAAGCGTTGGGCTACCCCATTGCGGTACTCAGTCACAATGTGTATCCCATCAATGCTCGCTGGCAATACGTCACCGGCAAGACCTTTGATGATGCCTTCCACGCGCCGGCCCGAGATCAACTTACGCGCATCTTGGCGGGCGGCTTAGGTGACACTCCTCCCGGCGTCGTCGATCAGGCCTTGGCCGATCTTCAGGTAGTCGCCATCTGTCAAAGTGCCAAGAACGACGATGCACTCGCCAACACAATTACCGCAGCCGGGTATCGGCTAGCGGACACCGATGAGACCTGCAAATATTGGGTATTACGTTAGCGATTGCGTAGTCTTCGAACTGCTCGCCGGGCCGCTCCGGCTCCGGGGATCTTGTTCAATCTCTGGAAAACTGTGAGCACTCGGGCCAGTTCGGCAGAACGTGATTGCTCGGCGACCAGGCGCCGCTCAAGGTCGCTGATGTGAGCCACCGCATCGGTAATGGACAGTCCGGGAAGTTCTTGGTGATGGGCTCGGCTTAACGACCCAACCGTGATCAAGGTCTCGGTGACATCATCGGCACTGTTGCCGGTAACGAGCGAAGCGAACGCGGCCTCGGCCAGTCGCCAGCGTCCCAAATCATCATCGCTGATGGCAAATCCAGCTATCGATGCCAGACGTACGGTGAGTTCATCAATTGTTTCGGAGATACCCCAGGGGTGCGCAACGTTGGACCGAACAATGACCTCGGCCAGGTTCCAAAGGGAACGAGTTGCCGCGAGGTCGGCATCCACGCCGCCGGTGG
>CAWKZT010000084.1:0-7750 GCA_963854565.1 Acidimicrobiia bacterium
TATCCGGATCAGGTTTGGTCGGGTCGATACCACACGGTCGCAAATTTGCGGCCAAGGTACCCTCTCAGCCCGACACGTTCGAGCTCCCCGGTGAATAGGTTTTGCTGAACCTTAACGGCCAGAATGGTCCCTCGGGCGATAGCGTGGCCCAACTATGTCTAGGCGTATCGAAATCGAACTCACCAGCACCCGCGAAGATGGAACTTGGACTTGGCGTAAAGCCGGGGGTCGAGAGCCAAAGGGCGTCGTTGAAGCAACGTTGGTACCCGATGGTTCGAGCGTCGGCGACGTGCTCAAAGCCGACGCCGACTTCATGATAGATGGCATCGATATTGTGGGCTTTAGCGCTTCAACCAAGGCTCGTACCGAAGCCGAAACCCTCGAAGTCATTGGCGGCGAATGGGTCCCCGGAGTTGTCGAAACCCGTGCCCCTCGCAGTAAGGGCCGCGGCAAAGGTGGAGATCGCAAAGGTGGAGATCGTAAAGGTCGCGGCCGAGGTCGTGACGGCGACAAGCGAGAAGGACGCGACGCAGACAACCGGGGCGAAAACCGAGGCGACAAGGAACGCTCCCCACGCAAGCCTCGCAACGACGATCGGCCGGCAAAGCCGAAACCGAAGCGCCTACGGGCCAAGAAAGTCCACCGCAGCGCCGTGCTCGAGGCCCTCGCACCGGAACAGCGTCCTGTAGCCGAACAAGTACTGCGCGGCGGTTTACCTGCCGTCCGCAAGGCTCTTGAAGAGCAAAATGTCACCGCCAAGACCGCTGGCCAACCCGAAATCGATCCAGCTCCGCTGATGAAACTCGCCGAAGACATGCTCCCCAGCCTTAAAGCGGCCGAGTGGCGAGATCGCGCCGAAGCCGCCATAGCGGGTATGAACGAGATCAGCCTGGCTGACATCCGTTCAGTTGTTGTGGCCGCAGATGGAAACACGCGTAGCGATGAGGCCAAGGCCGTTGCCGACAAGGTACGGGCCGGTTTACTCATCCGGGTAGAGCTGGAACAAAGCGAGTGGCTTTCTGAACTCACTAAGACTGTCGAAGACGGCCGCACCGTTCGGGCCCTTCGTTTGAGCTCCCGTCCACCCAAGGCTGGCACGCCGTTACCCGCAGAACTCCTAACCAAGCTGGCCGGGCAGGCTTCCGAGGGTCTGACTCCCGATGTGAACCAGCAACGCTGGGCCACTGTGCTCGACGCTGTCTCCTACTCCCCCGCCCGCGGTCAAGTGGTGCCCGTTGGGCTGCCCGCCGAACCAGGCGAAGAACTTCTTGCTGCCGTGAAGAAGCTGGCATCTCGTGTGCCAGCTATCGCTGAGTTATTCGGTATCAAGCCAGCGGCACGTCGGTCCAAGCAACGGCCGAAGCCCCCACCTTCTTCAAAGCCAAAGACTGAAGCACCGGCCGCCGAAACACCAGCGGACTCATCGGCCACGGAACCAGCCGCCGATGCGCCCGCCGCCCCGGTCGAAGCCGAAGCAATTCCGGCTCCTGATGCCGAGGTTGCTACTGATCGGGAACTGGCTACTGAAGTCATTGTTGCTGCTGAGGATCTAGCTCCTGAGGATTTTACTCCTGAGCAGTCCGAAGCGACTACCCCAGCCGAGGAACCTGTTACCGAGACCGAAGCTCCGAGCGACGAAACAGACAACACTCCCGCCGAGGGCTAGTCGAAAGTCCGGTGCACTGTTAGCGACCGGGCTTTCATACCAAAAGTCTCGAAGAAATTCTTGGTGTGGCGATCGCCAGGCAACGCTGTGGCGTCCAGTCCAACATGCCCATAAGCCCGTGCTTCGGCCTCGACTTCGTTGAGTAGTTGCTCACCGACCCCCACACCGCGGGCTTGTTCGAGCACAAAGAAGTGGTCAATTCGAGTGATCTTGGTGTTGTCGTTGAGCAACTGCGGGCGGCCAATACAGTAGCCGACCGGCACCTCGTCGATGGTGCCAACGATCAACGTCAGATTGGCAGTTTGGGCAACGAGCTCAGGCAACACGGCCACAATTTCATCACGAGTCAATGACCCAAACAAATCTGAGGCAATGAGCATCGCTCCCCCGCGGGCATCGACTTTCTCGGCCAACGCCAGTTGCATCATGTCGGCGATCGCTGGATAGTCATCGGGATACGCGACTCGTACTGATTCGTTCATACGCGGACGTGCACTATCGCAGCCAGGATTGTCCGACGATTGCGACCCGCCGTCTCAATCTGCTCGATCGCCAACAAGTCATCGGTAGTAAGTCCACTGAGCAACGGAACAATCTGACTAGCACTCATTTCGGCGTAATCGGCGATTGGACTGATAACCGTGGGTTTGGGAACCACAATGTTTTTGATTTCAGTCGAAACCGCTTCTAGCACAACCGACGGGTTTAGATCCTTGGCCTTTGCCTTCAGTTTCTGCCGAGCCACCAGACCCACTACCTGAGCCGTTTGCTTGGCTTGGGGGCTTCGCTGGCGGACACGGCGCGCGACCGCTACTGGAAGTACAAGAGCCGCTTCAAGCGCTAGCTGGAATACCGGGGCACGACGGGTCACAGGATACTGCGCACTTGTGCGATTCTAAAGACGAGCAAACGATGGGCAGGGGTCCTCGCCCGAGGGGCACTGAGGATTGCTCTTACGACCAAACTGACGAGCATTCACAAAGAAGAAGCACCCTTCGCAGGTCCATTCGTCTTCTCGTTTGGGCGCCACATCACCCGCAGGCGTGGTGGACTGAATGACCTTCGGGTTGAGGTCTTCTTCTTCGTCTTCTTCGTTCTCTTCATCCTCGTCGTCGTTGGACGCGATCCGGTCCTTCAAGATGGTGTCGAGATCTTCCTCGACGTCGTCGGGGTCGGGATCGTCCTCATCATCGTCGTCGCTTGTAGCGGTACGCGATGATGTGTCGTCCTCTTCGTCTTCTTCTTCGTCGGACTCCTCGTCGGACTCGAGGTCGTCGTCACCTTCGAAGTCGTCGTCTTCTGGGTCAGCGCCGTCCTCGACCATGTCGAGAGCATCGATTTCAGTATCTTCGGTTTCGTTTTCTTCAACCATGGCTTTCCTGGGGTTTCTCTTCTGCCTGGGCGGTTAGTTCTGAATGGCATCACGGCGGGCCTCAGCCCGTCGTTCTGCGTCGAGCCGTTCTAATGCGGGCTCTGGTGAGTGGTCAACATAGGACATCATGGCCGCAATTGCGGGATGCCCAGCAACATCTGCAATTTGCCGATGCATTTCTTGGCAGACCTTACGGTATGCGGGGTGTCCTTGTGGGGTTGTTCGTAGTTCAAGCATGTGCATCGCGGCACGAGCATTCATGTGCATTGAGTAGCGGATGTTATAGGCCAAACCGACCGCATAACTGGCCTGGGCCGGAAACTCCGAAACTAATGAGTCATGGAGTGCCGCCGACCGATCGAGACATTCCGAAAATGTGCCCGCATGGCCAGCCAACTCCAACGACTCGGGCAACTGGTATCCGTGCTGAGGGGAAAGTTTCTGCCAGTCGACAGTCATCATCCGGTGGCGCTGCAGATCGCGGAACGCGCCGTAGTCGCTGAGTATATCGAACCGGTACAGCGGCCGTTCGAGAGCACGCCCGGGCCGATGTCGGCGATTGCGACGCTCGCCTACGTAGGCCTTAACCACAGCGATGCGATCCTCGACACCCATCACCCGAACATGTTGTTCAATTTCGGCTTCGGGCAGAGACGAGTAGGCGTACATCATCGAGGCAACCAGCTTGATCTCTGCATCGGGATCAAAATCAACAAGCGTCACGCCCGGTTGATCGTCGATACTGGACGTTTCGGGCAAGAACTCGTCCACGAGCGCTGACATGCCGGTCTGACGCTCTTCCAAGTACTTACTCCACACCACACCGCGGTCCTCTAAATCGACACGCTTAAGGAACGACGGGATAACTTTGCGAAGTTCGCCAAGCATAAGGTCGGCGTAGGTGCGCGCTTCGGGCAGCGGGTTAGCTCGCATGCGTAGGAGCAGGGTCTCATAGGCCTGGCCGCTGCCGTAGATACCCACATTAGACAGCGCCGCTGCTGGCAATAGCCCGCGAACAGCGTCCAATGACTTCGCTTGAATGGCGGTGCGATAGATAAAGTCGCTGTCCTTGTCGCTCCGCGGAAATTGGGTGCGGAAGAAATCTGCCATTTTCGGAACCAATTCCGAATAGGTGTCAAACATGCGGTCCATATCGGACACAAAGCGAGTGCCGAGTGGGGATCGCATGACGTCGGGATCGCGGTAATAACGGTACCGACCGCCAATACGGGAGTCATAGGCGATGTAGCGCGTTGATTGCTCAAGATAAGACATCAGTCGACCACGTTCGAGAACTTTGGTCAATAGGTTGGACGCCTGCTCACAGGCCAAATGCACGCCGCCAAGCTGTGCCACCGAGTCGTCACCATACTCGAGGAACACCCGGTCGTAGAGTTCCTCGGCACGGTCCAAACCAATTGTGGCGTCTACAGAAGTGTCACCCTCGATATCTAGTTCGCCGACAAACTCGTCAAGAAATAGACGACGTAACGTCTTAGGTGAACGGGAGTACCGCGCAAACAATGCCCCCTTGACTACCTCGGGCAAATTGACCAACGCAAAAACAGGCTGATCAAGGTTCGTAAAGTACCGACGGAGAATGTCGGATTCACCTGTGGTGAAATCTTCGGCTACGTAAACGCTCACAACGGTGGAGGTTAGGCGAGGGACGGCACTAGGGGACGGACCTTGCGAACTCAGCTTGTGTTGCCGCCATAACCGATGGGTCGAGCCACAGATCGATAGCCGTCATCGCCATCATTTTGGCGCCATCAATAACGCCCTCGTCGCCGGACGATTCGCCCGCGTACCGCTCAAACTCTGGCGTATGGATAGCGATGTCGTCCGGTGCCACCTTGATCATTGGATGGATAGACGGAACCTCATAGCTGACATTGCCCATGTCGGTACTTCCCATGATTGAGTTATGACCATCGGGGATCGGTGCAGTGCGACCAAGGGTCGAGGCGTTGGCGGCGTAGGCCCCAATCATGGTGTGGCTGTCGATCATGTCGGAATATGGCGTATCGTTCCAGGTAATTGACATCTCGCAGAGGGCCGCGTCGGCGGCGCCCTGGAGGACCTTCGTAAATCGGTCTTTCAATATCGCAAGCGATGCTAAGTCGGGTGATCGAACAAGCCAGTCTGCGGCTGCATACTTCGGAACAATGTTGGGCTTGTCACCGCCATGGCTGATGATGCCGTGGATACGTTCGTCCGACGCAATGTGCTGGCGCAGTGCCGCTACCGCGTTGTAACCCAAAATAGCTCCGTCGAGAGCGTTGCGCCCTTTCTCGGGTGCCGCGGAGGCGTGCGACGCATCACCGAAGTATTCGACCGTGCACGGATGG
The DNA here is from genome assembly GCA_963854565.1 of Acidimicrobiia bacterium. Lineage (GTDB taxonomy): Bacteria > Actinomycetota > Acidimicrobiia > Acidimicrobiales > JAHEJN01 > CAWKZT01. Next base: position 5,390 of record CAWKZT010000084.1, read on the forward strand.
ACGGCGATCGTTGTCATCGCGGCAATATCGAGACCGCCTGGATGCACCATCATCGCCGCATCGATGCCGTCGAATGCCCCGGCATCGATCATGATGACCTTGCCTCCGCCTCCCTCTTCGGCTGGCGTGCCCATTACTACGACAGATCCACCGGCCTCTTCAACGACTTCGGCCAAGGCCAACCCAGCACCAAGACCAGCGCTAGCGATGATGTTATGACCGCAGGCATGTCCTATTTGGGGGAGAGCGTCATATTCGCAAAGAATAGCGACCGTAGGGGTACCGGTACCTTTGCGGGCAACAAAGGCCGTAGGAAGGCCGTAGGCGCCGCGTTCCACGGAAATGCCTTCTGCTTCGAGGGCGTCGGTGAGGACTTGATGGGCGTGGTGTTCGTCGAAGGCCAGTTCGGGGTTGGCATGTAGCTCGTGAGAAACCCCGACCAAGAGATCGCGTCGGTCATCGATGGCTGCGCATACGCGGGCCTTGAAATCATCAAGTTGGTTCATGGGGGTGAGACTAGTGCGCCACGGCCATTACACGTACACCGTGAGTGCCTGCGCCTCGATGCCGATTACGACGTCGGTGGCTGGCGTCAACTGCACTCCGTCGAGGCGAACGCGTAAACGTTGGGCCGACAAATGCGCGGCGGCGGTCCGTCGCGTTGAGATGGACGGATGCGGAACGTGGGATCCATTGCGCAAACGCTGTCTCGATAGCAACCGTTGTCGCCATCCCAGCGAAGAAACAACGGCATCCAACAGGCCATCACCTGGGTGCGCCCGAGGAGCCAGGTTCCAATTACCCAGGTACGCGGCATTGCAGTAGACCGTGGGCGTATCGGTGAACCACCCACCACCGAGCCAGCAGTTGGCCGCGAAATAATGTAGCTTCCCGTCGACAAGCGCCCGGCCCACGTCGCACAGCACCTCGGTGACACTGTCGCCCGGCTCAGGAACGGCTTTCCTACCGCCTAGCGTTCGAAACAGGTCCCCGCCAGTAAGTAGCACTCGAGGTGGGGCTGAATGGGACCGGTTTTGCTGGAACACCAACGCCGCCGACCGATCAGTGTCTGCTGTTGGCACGTTGTTCGGCAAAATCACCTGAGCACCCCAGTCGGCGCCGCGGGTAATACCCATGGTCAAGAATCGCCCGCCGCTCCAACACTGTGACCCAGCCCATCCATGGTGGCCCCATCAGCGGCTACCACACCGCGATCGATCGCATCGGCGGCGCGGCGGGCCACGTTCGCGGTGACCGGATTGGTTGTCGCTTCACCGACTTGGCGCAAAACATCCACCAGTCGTTTAGTGCTGCGCACAAAATCGCCGCCGGTGATGTCGGTTGGAATTGACCCGGCCAGGTCGCGGCCTGCCGCCCACCGATAGGCCGGTTCGGCAAATCCCTCGTCGGGTTGCCGGCTAATTATCTGGCCCGCCCGCCGCTCGGTACCAATAACGTCATCGGCGAGATCGTGAAGGCGGTCAACCGCAATGCGCAGATCCTGCGTTGGGAGGTATTGGTCCAACGCCGTCTCGTCGCTACGAGACTCGAAGCTCAGACATGACACAACAGCGGCCAAAGCGGGAGCATCTAGACCATCGAAGATGCCCGAATCTATCGCCTCAACCAGAATCAGATCCTTCTCGTGATGGATCTGGCGCAGAAGCTTCCCCTTTTCGGTCAGCTTCCAATCCTTGAGCATGCCACGCTCATGCAAGATGGTGCCGAGGGTGTCAAACTCGCTATCAAGGCGTTGTCCCCTTTTCTGAAATTGAGCGAAGGACTGACCCAGCAGTTCGCGGGCGGCATCAGGCGAATGGTTAGCCATAAGGTTGACCACCATGTTGTAACTCGGGCGGAAAGCCGAAAGTAGTTCGAAATTGCGACTACCAACCAGGTCGGACAATTCTTCAAAGTCAATCCATGGCGACCAAAGAACCACTGCCGTGCCGACAGTATCGAGGCCGCGTCGACCAGCCCGACCAGTGAGTTGCGTGTACTCAATCGGCGTTAGCGTCTCGTGCGTGTCTCCATTGAATTTGCGGAGTTTTTCGATCACCACCGTCCGCGCTGGCATGTTGATACCGAGCGCCAGCGTCTCGGTCGCAAAGACAACCTGCAACAAGCCAGCCAGAAAACACTCTTCGACTGCCTCCTTGAACGCCGGAACCATTCCCGCGTGATGGGCGGCTACGCCTGAACGCAAATTACGCCGAAAGCGGTCAAAGTCAAGGACTCGGAGTTCCTCGTGACCAATAGGTTCCACGTGACGTTCGATGATGACATCTATCTGCTCGCGTTGGCCTCGACTAGTCAAGTCCAGGTTGGCCTTCACAACAGCAAAGGCTGCGTCGTCACACC
>CAWKZT010000085.1:0-7640 GCA_963854565.1 Acidimicrobiia bacterium
GAGTGGCTTGAGGGCGCCATCGAACTCTCGCCCCGTGGTGAAATCGTCATCGACGACCGAGGACAAACATCAATGCCCGGCGTGTTCGCTGCTGGTGACGCCACAACCGTCCCATACAAGCAGATCGTGATAGCGATGGGCGCAGGATCTACCGCCGCACTCAGCGCCTTCGACCACCTCATCCGGACCAGCGCTCCGGCGTAGCAAAATCATGAACTTGCGCGATCTCCGCTACCTCGTCGCTGTGGCTGAACACCGCCACTTTGGACGAGCCGCGGCGGCGTGTTTCGTCAGTCAGCCCACATTGTCGACACAAATCAAAAAGCTCGAAACCGAATTAGGTGTTGAACTAATCGAACGAAGTCCTCGCCATATCCGCATGACTGCGGCAGGCGAGGCGGTAATCGAACGAGCACAGATCATGTTGCGAGAGGCAGACAACATCGTCGACATTGCCCGCCACATGAAGGACCCGTCAGCAGGGGTCATCCGTTTGGGCATGTTTCCAACCCTCGGGCCTTACCTGCTGCCGCATGTCATCCCGCAGATTCGCGATCAATTTCCGAATCTCAAACTCCAACTTGTCGAAGAAAAGTCCGACGAGATTCTCCGGCAACTGCGCAATGGCGATCTAGACGCCGTCCTGCTTGCCCGACCTGTCAGCGGTGACGATCTCGAGTCCGTATCGCTGTTCGCCGAGGATTTTGTCCTCGCCGTTCCTGATGACCACACGTTGGCCAAGCAGTCCGGACCGGTCCCGGCGTCGGTGTTACAAGATCACGATGTCTTGCTTCTCACCGAAGGCCATTGCTTACGCGACCAGGCCTTGGCGGTATGCCAGATGACCGGTGGCACCGAGTACAGCGGATTTCGCGCCACCAGCTTGGAGACATTGCGTCAGATGGTCGCCGCAGGGGCAGGCATAACGTTGCTGCCAAACTTGTCTGTCCAGCCACCAGTACCTCAGCCCGAACACCTGACACTTGTGCCGTTCGCCGAACCCGTACCCTCACGCGACATCGCAATGTTCTGGCGTAAGACCACTCCACTTCAAGATTTTCTCACCGAAATGGCGCAGATCTTCCGGCAACTTCCGAGTAATCTCGTTACCCCTGCCTAGCCCGCGTCGGACTCGGCCTCGGCGAGCCAATTACGTTCCAGCCAGATTCCTCCGAGTGGCAGCGAACCAAGAACCATTGCTTGCACGGCCCGAGGAAACGACCAACCAATTTGTTTGAACGTCTGAAGCACGGCCCACACAAACGCGAGAAACAACACGCCGTGTATCGGACCGATGATCTGCACACCCAACTCTGTTCCGCCGGTTCGTTTGACGATGACTGCAACAAGCAGAGCTAAATAGGAAACAGATTCGATAACCGAAATACGACGAAGGAAACCAAGCATGCTCTCGGTCTATCTCAAAATGAGCAACATTACTGACTAGGCATCGCATCACCGTTACGTAGGCCGCGACACATGCAGGCCAAACCAACCGCACTCGCAAGTACCCTGCCAGACATCGCCTCGTTTCCGACCTCCACTAGCTCATGAGTCGCCCCACCTCGATACCGCCGCGACGCATGGCAATCGATATTTACCTCCCCTGGGCACTCGCCCAACTTGGGCGAGGCATGCTCTTACCGGTCGTCCCCCTTTATCTGCGCGACCAGGGAATGTCCTATACCCAGGTAACCGCAGTCATCGCTGCGCTTGGTGTGGGAGCCGTGCTCGGAGGACTGCCAGCGGGCGCCCTAGTTGGGAGATCGGGACCACCAGCACTGTTCGCGGGTGCAATCGCGGCGATGGCCGTCACAACCGTGCTTCTTGGCGTCAGCACTAGCGTCATAGCGCTCGCCGTATTCCGAATGACCTACGGCGTAGGCAGCGTAGGAATTCGGATTGCGTCGCAAATAATGGTTGCCCATGCGGCCGCCGCGCACATGCGCGGTCGGCGAATGTCGTTACTCGGCGGTGTCAACCGAATGGTGTTCTTCGTCGGACCACTGCTGGGTGGATTTCTGGTCGACACGGTGGGTTATCGGACAACATTCCTTGCGTCCGGCGTTGCGACTGCGCTCGGCATGGCGCCGACCATTGCGGCCCACCGCCGCCTGACCACCGAGCCGAAACCGCAGGAGCGGACTCAGGGCTCTGTGCTGCAAGCATTGCGACGGAACCGAAAGCTTGTGCTCCTTGCGGGTTTCGGTCCAGCGCTTGTTATGACCGTACGAACCGGACGCCAAGTGGTGGTTCCACTCATCGGCGACGACCTGGGCCTCACCGCCACCCAGGTGGGTGCGATTGTCGCGGTGGGGACCGGCGCAGATGTCTTGTTATTCCCGGTTGCAGGCTGGTTGATGGATCGGTTTGGACGACTATTCGCCATCGTTCCGGCGTTCCTATTGTTTGCCGTCGGTTTGCTAATTCTTGGGGTCACTACAACGGTCACCGGTGCTGTCGTTGCTGGGGTCGTTATGGGCGTCGGCAATGGAATGAGTGCTGGCACCATGATGACGCTGGGTGCCGACCTCGCACCACCGGAACCCGGTCCTTTCTTCGCGGCGCTAGGAACGATGCAAAACCTCGGTGCGATTCTTGGTCCAGTTCTGGTTGGTTGGTTGGCCGATGCAGCCGGACTCCGCACCTCAGCGGTAGTTTTGGCTGTGGTCATGACCGCCGCAATCGGCTGGATCGTGCTCTTTCTCGGCGACACGGCTAGCCCGCGACGACCCTGGCTCGTAGCGAGCCTGCTACGCAGCCAGAACCATTCCGCTTCGGCGGACTAGACGACTAGCGGACCAAACATTGCGGGTAACCGATCTAGAGATCGTCGGCCCTACGGAGTACGAGTGCCCACGAAAGTGCGAAGGAGAGAACAACCAATACGACTGCCATGAGTCCCGCCTCGACGACAAATGCCTCTTCGAACGAAGAAAACGTGCGTGTCGCTAATGTCGAGAATCCGAGCGGGGCAATCAGCAGACTGATGGGAAGTTCTTTCATCGTCGACAGCAGCACGAGGCCTGCGGCGGCCAAGATACCTGGGCGCATAAGGGGGAGGTCAATGGATACGAATCGACGAAATGATGTGGCTCCCAGCATCCGGGCAGCATCATTGAGTTGTTGAGGGACCGCCTTCACCGCTATCAGCGTCACCCCCATAGCCAATGAGCCGAAACGCACGACGTAGGCAAAGAGAAGCAACGCTTTGGTGTCGCTGAACAGATCGAACGCGAGGTCCGATCGTAGTGTCCAAAAACGCATCGCAAGGGCAATCAAGATGCCCGGAAGCGCGAACGACGAGATCACCACGGCATGGGCGAGCGCCCCACCACGGGTCTGATACCGGCCAACGAGCAAAGCAATTGGCAAGACGGCCAAGATCGCTGCTACTGCGGCAAGAACACTAATGTGCAGCGTGTTCCACGTCGCTTCCACGACGTTCTCCGTGTCGATGGTGAGACCTCGACTCCCGGGATGCAACGCGCCAGATGCCCAGTCGAGCAGAGCAACGAATGGCGCCACAACACCCAGGCCAGCGGCAAGAGCAGCCAGGCCGACCGACGGAGCTTTCCACCGGCCTAGTGAGTAACGAACCGCACGACTTGCTTGGGTATCCCCAAGTGTCGGCAGCTTCCGTGAGGTGGCCCGTTCGGCCGAGACGACTATCGCGGCCAGTATCAAAAGCGCCAGACTGAGGGCTAGCGCTGCGGCCGGATTAGCCAGCTGATTGGTGGCAATCGCTCGCGTTAACGTGTCATAGCGGAGGAGTTGCACCGCACCAAAGTCACTGATGGTGTACAAGAAAACTAGGAGTGTCCCGGCGCCGATAGCGCCGGCGGTCTGGGGCAAGATGATGCGGCGAAACATGGTAAATGGCGCATCGCCTAGGAGACGGGCGCTTTCTTCCAGTGACGAGGGCAGTTGCCGAAACCGTGAACTAACCGGGAGATACACATAGGGATAGGTAAAGAGCGTCAGCACGAACCAAGCCCCGAAGAACCCTCGGAATTGCAACACCGCGTCAATACCAACCCACCCCAAGGTTTGGTGGGCCAATCCCCCCGAAGCGAACGTGCGAATAAATGCCGCGGCACCAATGAAGGTCGGAAAAACCAACGGCACCGGGAGAATAACTCGCCAGAACCGCAAAAGCGGAAGATCAGTTCGGGCTGTGAGCCAGGCCAGAGACGACCCCAACACCATGGACGTCGTCGACACGGCGAACGCCAGTTTGAGCGTGCGAATCAGTGGCCCAGTTGTACGCCTAGAAGTCAGTAGGTCAAACGGTTGTCCACCATCGGTGAAGTTTCGCCACACCAAATAGGACGCGGGGAATGCGAAACCAATGACAACGATCACGCTCAGTGATCGCAGGACCAAGCTAGCTCCCGATTTACGAGGCGACCTCCGACTCAATGTCAACAACCCTGGCATCACTGATTCAAAATACCGCTTGCCTCGATGATTGCGAGGGTCTCCTCAAAGCCGCCACCTAGGGCATCGAAGTCGACGGAACCAATTTCAAGGGCGGCAAGTTTGGGCAGGACTGGGTTTAAGGCAACACCCGAAGCAAGGGGGTATTCGAACGTCTCGTTGGTGAAATACTCCTGAACTGGGGTGGAGAGCAGATAGCTAAGGAGTTGTCCCACCACTGGATCGTTCTCACTAGTCTGTGTAACGGACGCCGCGGTGATGATCAAGAGCGACCCAATATCATCATCCCCGAGGTCGTGGTTCTGCGCTCGGTGGCTTTCACCCTCGGCCGCCGCGACTTGATAATTGTAGTAATGATTCACTAGGCCCATATCGACTTCACCCAGGCCAACGGCAGAGACAATTGCCCGATTGTTGGCGTAGGAGTGCGCATCGTTTTCGACCATGGCATTCAGCCACTCGGTGGCGGTATCGGTGCCGAACTGGTCACGAAACACCGTGAACCAATCGAGAAACGAACCATTCGTCGCGGCTATGGCAACACGACCCTTGTAGATAGGGTCGGTGAGTTCGAACACCGATTCGGGGAGTTCGGAGTCTTTAACCGTGTCGAGATTGGCGACAAGAACTCGTTTGCGTCCCGAAAAGCCGATCCATCGTCCTTCGGCGGAACGATTCTGCGGTTCAACCAGATCCAGGACATCCTGACTGATCGTGCCGAGAAGATCCTTGGATTCGAGGAAACCGACGGGCCCGGGTGATTTGGATAGAAAAATGTCGGCATTGGTTTTGTCGCCTTCTTCGGCGAGCAACAACGCAAGATCGGTGGAACTACCCCACCGGACCTCAACATCGATTCCTGTTTCGCATTGGAAGGCGTCGAGAACCGGCGCTAACAGGTTTTCTGTACGTCCCGAGTAGACGGTGACGGTTTCATCAACACGGTCGGCACATTCGCCGCCATAAATGTCGCCAGCGACCCCGGTGACGTTGGTCAATGCACCCCCACATGCGGACGCGAACATAGTGGTAAGCAGAAGTGCAGCAGCAGTTCGGAGTTTCATTATCTGCACGGTAACGCCACGACGAATGAATAGTAAAGGAATCTTTACAAAAATTGTCGTGCTATCTAACCACCGGCGAACATTAGCTGCATCCCCACGTGTAGACGCAGCTATTTAACCGCATCTAACGCAGCTCGAAGGTCGGCTAGCAGGTCGGCGCCGGACTCGATTCCGACCGACAAGCGCACCAGTCCGGCATCGACTTCGAGAGGCGAGTTCGTCGTGGACATATGCGTCATTGCCGCCGGCACCTCGATCAACGACTCCACGGCGCCCAGGGACTCAGCCAAGGTAAACAGTTCAGTGGTCTCGGCCACCTCGTGCGCGGCATCTTTGCCACCCTTCATCACGAAGCTGATCATGCCGCCAAAGCGTTTCATCTGACGCTTGGCAACTTCGTGACCAATGTGACCTTCAAGCCCCGGGTACAAAACCGTCTCTACGGCCGGGTGGCCTACCAAAAAGTCGACGATGGCTTCGGCGTTGTCGCAGGACCGATCAACCCGAACCGACAACGTACGCACCCCCCGCAAAGTGAGATAACAATCAAACGGGGCAGGCACTGCACCAGCAGCGTTCTGCAAGTAACGAAGTCGCTCCGCGAGCGACTCGTCGCTCACCGCAACGAAACCTCCAACTACGTCAGAATGGCCACCGAGGTACTTGGTAGCGGAGTGCAAAACAATGTCGGCACCAAGCGACAACGGCTGTTGCAAATAAGGCGTGGCGAAAGTGTTGTCGACCACAGCTATAGCGCCGTGACTTCGGGCAATCGAAGCTACCGCCGCAATGTCGAACACCGTGAGATTGGGATTGGTTGGCGTTTCGAGCCACACCATCTTGGTGTTGTCCTGCATAGCCGCTTCGACGGCATCGAGATCGTTGAGATCTACCGGCGTATAGGTGATGCCCCAATCGGCAAAAACTGCGTCGATAAGGCGGAAGGTTCCGCCGTACGCATCGTTTCCGAGCAGAAGATGATCACCCGGGCGCATAAGTCGCAAGATGGCATCTTCGGCGGCCAGACCACTGGCAAAGGACAACCCGGTAGTGGCTCCTTCAAGCGATGCCACGCATTCTTCGAGCACAGTACGAGTGGGATTACCACTGCGCGAATATTCGTACCCCTTGTGATTGCCGACGCCTTCTTGCGCGAAAGTAGTCGACAACGAAATTGGCACCACAACAGCGCCAGTGGTCGGGTCGGGTTCATAACCAGCATGGATGGCTCGGGTTTCGAAACCCCAAGCCTCGCCACCTGTTGAATTAACCATCAGGATTCCTCCGGTGAAACAAAGCGCAGCAAATCGCTGCGGGTGATGACAGCGTGCGGACGCCCACCGTCAAGAACAAGCAGCGCTTGGCAGGAGTCGAGCTTTTCGACAGCCATATGCACCGGTTGACCGATCCCGATGGTAGTCAGCGGGGGCTGCATGACCTCGGAAACTTGCCGATCTAACAAACCCTCATCTTCGAAGGCTCGTTCCATAAGGTGCAACTCATCGAGCGACCCCACGACCTCTGCCGCCGACAAGGGCCACTCACCTTTTGCTACCGGAATCTGCGAAATATCGAGACCACGGAGCACACCAATAACACTACGTACCGAGTCCTCAGGCTGGACATATTCAAGATTCTTGATATTGGTTCTGCGGCCACCAAGCACGTCGCCCACCACCGCACCATCGCTGGTGATGAAGCCGAACGTTGCCATCCATTTGTCGTTGAACACCGTACTGAGGTAGCCACGCCCGGAATCAGGAATGAGCACGACAACAAGATGCTCATCGGTGCAACCCGAGGCCACTTGCAAGGCAGCGGCCACAGCCGTGCCGCACGAACCCCCGATGAGCAGACCTTCTTCGCGGCTGACTCGGCGTGCGGTGCGGAAGCTGTCGGCGTCGCTAACAGCAATTGTCATGTCGACGACAGAAGTGTCGTAGGTAGCCGGCCAGAAATCTTCGCCGACGCCTTCGACCAGGTACGGTCGTCCAGAACCTCCGCTGTACACGGAGCCCTGAGGGTCAGCCGCCACAATCTTGACGTCGGGGTTCTGCTCTTTGAGGTAACGCCCAATTCCAGAGATAGTTCCTCCGGTTCCTACGCCACAAACAAAGTGCGTGACCTTGCCGTCGG
>CAWKZT010000086.1:0-7446 GCA_963854565.1 Acidimicrobiia bacterium
TACGCTGGCGGTGCGCTCGTTGGCCCGAGTCAACACGCATACACGAAAGCAGACGATGACACTCGCACCCAGTCCCCTCTATACCCGAAGCCGAACAGAGCATGCCCGCCGCAAGGCGGTAATCGCTGGAGGCGTTAACTCCAACGTCCGATTGGCCGGGACACCAGTGCCGCTCACCATCGCACGCGGCTCAGGCGCACTGCTCTGGGACGTCGATGACAATGTCTACATTGATTACGCCGCAGGCATGGGTCCAATGGTCCTTGGCCACGCCCACCCCGAAGTGACTAACGCCGTCCAACAATCTCTGGCCACGGGACAGCTTTTCGCCGGCCAGAACCAACTCGAAGCGGAATTCGCCGAGACATTCGTGGGCGTTCTTCCCTGGGTCGAGAGCATCCGGATGGGCATGAGCGGAACAGAGATGGACCTGTTGGCCGTCCGAATCTCCCGGGCAACCACGGGTCGCACCAAAGTCGTTCGCTTCACGGGCCACTACCACGGTTGGCTCGATCCGCTGTTTGTGAACATGGGCGTAACACCGGAACCAATGGGAGCAGTACCACTTACCGCGGGTCAATCAGCCGCCGCCGCCGCTGATGTGATCCTCTGTGACTGGAACAACATCGAGCAGGTTGACCGGGCTCTCGAATCCGGCGACGTAGCTTGTGTGCTAATGGAACCAGTCATGTGCAATTCGGGCCTGATTGAACCAGCACCCGGATATCTCGAAGCAGTCAAAAAGTTGTGCAACCAACATGGTGCACTGTTCATCATCGACGAGGTGATCACTGGATTCCGTCTAGGACTCACTGGCGCACAGGGCGCCCTCGGAATCCACGGAGACATCTCCATCTATGCGAAAGCCATCGCTTCGGGGTTCCCGTTGGCCGTGCTTGGCACCACCACTGACCTACTTGCCAGCGTCGGCCGTGGCGAGGTTAACCACTCTGGCACCTACAATACTGGGGTCTCCTCTGTCGCTGCCGGCATCGCCACTCTCCGCGTGTTAATCGACTCCGACCCGTACCCCGAGATGGCACGCCTCACCCAGCGCCTCGCCGACGGCCTGCGCCGTCTTGCCAGCGACACCGATATCAACCTTGCCGTCGACTACATAGGTGGTTCCCTGTGCCAGACGAGGTTCGGGAAATCTGACCCGGTGACATCGCTCGCCGACCATGTTGCCAACTCGGACCCCGACCTTCTTGGCCGGTTTCTTGAGGCCCTCCAGGACCATGGTGTGCGACCAACAAGTCGGGGCATGTGGTTCGTATCGGCCGCTCATGATGAGGCCCTGATCGACAAAACCCTCGAAGCCGCCGGCCAGGCCTTAGCGCAGCTATAGAGCAAACCACCAAATAGGGGACCAAAATGCGGTCGAAACAACACTACGACAGCAATGGTTATGCATTCCCGATCGAGGTAATGACTCCGCAACGCGCCGCAGAATATCGGGCGATGTTCGAGGTAGTTGAGGCCGCTCACACCGGCGACGTCACTGCGACCCGGCTACTGATGGAAGGCGCAAACATCGTTCTTCCCTTCGTCGACGAGATCATGCGACTGCCATCAATATTGGAACCCGTGAAGGCAATTCTGGGTGATGACCTTCTGGTCATGGGCTCAAATTTCTTCATCAAAGAACCTGAAACGCCGGCCTTCGTCAGTTGGCATCAGGACCTGACCTACTGGGGCCTAGACGACGTATCAGAAACAACAGCGTGGCTGGCACTGACTCCGGCGACTCCTGAGAATGGTTGTATGCGGTTTATTCCGGGCAGCCATAGCGGCGCCATCGTCGACCATCGCGATACTTTCGATGATTCCAACATGCTCTCGCGAGGTCAGACGATCGCCGTCGAAGTGAACGAGGCGGACGCAGTTGACGCCGCTCTCCTACCGGGAGAAATGTCCCTGCACCACGGACGCCTCTTTCATTCTTCGGGCCCCAATACTTCGCCCGACAGGCGGATCGGTTTGGTGCTTCGGTACATAAAGCCGTCCATGCGACAGGTTTCGGGCCAGACAACGTCTGCGCATCTCGTTGCCGGCGAGGATCATTATGGACACTTCCAACTCTTGGAACCGGCACGAGAGGTAATGGCGCGTAGTGCCATAGAAGCCGCTCAGGCAGCGATCGCCCAGCGGGAGAAAATCGGGTACGCAGGCGCTGCCGATCGGGGCAGACGGACTACATAGCGCCGAATTGTGCGGCTGCGAAACCGCGGCATACCAACATCAGCAGCTTCACGCCACCAATACGCTGCCGGGAAGCGCTCCGCTATGTTGCCCGTTATCTATGACCAAGTCGCCGTTGACCACCACGTACGGAACCCCTATTGCATACTGATGAGGACTCTCGAAATCGGCTGGGTCGGCGACCGTAGCTGGGTCAAAGACAGCGATGTCGGCGAACTTTCCAGCAGCGATCACACCTCGGTCCGACATACCCAATCGGGCCGCTACTTGACCGCTCATTTTGTAAACAGCCTCCTCGAGAGTGAGCACCGCCGTATCGCGCACATACCGCCCGAGCACCCGACTGTGGGCACCGTATGACCTGGGATGCGGGCGCCCTACGCCTAGTGGGCCCGACGCTTGGATAGCCAACCCGTCCGAACCCATCATCCCCAACGGGTGGCTCAGGAACGACTTCATGTCTTCTTCGGTGCGATAGTAGAAAATAATGCTCAGCTCTGCCTCGTCACGCTCCATCAAGGTAAGTGCCGCGTCGATCGGCTCAAGATCCATCTGCACCGCAGCTTCTTCAAAGGTCAAGCCTTCAAATGGCTGGACTTCCGGTGTATGCGCCGTCGCGATTTGGAGTCGGTCCCACATCCACGGCCAGCCTCTGAACAGCCCTTCCTCGAGCATGTCCGATCGGATCTGGGCGCGCGTTGCGGGGTCCTGGAGGCGCTTCAACAACGCTGTAGTACCACCCGATTGGGCCCAAGTCGGGATGCATTGGGCGAAACCACTGTTACTCGCCGCATATGGGTAGACGTCGAAAGTCACGTCAAAACCGTCGCTTACGGCATCCTCACACACAGCGATGACGCTGTCAGCTTGCCCCCAATATGGCGGATCATTGATGGCCATATGGGAGACCTGGACGGGAACGTTAGCTCGGCGCCCGATCTCGATGGCCTCCAAAACGCCCTTGATGTGGTATCCGGCCCACATCCGAATGTGGCTGGTGTAGAAACGGTCGGGATAGTACGCCATTGCTTCGGCTAACGCCACAATCTCGTCGGTATCGCCATAGGCACTTGGTGGCAAAGTGAGACCGGTCGAGAGACCAAATGCCCCCTGTTCCATTGCTTCGCTAACGAGGCGCTGCATGGCGATGACTTCGTCCTTGCCCGCTTTGCGGTCTTCGCGCCCGACGACAGCGCCGCGTATAGCGCTGTGGCCAACCAGTGGAGCGATATTCATCCCCAGGCCGTTTTGCGCCGCGAACTGCCGGTACCCGTCTAGGTCGCTCCACGCCCAGTCGACCTCTTCGCTGTAGAGACCGCTCATCATTTCCCGTAAGGGACCGGCACCGTCTGGGTGTACAGGAAATGGGCTATATCCGCAGTTTCCGGTTACCTCGGTGGTGACACCTTGTGACACCTTGCTCATGCCCACCGGCTCGACCATCAAACTGAGGTCTGAGTGGGTGTGAATGTCGATAAAACCTGGTGAGACGACCATGCCAGTTGCGTCGATGGTTCGGGCCGCTTCCGCGTGACCAAGATCGCCGACATCGATGATCTTGTCGCCGGAGACGGCTACGTCAGCTTGATATCCCGCTTTGCCGCTTCCATCAACAACGAAACCGTTAGTGATTAATAGGTCAATCATGAGGTACCCCAAAGGTGTAGACGAAGATTCGAGTTAGCCACCATCAGTGACTTTCCCGCGAGACAGTGGAGCCACTCGACCCGACCAAGAAATCGAGGTCACACCCGGTGTCGGCCTGGCTGACGTGTTCGATATAGAGGCGGGACCAGCCGCGCGTGGCGACCGGCGGAGGTGATTCCCATTCGGCAAGACGGCTTTCGAGTTCGGAATCGTCGATATTCAAGGTGAGTAAGCGTCCCGGTACATCGAGCGTGATCATGTCACCGGTTCGTACGACGGCGAGAGGTCCACCCACCGTCGACTCGGGGGCCGCGTGTAACACCGTTGTGCCGTAGGCAGTGCCGCTCATGCGGGCGTCACTGATCCGCACCATGTCGGTCACGCCCTGCTTAAGAAGCTTCGTCGGCAGTGGCATATTGCCGACCTCGGGCATACCCGGGTAACCCCGCGGACCACAGCCGCGCAGCACCATTACTGTGTCGGCGGTGACGTCGAGGTCTGGGTCGTCAATGCGAGCCTTGAAGTCTTCGATCGAGTCGAATACCAGCGCGGGGCCGGTGTGGCTGAGTAGTTCAGGGGTCGCAGCCGACGGCTTAACCACCGCGCCTTGGGGGCAGAGGTTGCCGCGCAGAACCGCAATTCCGGCTTCGTCGGCCATTGGGTCGTCCATGGGCCGGATGACCTCGCGGTTCCAGGTCTTACGACCGGCCCATTGGTCGCGTATTGGTTGGCCGGTAACAGTGAGGGCGTCGCCGTCGAGTACATCGGCAAGCTCCGCCATCACCGCGGGGATGCCGCCAGCCTCAAAGAAGTCCTCCATAAGGAATTCGCCCGAGGGCATGATGTTGACGAGCAGCGGCAAGTGCGAACCGATCCGGTCGAAATCCTCAAGGTTGAGATCTACCCCTACCCGCCCGGCGATCGCAAGCAGATGGATAACGGCGTTGGTGGACCCGCCGATGGCGGACAACACCCGAATTGCGTTTTCGAAGGCGGCCCGGGTGAGCACCTCGGACGGACGCCGGTCAGAACGCACCATCTCGACAATGCGACGTCCGCTGTGGTGCGCCAAGCGACGGCGGCGGGCATCAGGCGCCGGAATCGCGGCGTTGTCTGGCAATGTAAACCCGAGCGCCTCGACCATCGAGGCCATCGTCGACGCCGTACCCATGGGATTGCAGTGACCCTCGCTGCGGGTCATCACTGACTCGGTAGCGACGAAGTCTGCTTCACTCATGGTGCCGGCGCGTACCTCCTCACTCATCCGCCATAGATCTGTGGCGGAGCCGAGGCGTCTACCTTCAATCCGACCAGTCAACATTGGTCCGCCTGTCACCATGAGCGCAGGGAGGTCGACCGATGCGGCTCCCATGACCATGGCAGGAGTGGTCTTGTCGCAACCCGCCAACAAAACAACACCGTCGATCGGGTTGCCACGAATCGACTCTTCTACGTCCATAGCCATCAGGTTCCGTAGCAGCATGGACGTCGGTTGGATCTGCGTTTCCCCTAATGACATAACTGGGAATTCGAGTGGGATGCCGCCAGATTCCCAGACGCCGCGTTTCACGTACTCGGCCAGGTCACCTAGGTGTTGGTTGCACGGCGAAAGCTCCGAAGCCGAGTTACAGATTCCGATCATTGGCTTGCCCGTGAATGCGTCATCGGGCAAGCCGCGCTTCATCCAGCTGCGATGTATGTAGTTGTCACGCTTTTGACCCCCATACCAGTGAGAGGTCCTAAGTGCGACGGGTGTCTCGTCGGCGGTCATGACGTGACCACACATCGGTTCGTTAGCACACCAGTTGCGGCCAGCTGGCCGGGCCGGATCTTGACTTCTTGGTTGATGCGCTGGTACACGTCAGACGACTTCAAAGATCGCTTCGATCTCAACGGCAACTCCAGTCGGAAGGGCCGCGAATCCGAGGGCACTACGAGCGTGGTGACCGAGTTCGGTGCCAAAAAGTTCGTGCAACAAATCCGAGGCTCCATTGATGACCAGATGATGGTCGGTGAAATCCGGCGCTGAGTAGACGGCACCGAGCAATTTGAGGACTCGCACGCCATCGAGCGAGCCGTGGTGGTCGTGGACCGAACGCAAAATCTTCTCGGCACAATCGCGCGCCGCTTGGTATCCCTGATCGACGGTTACATCCACACCGACAACACCCTTGGTCGTCGAAACGTGCCCGCTCGTGAAGATCAACGATCCCGTCTGTACACACATTGCCAGGTACCCGGGTTCGATCGGAGACAAATCCAATCCCTTCGCAGCGGCTTTTGCCTGTGCTCCCATTACGTTCTCATTTCTGTTGGTTGGGCGCCGGCAGATCCGGGCCAGTGATAGTCCTTAATGAAGATCTTCCGCGCTGCTGTCGGCTGTCGCCAAACAAATAACCAGGTCGCCAGGAGTAACCGGTGGACGCCTCTTGAGCGCCATAACCCAAGCATCGAAGGGCGCGTACAACTCCTCGAGTACCTGACCGTCGGTAGTCATCACGGCGCCCATAAGCTGTCCTGCGTCGACCTTCGAACCGCCCGCTAGGTCCGTGACGAAGAGTCCAACCTGGTCAACCGAGACCATGTCTTGGTCGAGGTTTCCGCCGCCGGTTACACGAAGTGGAGTGAGATGCGACGGTGGCGGGGAGTCAGCGAGCATGCCCATCATGGCTAGCACACGGAGGACACCGGTGGCATAGGTGTCAACAGATGCCAATGTCATCGGCCCAGCACCTGGGCATTCGACGTATATGGCTTGATCCACAACGCTGACGGTGCGGCCTTCGGAGCGACCGGGGTGCCGCCACACGAAGTCCGCGCCGAAGACCGACGCGGCCTGTTGCGCCAAGGACCCGGTGGCCGCAGTGTCAGCTTGGTATCCGGCAAGCAGTGGCATGTCGTGGGACTGGCCCGACGTGTGCAGGTCGATCAACAGATCGGCCCCAGCCAAAACTTCGGTGTAAAGATGGTGTGCCAGCTGAGCCGTAGGCCCGCCGTCTATATCTCCGGGAAAAACGCGCGCCAGGTTGCCGTTATCGGTTGGGTTCGTACGGCTATCCGCAGCAAATGCCGCCTCATGACAGACGGGAACAATGTCGATTGACCCACGGATCAAGCGGGTCGGTCCGGCAGCCAGGCGACCGGCAGCCAGGGGGCCCTGCGTCTCGTCGCCATGGACTCCGCCAAGGACCACCACATGGGGTCCCGATTCGGCGGCCTGGGTGGTCCAGACGTCGAATCCGCTAGCGCTCCCGGCGGCGACTCTGCGATGTACTGTATTGAACATGGTTCAGACCTCGATTTCTGCGAGAACGGACTCGATATCACTAACTTTTATGTGGCGCGGCGTGTTCTGCTCACCCAGTCGAGCCGCTGATACCGGATCCTTATGGCCAGCACCGGACAAGATGACAACTACTTCGTCTTCCGCGGCAAGTTGTCCACTTTCCATGTCGGCCAGAACACCAGCGAACGCGGCCGCTCCAGCGGGCTCCACAAACATGCCTTCCTCGCTAGCGAGCCTGCGTTGTGCGTCCCACGCTTGTTGGTCAGTCACCTCTACGACATGGCCCCCAGATCCGGTGATGGCTTCCGGTG
>CAWKZT010000087.1:0-7367 GCA_963854565.1 Acidimicrobiia bacterium
CCGCTGGATCCCCCCAGCGGCGGCCTTGTCGCGTAGCGGTGATAGCGGAAATGTTCTCGAGTTGGGGTGTAAGAAATCGTCCGCCCGGGCGTCTCCTAACCAACACGCAGCTCACCAACCACCGCCGAACGGGAGGAGCGCATGATGACAATCCACCGGAAGAATCGAACACCTAGCGCTCCGATAGAGGAGACTAGTAATTGTGACCCGATCCGATGCCGAACTCGTAGTCGCCGCGCTCGCCAGCGAGACCGGGGCTGCGGGCGAAATCTACGACCGTTACAGCGATCACATTTACTCATTCTGCGTGTCGCGCTTGCGCAATGCGGAGCAGGCCGCCGATGCTACGCACGACACTTTTGTCAAGGCGTCGCTTCGACTAAACACGTTGCGCGAACCTTCCCGTTTGCGGTCATGGCTCTTTGCCATTGCCCGCAATCAGATCACCGATCAAGCCCGACAACGAGAACGCACGACCTCGTTAGAGGGGGCCGCTGAGATGGTCGCCGACATTCCTGACAACGACGCCGACCTGCTTCGGGCCGAGTCCGCCGCTCTCCTATGGGAAGCAGCGTCGTCACTCCAAGATCGCGACTACGACCTTATGGAGTTGCAGTTGCGGCACGGCCTAGAAGGCGCCGATCTCGCGGACGCGTTGGGTGTCACGACTTCGCACCTCCACACCCTTCAGTCTCGAATGAAAGATCGCCTCGAGAAGGCACTTGGTTCGCTGCTCATCGCCCGCCATGGACGAGAGGATTGTGACGAGCTCAATGCTTTGTTGGCCGATTGGGACGGCAAATACACGCTGGCGGTTCGATCCAAGGTCACTCGACATGTCGAGGGATGCGAGATCTGCACGCAGACCAAAGCCGGCCTGGTGGCACCCGGGAGATTCTTCGGCGTGTTGCCCCTCATGGCGGCGCCAATACTCTTGCGGGCTAAAACCGCAGCCGCTATGGAAGGAGCAATCACTGCCAGTGCAGCGACGCCACAATCGGTCGAGAACTGGACCTGGCGCAGCGACGGCTTCCCTGAGGCTGTCGGCCCATCGGCTAGCAAGTTCGGCGCGATGTTCTGGTTGACCATGGCCGCAATTTTCGTGGCTCTTGGCGCAATCGGTGGGGGAGTGTTTTTTGCCTCACAGAACAACCCCGCCGAAGTTGTCGTCGTGGCGGCTACGGCACCTACTGCGACGCCGGTTCCCGAGCCGACCATCACAGCGGTGCCGGAACCGACTCCCGACCCGACCGCCACGGTCGAACCAACATCGACCCCCGACCCGACCGCCACGGTCGAACCAACATCGACCCCAGCACCGACCGCAACACCAGTCCCAACATCGACACCCGTTCCGACGGCCACCACCGTGCCAACGCCGGTGAAAACTCCGGGTCAACTCGTTGTGAGCGAGTCCTTTCTAAACCTGGGACTGGCGGACCAAGGGTCCGTTGTTCTTTCTAATCCGGGCGAAACACCCATTACATGGTCAGGGTCCATAAGTACGCCATTTTCAACTCAGGCGCCAAGCGGAACGCTTGGACCCGGCGAGTCATTCAATCTCATAGTAACCATCAACCGCAGTGACCTTCCCGACGGAGTGCAGTCACAGTCGCTGCAGCTGACAACCGCCGGCGCAGGGATGACAGTTAGTGTCATCGCAACAATCGATGAGGCTCCAGTCCCCAGGGCATTTATAAGCCCGACTCAAGTGCACGAAGCCAGTTGTACTCCCGGAACGGCCGTTGTAACCGTGAACGTGACCAACCGAGACGGTTCCGAGACCGCAACCGCTACTTGGACACCTAGCGATTCGACTTCCACCACAACGACATTGACCTGGAACGGCGAGGTATTTTCCGGCACCATTGGCCCGTTCTTCTCCAGAGGGGAACGGATTATCAACGTGTTGGTTACCGACGGCGGTGGGCACCAGGTGACCGCCCAACTAAGCCTTTCGGTCGTCGCTTGCTAACTTTGATTGCTGCCGAGGTGTGAGTGGGAATTAGGGTGCATGCATGTCCGATGTCCTGAACGATCTACCCAACCCAATTTTCGCCGACTTTTGGCTGCGTCCGGCTAACGAGATCGACACCGATCTGGCGGCGTTACGTCAAGCTGGCCCCACCTTTCACAACGAACCGGTGCCGCCGCCAAATGTGCCACTTCCGCAAGGCCCAGGGGCATGGGTGCTCACGCGCCTTGAGGACATTTTGCAGGTGTCCAAACACGCTCCCGATTTCAGCTCAGCATCAGGCGTAACAGTTGAGCACGTGCCGCCGGAGTTTCTTGAGTACTTCACCTCCATCATTTCGATGGACGATCCCAAACATCAACGTCTGCGCAAGTTGGTGGCCAAGGGCTTCACTCCCCGTATGTTGGCCAAGCTTCAAGACAACGTCCAGCACCTCGCCTCCGGCATAGTCGACAGCATTGCCGAGCAGGGTGAATGCGATTTTGTCACCGATGTTGCTGCGGCACTGCCGTTGAAGATCGTGTGCGAATTGATGGGCATCCCCGACTCGCAGTATGACTTTGTCTTCGAACAGTCGAATATCATTTTGGGTGCCGGCGACCCCGAATATGTGCCCGCCGAGTCCGACATCCTCACAGCGATTCTCAACGCGGGTATGGCGCTTTCCGAGCTGATGGTCGAGGTGATCGAATCAAAGAAAGGTGGCGATGGTGACGACCTCACCACCGTGCTGGCCAACGCCGAAATTGATGGCGAAAGGCTTTCCCATCAAGACATTTCCAGCTTCTTTATCTTGTTGGTGGTGGCCGGAAACGAGACCACCCGCAACGCAACAGGTTGGGGTCTAAAATACCTCACCGACAACCCTGATCAACGTCGGATATGGCAGAACGATCTCTATGGTGTAACACCAACCGCGGTCGAGGAAATCGTCCGAATGGCGAGCCCGGTTACCTACATGCGCCGCACATTGTTGACTGACGAGACAGTTTCTGGGGTCGAAATGAGCGCCGGTGACAAAGTGCTTATGTTCTATTTGGCCGCCAATCGTGACCCAGCGGTCTTTGTGGACCCTTTGACCTTTGACGTTCGACGCACCCCCAACAACCATGTGGGCTTCGGTGGTCCCGGGCCACACTTCTGCCTAGGTGCGCACCTGGCACGACGCGAAATAGGCACCATGTTCAACGAGCTACTACGTCGGTTACCCGACATCCATGCCACAGAGGAGCCCGATCTTCTTCGATCGAGCTTCATTCATGGCATCAAACACCTGCCCGCGTCGTTTACCCCAGTAGGTCGGTAACCACATCGAGCCAGAGTTGTGTCGTGAGGCGTAACGACTCGATATCGATGCGCTCGTTGTGCCCATGGAAGCGACTGCCGTAATCAGCGGCATTGAGTTCGGGCGAAAACAGACCTGCACCGTACGCGACCGCGCCTAGGTCGCGGAAGACTCGCGCATCGGTAAAGCCGGTGGTGAACCGTGGAACGAGTGCCGCTGATGGGAAGGGTTTCGCTATTGCCCTATGCAGCGAGTCCCATAGGGGAGTATTGGCTTGACTCAGGGAGGACGGGTGAGTCATTATTTCGCCAATTTCAACATCGTCGGCCAAATCGCCGAGGGCAATGCGCAGGTGTTCACGGACATCGTTGGCCGTCTCACCCGGCAAAGTACGGATGTCTACGCCCAGCTCGATCGAACCCGGGATGATGTTGGTCTTCATCTGTCCACGAGCCTCATTTACCGAAAATGTCGTGTGGCAACACGCGTGCAGGAGCGAGGCGGTGCCGGCGTTGGGGAGTTTCGCCAACATGTCGTCTACCTGCGTCGGATCTCGCAGCGCAACCATCAGGTCGTCATCAAGATTGAGGGTGTCTAGAAAAGGCCACCAGAGATCATGGAACGCGGCCTGGGGCTTGTAGTCGGCAATCCTCTGGATGACCGCGGCGGCCTTCACCAGCGCATTGTCAGACCGATAGGGACGTGATCCGTGCCCGGGTGTGCCTTTTACCGTCAAAGTCCGCCAGGCGATGCCTTTTTCGCCCGCCGTGATATTGATCGATGGCGAATCGGCATTTTCGCCGTGCAGTCCACCGCTTTCGGTGAGGACATAGTCGCACTGGATGATGTCACGGTGATTTTGTGCCATCCACTCGGCGCCGTACTTGCTCCCGGACTCTTCGTCGGCGACGGCAAAGTAGATGAGGTCACCTTTCGGGCGAAAGTTACTATGCGCCAAATGGTTGAACGCGACTGCCATTGACGAAGTGAGGTTGAGCATGTCGACCGCGCCGCGTCCCCACACCTCGTCGTTGATTACTTCGCCACCGAAGGGGTCATGGTCCCAGCCTGACGCATCAGCCGGAACAACGTCGGTGTGACCCATGAGACAAAGCTTGGGAGCAGTGGGGTCAGAGCCCTCGATCCTGGCAACCAATGAGGTGCGTCCCGGGGCTGCTTCGAAGCGATCGATGGTAGCTGAACTGCCCTCAAGGAACGTCTGCAAAACATCGGTCGTCCGTACCTCATGACCAGATTCGGGCGTGCCGTCGTTGACACATTCGTTGCGGATCATGGTCTGGAGGAGTTCGACGGTCTGTCCCGTAAGACGCTGCTGTGTTGAGTCGGTCATGAAATCTCCAGGAAAGGTCGGCCCGTTCGGGGCGTAATGTCAAACACAACGGCTTGAATTGCGGTCCAGTCGGGGCTCATGCTCGGTCGGCGGCAACAACGATGCGGTCAATGACGTCCATGTTGGCAATGGCATCGCTGAGGGGCGTTGGCACTTGGGTGTCGTTTAAGATGGCGGCAGCGAATCCCTCTGCTTGCGAGGTGTATTGGTTTTTGGCCGCGAACTCGATGGTCTCGGTGTTGGGATTAACCGGGGCATCACCACCATTGGTGACAAAAATCCGCGTCGGGATATCGGCAGGAATGTTAAAGGGAATCTGGACTTCTATGCGACCGGTTGTGCCAACGATCGAAACGCGTTGATCGCTCTCCATCTGAGTGGAAACCGTGAAGTCGGCCACGCCACCACCGGGGAACTCCATCAGGGCCGTAGTGGTGAAATCGGTACCCCACTGCGGGTGACGCCGCATGGTCGCTTCGATGCGGTCCGGTTCGTCGCCAAATGCGAGCCGTGAGGCGCTAATGGCATAGCAACCAATGTCCATGAGCGCGCCACCTCCGTATTCAGCGATATTGCGAATGTTGGTCGGGTCATCGTTGAAATACGAGAACCATGACTGCACGGCTTTAACTTGGCCAATCCGGCCCTCAGCTATCAGTTCTTGTACCTTGACCCAGGATGGGTGCAGCTTGTACATGAACGCCTCCATGACCTTTAGGCCATGCTCGTTGGCGGCCGCGTCGATGGTGCGGGCTTCGGCAACATTCATGCCAATGGGTTTCTCACACAGCACGTGCTTGCCGGCTTCGAGAGCCTTCAAGGTCCATTCCTGGTGAAGGTGGTTGGGGAGAGGGTTGTACACGGCATCGATGTCAGGATCGGCCAACATGGCCTCATAACTGCCAAAGGCCCGCGGGATGTTGAGGCGATCTGCCGCGGATTGAGCGACGGCTTGATCCCGAGATGAGATGGCCTCGACCGAACAATTGGATGCCCTTTGAATAGCCGGGATCACATTTTCGGTACCGATGTTGGCGGTGCTGATAATGCCCCAGCGAATGGTGTCGTTCATAGGTCTCAATTCGTAGCAGAAGAATGGTGAGTATGCCTGCCAAGGAGTGAGGTTCTCTGCCATCTAGGCTGAGCCGGTGAACTTTTCTGGGTTGCGAAAGATTGCGCTGGTCGCCGTGAGCATGGCAATGGTGGCTGTGGCTTGTGCGACGCCCGACATCGGACCAGACGCGACAGCTTCGCTTGACCGTGAACCTACGCCCACCCCAACACCAGAAGAACTCGCATTTGACGAATCGAATGTGCCCACTCCCGAACCACTGAACACAGTACGCGAGCCCACTGTTGAGCCGACTCCGTCGCCCGAGCCGGGCCTTACCGATGAACTTCTTCGGATCGGAGTGATCGCTGACATTACCACCGGAGATTTCGACGACCCACGGGGCCGATCCGCCCATGATGCCATCGCAGCATGGGCTTCGTCGGTGCGTTCTGATGGTCTGGCTGGGCGAGAAGTTGTGGTGAAGTTCATCAACAGCGGCGTAGGAAGCCATGATGAGGCGATCCGTACGGCCTGCGAGTCGGATTTGTTTGCGCTCGTTGGTTCGTGGTCAAGAAATGACGACGACGGTCTTGATGTGTTGTTGTCGCCCGATTGCGGCCTTCCTGACTTTGTCGCCGAGGCGCGGACCCCAAACCGTCGCGATTCACCGGGTACCTATGTGTCGAACCCTTTCCCCAATGATGTGGTGCTGTCTGGGCCCTATGCGTATTTTGCCGAAACGTTCCCCGATGCGGTGCAAATGACAGCCATTCCTGTCCTGAACATTCCTGCGGCAATCATCGATGCCGAACGGTTACGAGAGACGGTAACTAGTCAAGGTTGGAGCGTGGTGAGTCGCCCCACAGTCGAAGTCGACGCCGACCTGGCTATGGCCGCCCAAGAACTTGTCGACAGTGGTGCCCGAACCATTGTGTGGGGTGCAGACGGCGCCCGTCTCATTGGCCTTTTGGCGCAAATAGCGAACACTGCGCCAACACCAGAGCTAGTCGATGGTGAGCCAGTCCCCACGCCAACGCCCACCGCCACGCCAACGCCCCCGGTCGATAGCAACGGCAATCCTGTCGTCGTTGTCGCCGAGGCCCGCTGGATTGTCGATTGCCAACAAGCGTGTTACAGCCAGCAGTGGTTGGCGGACTTTGCCGCATCGCAGGCAGAGAACCCGCTTGATGTTGATGTCTATGTAACGCTCGCAACGGTTCCGTTTGAAGAGGTCACCACGCAGATCGAACTCACTAATTACATCTTTTGGTTAGGTCGGTCCTTCCCCGAGGCCGAACCCGACGCGGTTGGCATCAGCGCATGGGCTGCTGGTCTGCTGTTCGAGGAAGCGGTGAACCGAGCCACTAATGCCGGTACATCCCAATTCGATCCAGACCTGCTTACCCGAGCAAATGTGCGAGATGCCGTTGACACCATCGACAGGTGGACTGCCAGTGGCCTGCACGGCGAAGCAAGCCCAGCGGCTCGCCAGCCTTCGGAGTGTTTCGTTGTGATGAGACTGGTATCAGGTGAGTGGCGACGCAAATACCCGTTTGGTCCTGGTAATTTCGAGTGCGACGACAACCTGTTTACCTTGGTCGAGACTGCGGAACTCGGAACCGAAGCACAGAGTCCATCACTTGGCGGCACAAACTAAGCACAACGCTTGTAGCTGATGCCGGTCTGCAGCTTTAGTGCTGCG
>CAWKZT010000088.1:0-7322 GCA_963854565.1 Acidimicrobiia bacterium
AGAATCCGACGAAGGGAGAAAGCGCAGCCGAGAACTGCTGCGGCAACGAGTTGCCCCGCGCTCATGATTAGCCGCTGAGGTGAGACGAACAATGGGATGGAACCCGGTGGTATTGCGGCATCTATGGCAATGACGGCAACCGACGCCACGGCGGCGGCGACGGCGGTGAGTACGACCGACTGCACGACTAGTCCCATAAAGATGGTGGATGACTTGGCCCCAACGGCTTTTAGAACCGCATAGAGACCGGTGCGTTCGACCGTCAACAAGGCGAAGAACAAACCGATGACGACTAATGCAATCAGTACGGTCACGCCGAGGATTTGATTGAACGTGTTGCGTTGCTGAGTTACCCCGGGAATCGCATCGATTGCTTCGGGAACGGTGAGCGCGATGAACCCGGCGCCGGCAAGGTTTTGGACCGTTTCTGCGACTTCGGTGGCCGTCATCGTGCCCGGCATAGAAACAGTGAGTGCTTGGAAAACCCCTTCAGTGAGTGCGCCATCGGGCCGGTTCTCATTGAGAACCATACGCCAGGTATCGGCGTCAACCCAAAGTGATGCCTGGCCGTTGTATGAAGCTGACGACACCCATCCAGCCACAACAATCGGCGTTCGAGACGGACCCAGGAGTAGCTCATCGCCCACCTGCACTCCGTCTACCTTAAGGTTCTCGTCGGCCCATGCTGAGCCCGAAGCAGGCGGAGATGGCACACCGCTGACGGAGGTTTGATAACCCCAAACAGCAACGTTAGCGAGGTCTCGTGGTCCGTTGCCCGGCACCCTAGCGCCAAGTTGTACGACACCGAGTCCACCGACATCGGCATCGAGGCCGCTCTCAATTGCCGTTCTGGTCGACGGTTCGACACGACTCCGCAGTAGTGAAGCTTGCGACGACTCGGAGAAAACGATCGCCTCAGTTTCGAGCGCTTCGATGGCACCAGTCGAGTTTCGGATCAGCCCATCAAGGAGGCCGCCGAGAAACATCAACAAGACAGCGACAAGCGTCAGAATAAGGGTTGCGGCCGCGAACTTCGATGGCTGGCGCCTCATTTCTAACAGCGCAATCCTCATCGGATGCCTCCCGCTGTCGTGGCTTCGATTGGGTCAATTGCGAGCACCCGCCGAGCAGCGATGAACGAACTAGCGATCCCCAGAGTCATCAAAATGACCGCCCACAGCACAACTGCTTGGGTTTCGAACCGTAAGGGGATCCCGCCCAGTCGTCTCGATGAAATGGGCAGGTACATCGCTACTCCGATTGCGTAGCCCAGACCCAGCACGAACGATGCCTGCACGAGCAGCGACCCAACCAAGCGCTTTCGTGGGGCACCGATTGCTTGAAGCAAAGTAAGTGCTCCGCTTTTCTGGAAGGTGATGATCAAGAAGAACAAGCCAACGACGCAGGGAACGACGAGCCCATACAACAAAAAGATCAGTCGGAACGACTGTTTGACCTGAGCAACGCCCGGGGTCTCGTTGGCAGCAACGTCACGCTCGAGTGCGTCGATATCGGACGAGATGGCGTTTAGCTGCACCACCGCTTCCTCGGCTCCGGTTCCGTCACGTGGCACGACGGCAAGGATGTTGGGCAGGGGGTCGCCTGCATCCGGGTTAACCGCTCGCACGGCCTCTACGAAGGTTGCGTAGGGCACGAATAGGGTTGGCCCGGTGTTGAGTTGGACGTCCCTGGCGAGGCCGACGATCGTGACTTCGAAACCACCGGGTTCAACGATGACAACGTCTCCGACCCCAAAGCCGGACGACGCGTCCGACTCACTGCCGACCGCTTCGCCACGGTTGGGGTAACGGCCTGCAACCAAACTTGCTGGTGCCCCCAACTCTGGGGCCTCGAAGCCCAGAATCGTTGTGTCGAACCGTTCTTGGTTTGCACTGACCGTGAATGTCCCTTGGCCTATCCGGCCAACTGACCCGACGGCGTCGCTTTCCCGTACGGCCTCTTCGAGGTCGGCGTTGATGACACTGCCTTGAATGACGCGTTGTCCATCTACCGAATACACCAACACGGGGGCCGACTGATTTCCGATAGCGCCCACGAAGGACGTAAGCAGCCCATTCTGCAGAGATTGCTGGAACAAGATCAATAGCACCAGCATCGCTATTGCCGAGATCAGTAGGGCGAACCGAGTCTTCGCTCTGCGTATCTCGGCCAATGCTAAGAAAATCATTGGCTACCTGCACTCTCGTTGTCCTGGTCATACCACTGTTGTACGAGCACTAGCCTTGGATCGGATGCACCAATTTAGAAATATTCGCATCTAATTTTGCCCTAGCAACCGTAAGTATATTCGTGAGCACCCCTACGCCCTCCCTGCGACGCCTTATCGCTTTCGCCGTCTTAGTTCTTGCACCGGTAGTTCTGCTATCGGGCCCCGTGCTAATTAGTGTCGCGCTGATCGTCGATCTGACTTTGGCCCGGCGATTGCGCTTCACGCGACTCGTCGCCATGACCATCCACGCGATTGTGCTCGAATGGACCGGTGTGATGGCGGCGGTGTTGTTGTGGGTCGGTACCGGCTTCGGCGTGGCGATGAACACTACGTGGTCTCGCCGTGCTCACTACCGGGTCCAGCGCTGGTGGGGTGGAGCGATGCTCGGCGCGGCACAACGTTGGCTCCACTTGGAGGTTCGCTTCGACGGGCTAGATCTCATCGGCGACGGTCCGTTGATCCTGGCTTGCCAGCACACGAGCTTCTTCGACGCGTTGCTGCCAACATCGGTGCTTGCACAGCACAGTAACCGGGCCGCTCGCCACGTGCTCAAGCGTGAGCTCGCCTGGGATCCATGCCTTGCCTTGTTCGGCAACCGGCACCCCAATCACTTTGTGGCCCGCACCGGCGCAGCGCGACAAACCGAACTCGCCGCCATTGAGAAACTGGCGGCATCTGCCGGCGATGAAGCCTTAGTGATCTTCCCGGAAGGGACGTTCTACAGCCCAAAGCGGGCTGCCAAGATCACGGGCCGGCTCGCTCGCCAGGATCCCGAACGTAATGCTCGACTGGATTTAAAGAGCCTTCTTCCACCACGACCCGGCGGAATCACCGCGTTACTACGAGGACGGCCGAACACCGATGTTGTCTTTATGGCCCACGTGGGATTTGAAGCATTCGGATCGTTGCGATCCATTCTTGCCAACGTGCCGTTCACCGAACCGGTGGCTGTGAAGCTGTGGCGTATCGGGTCCGCCGACATGCCAGCCGACCCGGTCAATCAAATTGTGTTGATTGACCGGCAGTGGCAAATCATGGACGACTGGGCCTTCGAACAAAAAATCTGACAAATCTGCATCCAACCGCTTCACCCAGTTCGTAGAGGGAGTTAAACCAAACCCCCCACTTCAGGAGAAGTAACCAAAAATGAGAAGTCGATTGTTGCGCATAGTCGCCGCACTACTTACGCTCACCCTTATTGCCGCTGCTTGCGGCAGTGACGAGAGCAATGATGAAGCTGCAGCTGAAACCCCCGCCGCTGAATCAACCACCGATGAGGTAATGGCCGAGGCTCCTGGCACGATCGTTGATGTTGCTGTTGCTAACGGCAGCTTCACCACACTCGTCGCCGCAGTCCAAGCAGCCGGACTGGTCGAAACCCTTTCTGGCGACGGACCCTTCACGGTGTTCGCCCCTACCGATGACGCATTCGCTGCAGCCCTCGAGGCCCTCGGCCTAACCGCCGAAGAACTTCTAGGCAACACCGAACTGCTCACCTCGGTACTCACCTACCACGTCATCGCCGGTGAAGTACCTGCCAGCCAGGTCGTCACCATGGACGGCCAAAGCGCCGCCACCGTTAACGGTGCCGAAGTAACCATCACCATTGATGGCGACACCGTCATGGTCAACGATGCCACCGTCATCGCCGTCGACGTCGAAGCCTCCAACGGCATCATCCACGTCATCGACAGCGTCCTCCTCCCACCAAGCTGAGTCAAATAGTCTTGGGAGCGCCGGGACCTCCTCCTCCGGCGCTTCCATGGACTCACTCATTCGCCACCGATGCACCCTGTTCTCACCCTCACCCGACACTCGGCCCTTGATCTGTCGCTGTACAATTTCAAGGTGCCCCAGCCAGAGCAAGACATCGTCGACGCCGAGGCCGCTTTCGTTCGGGGTGAAGACACCGCACTCAAGTCCGCCTACGACGATCACGGCGCACTTATCTACACCCTCTGCCGTCGCAGCGTTCCCGATGATCGGGCCGCCGACGTCACGCAGGAGGTTTTCGTCAATGCTTGGAAAGCACGTCACCAATTCGACCCCCAGAAGGGACGACTGGCCGCATGGCTGGTCGGTATCGCCAAGAATCGAATCATCGACAACATCCGCTCTGAGCAACGCCACGAATCTAGACGGTCCGACAAGCCCGCTACTGAGCTTCCTGTCGATTGCGAAATCGAGCGCACCGCCGACAAGATGCTGGTGGCTCAAGCACTCGCCTGCCTTCCTGATCGCCAGCGTCAAATGATCAAACTCGCCTATATAGACGGCTTTACCCACTCCGAGATCGCCGACAAAACGAATAGCCCGCTTGGCACCGTCAAGAGCGATATCCGTCGAGGTATCGACCGGATCCGAATCGACCTAGGGGGCGAACGATGAGCGACGACCCCACCGGATCTGAGGCATCGGCCCGAGCCGAGATCGAAGACCTACTCACGCAACTTTCTGACGCCGACACCCAGTTAACTGCCCCACCAACGGATCTCTGGAACCGCATTGAACAGGCCACCACGGGCGACGCCGTCAATTCCGACGATTCTGTCGATCGCATCGGGGCCCAAGTAGCAGAGGCCGACCTCCCCGCCGGTGTCATTTCGCTCGACCAACGCCGCCGACCTAAAGCTTTGGCATTTCTTGCCGCTGCTGCCGCGATCGTTGCTGTCGTCGGGTTTGCGATCAGCGTTACTGGATCAGACCCCGCCGCCCAACAGCTCGCCGAAGCCAATCTCGTCTACGACCCGGTCGCATTTGACCCGCTCGGTGCTGATGCTGCCGCAACTGCGTTGCTGATCGACGAAGACGGCCTGCTCACGGTACAAATTGATTACGCTTCGCTTCCGGCCGCCGGCGATGCCGATCTTGAGGTTTGGCTTATCGAACCGGACAGCGACGGCAATCCAGCCGATCTCGTTTCGCTCGGCATCTTTAACCCCGATGACCCATCAGCGCTTACCGTTCCGGCCAACTATGACCCGGACATCTACTACGTTGTCGACATCAGTATCGAACCCCACGATGGCGATCCAACCCACTCGGGACGCTCCATTCTGCGGGGCGCCCTGACGTCGATTTAGCGGTCGTTTCGAGGCGGTCGCAGTACCAGCGCTGGCGTGTTCTGTACGTAAGTCTGGAAGCCTTCGTCGTCACCCCAGCGATGTTTCGCCTGGCGTTCTTGGATGGGCAGTCCGCTTATCTGGGTTAACAAGAAGTAGACAAAGAGTGGCGAGATGAGCGTAACCCAAGCCCATCCGGCCAGGATTGGTAGCGCGATGACGGCGATTCCGGCCCACAGCACAATCTCGCCGAAATAGTTGGGGTGCCGGGACCATGCCCACAACCCGGTGGTGATGTAGCGACCTTTGTTCTTCGGATCGGCCCGAAAGGCGGACTTTTGACGATCGGCGACGACTTCGATCACAAAGCCACCGACCCAGATTGCAGTTCCAACGAACGCATAAATACCCAGGTCACTTCGGTCCTCACCCGTAATGGCCGCGAGAGCGCAGGCCAGCGTGAACAAAACCCACAGGCCCTGGATCGACCACATCATGAGAAAATGCGCCGGTCGGGTCTTGAGTTTGGTAAAGCGGCTATCCCCACCTTCGGAACTGATCCGCTTGAACAGGAAACTCCCTAGCCGAACGGCCCAAATAACGACAAGAGCGGCCACCAAGGCGGCCCGTGCGTCGAGGTCAGAAAATGCCAGGGCGACACCAGTGAGTGTGAGATAGGTGAGGCTTCCGGTTAGGTCATAAAAGCGTTCGGTCTGTTTGAGATAGGAAGGGACAAAGACAATCCAGTTAATGCCGAAGGCCAGCAGGCCACAGAGTCCGAATAGCGGTAGCGAACCGACGTCGACGCTGCCGTCGCTCCCAGCCAAGGCCACCAGGAACCCAACGACCACACTGGCAGCGATACCGAACAATGCAGTGGACTGTTTCATGGAAGAGACTCTAGACCTGGCATGGTCCGTTACTCGCCGGCCGACTGCCAAACTGCGTCTTGGTCGGCGCTATACCCTGTAACCGTGGACATCTTCGTCGATTCTGAAACCGCGCCGCTGCGATCGGTGATCGTTGGCTACCCGGACAACTTCATGCAAGTGAATCCGGAGATCATCAACGAAACCCAGCGTAAGTATTACGACGGACCAGATGCCCCGACGCGTGCCGCGGTAACCAAACAACTACAGAGCCTCATCGATGTGCTGCGAAGCCGTGGAATTGAGGTGCTGCAACCGCACCCTCTTCCCTATATCCCCGACCAAATGATGACCCGCGATATCGGTGTGGTTATCGGCGACACGTTTGTGGTCACGACAATGGCCGCTAAGAGTCGCCGCCATGAGTGGCGGGGCTATGCCCACCTACTTGAGCTGTTTCCTGAGCATGTGAAGGTGCTGTTTGCCCCCGAGGATGTTGTCATTGAGGGCGGAGATGTGATTGTTGATAGCGGCAAAGTCTTTGTCGGTATGGGTCAACGCACCACGCTGGCGGGCGCTGCTTGGCTCATGCAACTTGTGCCGGAATACGAGATAGTGCCCGTCAACTTAACCGGACTCCAAAGAGGCGAAGACGTCCTCCATCTCGATTGCTCGTTCGTACCCGTCGGCGACGGTCATGCCTTGATCTATCCGGGAGGCATGAAGGACATCCCGGCGGCTTTACGCGAGACCTACGATCTCATTGAGGTAACGCGCGAAGAGCAACAAGTCCTCGGCACGAATGTCTTATCACTGGACCCTTCGACGGTTATTTCGCAACCAACCGCCCGAAGAATCAACGCCGAAATGCGAGAGCGCGGTATCGAAGTAATCGAGGTTGACTACTCGGAGCCGCCCAAGACGGGTGGCAGCTTTCGCTGCTGCACCTTGCCGCTGCACCGAGCCCACTAATCGTCTACACGAGGCAGCCAAACAACACGGCCAGCCAAGCCTTGGATTAGCTAGGGCGAGGGTCCAGGTGTACGCCGGCGAGCATGCAACGCACCGAACCCCCGGCAAGTTCGATGGTCGGTATGTCAACAGCAACGATTTTGGCTGACTGCTCTATCACTTCGATTTGCTCAGCGGTCAGCGCCCGTC
>CAWKZT010000089.1:0-7306 GCA_963854565.1 Acidimicrobiia bacterium
ACGCCTAACCGGTGGTAGTGAAGGCGAAGCCACTGTCCGAAGGGCTCACCTCTACTCGCGATCCGTCGGTAATTGAACCTTCCAAGATCGCTAACGCCAAGGCATCGCCCAACTCCCGCTGGATAACTCGCTTGAGGGGTCGGGCTCCAAAGGCAGGGTCCCAGCCCAACTCGGCCAGCTTGACTAACAGTACAACGAACCTGAAGGCCGATTTATGCCCTATTCGGCCCGGATACTTCACTACTAAGTGGTAAACGATTATCGTCAAAACCGATTATCAACTGCCGCACCAAGTGAGGCGATACCGGTATGTTTCGGCCGAAACCCGGCATGATTTTAGGCCTAATGCCCCATGACAACAGAATTGTCGGGGCGATTTACCTAGGGTGCCTGGTCAAAAACCACGATGGTCTGATTGACCGGAACTGGATAGCGTTTTTGTTGCGCCAACTCTTCGGAAAGCTCAACGATTTCCATCTCGAGGCGGAGAACCTTTTTCACTCCAGCGAGGTTAAGCCCCTCGCCTGTGAGTTCTTGGATACGTACCAACAACTCGATGTCTGACTGGCTATAGCGGCGACTTCCGCCACCGGTGCGGGCCGGATCAACAAGTCCCTTTTGTTCATACATCCGCAGCGTCTGGGGGTGTACACCAGCCAACTCAGCGGCAACCGAAATGATGTACACCGCTCGGTCGTGGCCTTGAGGGTCGAGGCCGGGCATCAGTCTGCTCCGAAGGCCGTACGTGGTTGTTCGTCTAGCGATAAGGCGAACCCGCGCAATGCATCGGCCTGAGACGACGTCAGATCGGTGGGCACAGTTATGTAGACCTTTACCAGAAGATGCCCTTGGGCCCGACTGGTCTTCACCCCGCGATTCTTTACACGGAACATCTTGCCCGATTCGGTTCCCCCCGGGATTTTCAGTGCCACGCCGACACCGTCAAATGTTGGGGCCCTAACCGTGGCCCCGAAGCACGCTTCGGCATAGGTAATCGGTAAATCTACAATCAGGTCGTTTCCTGAACGCGTAAATATTTCACTCGCGCCAACAATGACCTTAAGTAGAAGATCACCCGCACCCGCTCGACCGGCAGCACCCTGACCTCGGAGTCGTAGTGTTTGGCCATTGGACACGCCCGCAGGGATCCGCACCTTGATATCACGGGGGCCGCCGGCATCACCCAACGTGACGGTCGTAGTGAATCCTTCGACAGCTTCGGTAAAACCAATTTCGATGGTGGCCTCTTGATCTTGGCCCCGGTTCTCTCCGGGGCGCCCGCCAAACTGATTAAATACGCTTCCGCCTTGCCGGCCACGCGCTCCGCCGCCAAACATCCCACCGAACATGTCTTCGAGGCCATCGGTATCGGCATTGAACGTGTACCGCTGACCACCGCTACCGGTAGTTCCGCCAAAGCGGCGGACCTGGTCGTAGCTGATGCGTTTTTCGCTATCACCAAGCACGTCGTAGGCGGCAGTAATCTTCTTGAACCGATCCTCGGCTGCGGTGTCGTCCGGATTCTTATCCGGATGCAACTGGCGGGCCAGCTTTCGGTAGGCCTTCTGAATTTCGGAATCAGACGCGGTGGGACTTACGCCGAGTTCGGCGTAGTAGTCCTCCTCGAGCCATTCCTTCCGTGCATCCATTTGCGTTTTCCTTTTTAGCGGGTTGGTTGCGACCTAATAGCTGATCGCAACCAACCGCTGACGTTTTCTGCCGTCCTTGGCTAACCGCGGACCTTTACCATTGCGGGTCGGACTACGCGATCTTTCCACGTATAGCCAGCCCGAAGTACCTCCGCCACAACGGGAGGGCCGTCGCCGTCCTCGGTCATGACCGCCTCATGGAGTTCGGGGTCGAAGGGCTGATCGGCCGCTTCCATGACTTTGAGACCCTCACGTTGCAAGGTCTCAACCAAAGCCGAACGAATCGGCTCTACGTCGGTAGCACCCTGAACGAGTGCCGCGTCGCAACCATCGAGAACCGGCAACAGTTTGGAAACCAGACCAGCCGCCGCGAAATGCACAACATCCTGGTTGCGCTTTTCGCCCTTTTTGCGGAAATTGGCAAATTCGGCGGTGACCCGACGGAGGTCATCGAGGTACCCATCGCGCTCGGCCATGGTGACCTCTAGAACCGTCAGTTCGGGGACATCTTCGACGATTTCCGCCGCCACCGAATCGTCAGATTGTGCTGCATCATCGGTGGTGTCGGGAACAGCTTCGTCCTCAGCCATTACTCTTCCTCTTCAACAATTTCGGCATCCACGATGTCGTCTGCAGCAGCTTCACCAGCGGGAGCTTCTTCGCTCTCGGCCGCTTCTTGTGCTGCTGCTTCATACAAGCGCTGCGAAATCTGCTGGAACTCTTCGGACAAGGCATCGGTCGTAATCTTGATCGACTCGGACTCTTCGCCGTCGAGCGCTTCCTTGACTGCCGCAAGCTTGCCTTCGACCGCGGACTTTTCGTCCTCGGTGATCTTGTCGTCATTGTCGCTGAGCTGCTTTTCGACCGAGTACACAAGGGTGTCGGCGTTGTTGCGAATCTCGGCTTCTTCCTTACGGGCCTTGTCCTCATCGGCGTGGGATTCGGCATCCTTGATCATCTGATCGATGGCGTCTTTATCCATAGACGACTGACCGGTAATGGTGATCGAGGTTTCGGTGCCAGTGGCACGGTCCTTGGCCGACACATGCACGATGCCGTTGGCATCGATGTCGAAGGTGACCTCAATCTGGGGAACACCGCGAGGTGATGGTGGCAAGTCAACGAGCTGGAACTTGCCCAACGTCTTGTTGAACTGGCCCATCTCGCGCTCGCCTTGCAGCACGTGGATCTCTACCGACGGCTGGTTGTCGTCCGCGGTGGTGAACACCTCGGTGCGTCGGGTGGGGATGGTGGTGTTGCGGTCGATGAGGCGAGTCATAACGCCGCCCTTGGTTTCGATGCCAAGGGACAATGGAGTGACATCGAGAAGGAGAACGTCCTTCACTTCGCCCTTCAACACACCAGCCTGAACAGCGGCGCCTACAGCGACAACCTCGTCGGCGTTCACCGTACGGTTGGGCTCGGCCCCAGTGAGGGACTGGACCAAATCGCCAACAGCAGGCATGCGAGTCGAGCCACCTACGAGAATGACATGCTCGATGTCGCCCTTTTTGAGGCCAGCATCGGCAATTGCCTGTTCGAATGGCTTCTTGCACCGTTCGATTAGGTCGGCTGTCATTTCTTGGAAGCGTGAGCGGGTAAGCGAGTAGTCCAGATGCAAGGCACCCGAATCCGTAGCGGTTACGAAAGGCAGGTTGATCTGGGTCTGTTGGGTTTGCGAGAGTTCGATCTTGGCCTTCTCAGCTGCTTCCTTGATGCGCTGCAGTGCCATGTTGTCGGTACCAAGGTCAACACCATGATCGTTCTTGAAGGAGGTAATGATCCAGTCCATGATGGCCTGGTCCCAGTCGTCGCCACCCAGCTTGGTGTCGCCAGCAGTGGACTTCACTTCGAAGACACCGTCACCAATTTCGAGGACCGAAACGTCGAACGTTCCTCCGCCGAGGTCGAAGACCAAAATTGTCTGATCTTCGTCGCTCTTGTCGAGACCGTAAGCCAACGCGGCAGCGGTGGGCTCGTTAATAATGCGCAAGACGGTGAGACCAGCAATGGCACCAGCCTCTTTGGTGGCGGTGCGCTGGGCATCGTCAAAGTACGCCGGAACGGTAATGACCGCTTCGGTGACGTCTTCACCTAGGTAGGACTCGGCGTCGCGCTTGAGTTTTTGCAAGATGCGGGCGGAAATTTCCTGCGGCGTGTAGGCCTTGTCGTCTATGTCGATTGTCCAATCGCTACCGACTTCGCGCTTTACGGAGCGAATAGTGCGATCGGGGTTGGTGATGGCCTGGCGCTTGGCGACTTCGCCAACCAGAACTTCGCCATCTTTGGTGAATGCGACAACAGAGGGGGTAGTGCGGGAGCCTTCAGCGTTAGCGATGACGACAGGGTCGCCACCTTCGAGGACGCTGACGACGGAGTTCGTGGTACCGAGGTCGATACCGACAGCCTTTGCCATGGTGGTTTCTCCTTGCCCGAGCGGGCGTTTAGTGAGGGGTTTATTTGCGTTCAAGCACCCAATATGGGCGTGTTACAGGTGAAGATAACGCCTCTCTGGCCACAATATTCCCTCCCCAACACCTTTTTCACAGAAAACTTGAGTGTATTGATTGAGGGTAGGCAAAAAGGCCTAAATTGCTGGGGTTTTGACATCGTGATCGTCGACATCACCGCTGGGACCGCGTTTGACGTGACTTGCCAACACCAATTCTGCCCGCCCAACTGCAGTCTAGATTTCGTCCAAGAGATAGAGTTCGATCATGGCCTCATCTTCCTCCACACTCATCTTGTTACGTCATGGACAAAGTGAGTGGAACAAGAGCAACCAATTCACGGGCTGGTACGACGCCAAGCTCACCGAACAAGGCGTCGCCGAAGCCCAAGCGGCCGGGCCAGTATTGCTCGACGCCGGACTACTGCCCGATGTTGTCCACACATCCCTGCAGACCCGGGCCATTCGCACCGCCAGCCTGTCCCTTGAGGCAATGGGTCGTCTGTGGATTCCCGTAAAACGTCATTGGCGGCTAAACGAACGCCACTACGGCGACCTCACTGGACTCGACAAGGCCGAAACCCGCATTAAGCACGGTGACGAGCAACTCATGTTGTGGCGCCGTAGCTACGACACTCCACCGCCACCGATCAGCGATGACAATCCGTTCACTCCCAACGGCGACGCTCGCTATGCGCACATCCCGTCGGAAATTTTGCCCAAGGCTGAGTGCCTTGCCGATGTCGTTGAGCGCATGCTCCCCTACTGGTACGACCAGATCCTTCCCGACCTTCAGGCCGGTCGCACGGTGCTAGTAGCCGCCCACGGCAACTCGCTGCGGGCGTTGGTAAAGCATCTCAACAACATCAGTAACGAAGACATCACTGGTCTCAACATCCCGACGGGGATGCCACTGACCTACCAGATCGGTCAAGATGGGCGCCCCACAGAGGACAAGCCCGTAGAAGAGCGCTACGTGGGCGATGCTGAAGCAGCCAAAGCCGCCGCCGAAGCAGTCGCCAACCAAGCTAAATAAGGGTAGCTGCCAGTATTTCGCTGGTGGCGGTCGGCGCCGTGCGTATCAGCCCTAAGGGGCGACAGTGAAGCTGTCGCTAGTAGGCAAACAAAAGTGTCACACCCCATCGTCATGATGGGTTCATGACTGTTGTAACCGCCAACTTTGCCACCCATGAGGTTCGTTCGCCTCGACTACGGGTCCGTACACCCCACACCAGGGCGCGCGACTTCAACCATGGCATTCGCCTGCGCAACCTACGACTCCAGTTGGTGCGGTGGGCGTTGTCGCAGGGACGCACCCTCGACATAGACGCCGCCGCGGTCATCTTGCATGTGATGTGGTTCAAGACGGGCGACCCCCTCGACCTATCCCAGGCAGATGTCACCGACCTGTTATGGATCGACATTGTTGATTGGTGCGAAGTACGCGGCTTGCCATTTCCACCCAACGTGGTTGGCACGTTGCACACAGTTGTCGACTTCTCCGGTGTCGAGGGCTCACTACGTGGCCGGGGCCACGAGATAGACGCTTTACATCGGCGGATCGTTGCCAACGCAGGAGCTACCGCTCGCAGTTCATACCTGCCCTCGTTGGCCTAGTTCGCCAATCCTCCTCCATTTACTACCTGTGGGTCGGTGACAACGTTCTAGACTCATGGTGTGTTCCGTCGTTTCCTGCTTCTCTTTGTGGTCATCGCCTTCGGCTTTGCGGCGTGCGGCACGACTGGCCCCGCATCTGCCGACCGACCCGCTGACGACGACCTCGAACCCTCGGTAGTTATCGAGGTCCCCACTCCGGTCCCAACGGAGACGCCGACCACGACTGATTACGTCATCGCCGCGGGCGACACTTTGGGCGGTATTGCGGAAAATCTCAACGTTTCCGTCGATTCCATCCTTGAAGCCAACGCTATGAACGTGGAGCAGGTTCTCAATATTGGTGACGTCATCCGGGTTCCGATTCCGCCGCCCGCCGAAACGCTGGACGATGATCAGCCGGGAGGCGACATCGACCTATCGGGCAATCGAGTGCTCACTGCCTACACGGTGGCCGCGGGCGACACGCTGGGTGAGATTGCCGACCGTTTCCAGACAACAACCGCCGATCTTTTGGAAATTAATGCCCTCGACTCGGTGGATCTCACCGTGGGGGACGAACTCAAAG
Organism: Acidimicrobiia bacterium; assembly: GCA_963854565.1. GTDB lineage: Bacteria > Actinomycetota > Acidimicrobiia > Acidimicrobiales > JAHEJN01 > CAWKZT01. The sequence continues at coordinate 6,281 of CAWKZT010000089.1, forward strand.
TCCCGGTGCCATCAGGCAGTTCGGCCAATACTGCACCCGAGGGTCCCGTTACGGCACCAGGCACCAACCGCCTAGAGGCCGACGAATACACCGTCCGCAGCGGCGATACCACTGGTGCCATTGCTGACCTGCATGGCGTGATTTTGAACGAACTACTCGAAGCCAACAACATGACGATCGACAGCATTATTCAGGTCGGACAAACACTAACGATCCCGCAGGATTAGCGGCTCGGGTCACGTCCTGTCACTAGCTCAGACATGACCCCAAAATCGGCAATGGGTGACTGCGCTGACTCTTTCGAGCAACCCAGCCACCCAAGGCGAAGAACGTTTTGGTAATCAGTCGTCGTGTTCGGTGATGGTGACCGATTCAATGACGACGTCATCGAGCGGCTTATCGCCACGAGCGGTGGCCACGTTTTGCATGGTGTCAACCACAATTTCAAGACCCTTCACAATTTTGCCGAACAGTGAGTACTGCGGCGGGAGGCCGGCACCGCTAGGTCCGCTAATTAGGAAGAACTGAGATCCATTGGTATTCGGGCCAGCGTTGGCCATGGCAATGGAGCCAATTTCGTAACGACCGGGCTGAGGAAGTTCGTCTTCGAACTTGTACCCAGGGCCACCCATTCCGGTGCCGTCAGGGCAGCCACCTTGACACATGAATCCACCAATGATGCGGTGGAAACCCAGGCTGTCGTAGTAGTGATAGCGGGCCAAAAATACGAAGTTATTGACCGTCTTGGGGGCATTGGTCGCATCTAGAGCGATGACGATTTCGCCTAGCGAAGTAGTCATCGTTGCCGTGTAACGCTTCGATGGGTCGATGCACATTGGAGGTGCACTACTAAATGAGGTCTGGCGGGCGCTAGAGCCGTCCACTGCGGGGCATTCGATTGCCATAAGGTGAGATCTTTTCTTGCCAACTGCTCGGCATATAGATTGTTATTCGCGTTGACGGTATCTACCTAACGCCGCACCATCCACCATTGTCCCGATGCTGCGTATGAAGATGGCGCCGATG
>CAWKZT010000090.1:0-7273 GCA_963854565.1 Acidimicrobiia bacterium
CACCAAAAACTGTTGACCACTACTTCGGGCTAGTCCTTGCTGCTGATGTTTTTTTGGAGGCTGGTTACGAGTGCCTGGAACTGGGGTTCGGCCATGCTCCAAAGCTGTGGTTCGAGCTCGAAATCTACGGCCGCGTTGGATTCGACAACCTGATCGAGATTAGTGATGGTGGCTTTTGTTTTGGCCACGAGTTCCTTTGGAAATGAAGCTGCTCGTGCGGCGATTTCTTGGGCCCGACCTTGTAGTTCGTCGTCGGCTACGCACTCCCATGCTAAACCCCGCTCGGCGGCCTGTTGTCCGGTGAGGCGCTGTCCGAAGAGCACCATGGCCATGGTGGTGGCCTGATTAGTGATGTGGCGAAGTCGCCAGGTGTGTCCGCCACCGGGGTGAAGTCCAATTTGTAAGAACCGACTGTCGAATTTGGCTGAATCGGCGGCAAGCACCATGTCGCAGGCCAGGAGCATGTTCATACCTGCGCCAACGGCGGCACCGTTGACCGCAGCGATGGTAGGCAGTGTGGTGTGGGCGACCCGGAGGAACCCGTTGTAAATTTCGCGCATGGTTCCGGCTTCGCCACCGGCCAACAAATCGTCGAGGTCGGCCCCGGCGCAAAACGCTGGAGCGGCGCCGGTGATGATGAGCGCACCCACCGAATCATCGGCTTCGAGTTCGTCGATGGCGGCCACTAATTCGACATTCATTTGGTTGTTAATGGCGTTGCGCTTACCGGGATCGTTCAGTGTGATGGTGGCGACGCGGTCTGTGCGTTGGACGAGGATGTACGACATGGCCCTAGTCTGCCAGGTAGGTGCCGTTGTGTGCGTACTAGTAGTCGCCGTCGCTGGCGAGATATGCGCCACCTTCACTGCACGTGGCCGACACAGGACACCACCTACAAGGTGGCCCCGTGACTTTGATTGCCTCGCGTTCTTCGGTCTGCAGGTCGATCATCTTGCGGATGCCATCCGCGAGTCGGGCTTCGGCTGAATCGAGGGCGTGGATCGTGACGGATTCGGGGTGAAGTTCGCCCTGGTCGAGATAGAACGATGCCAGCATTCGGGGTGGTACGCCGGTCTTGATCGCTTCAAGTAACCCATAGAAGCGCAAGTCGTCTATGTGGCTTGAGAAATAGCGGCCGGTTTTGAAATCGATGAGTACTTTTCCGGCGGTATTGCCGTGGGGGTGACCCAACGTGAGGTCGACCTTGCCCCGCAAAATTATTCGACCATCGAGCAACTCGAGTGTGACGCGACTTTCGGTGACGGGGCGCCAACCCTGTTTGAGGGGCGGGAACGTCTCGACGAAGCTGGCGAAACGTTCGACGGCCTCGGACCGCAGTTCGGCTTTCTCGCGTTCGGAGCGAGTTTGGATGAAGTCGGTGGTCCACGAATCGCCGTATTCGAGGACTGCGATGGCGTCATTGACGATCGCGGCGGGGACGACTTCGCCCTGCCAATGGACCGATAACTCGATGGCCTTGTGGACCACGGTGCCTATGACCATGGGCAAGGTGGGTTCGAACTTCTGCTTTTGTTCCGCTACGTAGCGAGCTTCGCATCCGTGCACCATATTGAGGGCATGTTTGTTGACAAAAATGACTTGGTCATCGGCTAGCTGGGGAAGCGACACTCGGACGCCCGCTTCCAGGCGAGAGCGCAGCAGAAGGCGAAGCTGGGGGTCGAAGTCCGGGTGGTCGTCGGGCCGGGAGCCGATGAGTTCCAGCACATGCAATTGCGCAGGTGTCAGCTCGGTGGACATAAGCAAAGCTTAGGGCAGATAAGAGTGTCACACCCTCTCTCTAAGGTGTGGTTACGGAGTAGGAGAGAAAAATGGCTACACAAAATAGGACAAAACAACACCCGGATTTATCGCGACAAATCGGCTCAATGCAGTTTGCTCGCGCGGCGAGAACACTGGGCGAAGCGGCCACTCGTGGTGGCCTCGTCGTGCCGGCGTTTCGTAGCCCGCCTCGGCAGGCGGGCACTCGGCGGGCTTTGCAGCGCCGCACCGATGGCTCGGTCACCGTTGCGGTGGCGTTGCGAGATCGACCGTGGTTAGCCGTCCAGGCCGACATGGTCGATGGTGTTTTGGCCGCCAATGAGTTCACCGATTCGCAAAAGGTCCAATGGCGTGATCGGTTGTTCGGGGCGCTAATGGGCGCCGATGGAATTTGCCTCGATGGGCCCGACGCCCATCACGCGGTTGACGCCGCAACCCAGACCCCAACTACCGATGGAGTGCCTCAGGCTGCGTAATGGTTAACTCAACGGACCACGGTCGGCGTTGTCAGGGTTTACATAGTTGGCCTCGCGCTTTTCGAAGTACGACATGACGGCTTCAACCTGGTTGGGTTGGCCAATGAGTGCGGCGATTTCGGAGCGCTCGGCCGCGAGACCTTCGGCATGAGAACGTTTCGCGGCTTCGTTGAACATTCGCTTAATAGCTCGCATGGCATGGGGTGAGCGAGCAGCAATTGCCTCGGCTCGTTCCATTGCTGCTGCGTGGGGGTCCTCCGCTACGGCGGTGGCCAGACCGAGTGATACTGCTTCGGTTCCACTAACCATCCGGGCAGTAAATGCCAGATCCTTGGCCACATCGATTCCTACGAGTTCGATAAGCGTCTGGGTAACGGTCATATCCGGGCTTAGACCCCAACGGCTTTCCATGACCGACATTCGAGAGTCGGGGGCCACGACACGGATATCAGCACCCAGAGCCAACTGGCAACCGCCACCGAGAGCCACGCCGTGCACCGCGGCGATTACCGGAGCAGGCATTTCGCGCCATTGCCAGCAGATCTGTTGGGCCTGATGGGTTATTGCGCCGTCGTTTACTTGACCTATCCATGTCAGCGAAGTTTCTGGATCGGTGGAGCCACCGCCCGCCATACCCGCAAATCCCTCAAAGTCGAGCCCGGCACAGAATCCAGCGCCGTTGCCGGATAATACGACTGCTCGAATGCTCCCATCGTTGGCCAGTTGCTCACCGGCATCGAGCAAGGCGCGAAACATGGCATTGTCGAGGGCGTTGAGTTTGTCGACCCGGTTAAGTCGGACGTCGGCAATGCCGTTGTCGATGGAAATGGTCACGCGATCGGTCATGAGAGAACCGTAGGCGAATTAGCGCAAAACCCGGAAGTCACCTCCGTCGTAGACCTGGTTTGGCTGTTGGTGGCGGTTCTGCTTTGTAGATTTGGGGTAGCTAAGCTGCTGTCTTGTCGTATGCATCCTCCGACCGTGTGCGTCCGACGCTCAACTACGATCCGTCGCTCGATGGCTTGCGAGCTATCGCGGTTGTATCGGTCATGGTGTACCACGGCTACCTAGGGGTAGCCGGCGGTGGCTTTCTTGGCGTTGATCTGTTTTTTGTACTGAGCGGTTATCTGATTACCACGCTCTTGTTGTTGGAATACGACGCCACCGGAACCATCTCACTGTCCGCTTTTTGGTTGCGTCGAGCCAAACGCCTGTTGCCTGTCATGTTTGTGGTAGTTGGCGTTGTGATGCTGATCGGAGCGCTCACGGCTGGTCCCGATGCGCTGAAGGCTATTCGCAACGATGGAATCGCCACCATTTTCTACAGCGCCAATTGGCGGCAGGCATTCAGTGAGCAATCGTATTTTGATCAGTTTGCTGACCCATCGCCATTTCGACACATGTGGTCCCTTGCCATTGAAGAACAGTGGTATCTGGTTTGGCCTCTGGTGCTCGCATTTGCTCTGCCCCGATTGTTCGCCCGACAGGTGAGTTGGGTAGGAGGTCTTGGCGTCGCCGTACTTCTGTCGGCAGGCGCTATGGCCTGGCATGCTCACGGTGCCGCCGACACATCGAGGGCTTACTACGGAACCGAGACTCGTGTCCAAACCCTGCTGGTAGGCGCCATGCTGGCTTTCCTGCTCCACCGGTTCCGAACCGACACCGGGCCAATCGAGTCGAATTCGCCATGGATCAAATGGGTCGGTTTGTTTGGCGTAGGCGGATTCGTGGCGGCAGTATTTTTGGTGAGCGACACCGACAGGTGGATGTACAACGGTGGGTTCCTCCTCGTGGCATTGCTGGGAGCTGCCGCCACGGCCGGAACCGTGATCGCCACTGAACGCAATCCGCTCCGCTCGATGTTGGCTCGGCGCCCCTTACCTCAGATCGGTCGGATTTCCTATGGTCTGTACCTCTGGCATTGGCCGATCTTTACGTGGCTCACCGAATCTCGTCTCGGGTTTACGGGGCTAGCTCAATTTGCCGTGCAAGTGACGGTGACCGTTGCGGCGGCCATGGTGTCGTTTGTGGTTATTGAACGACCCATGCGTCGGGTGGGGTGGGCTCCCAAAAATTTCGTGCTGGCAGGGTTTGGTTCGGCGATCGCAATTTGCGCGGCGTTGATTTTTGTCACCTGGCCCAATCCGGTGGTCGACGAGCGTTACGCGTCGACCCTGGTGGTTGACTTACCCAGCGTCTCATCCCCGATCCTGCCTGAAGTCACGATTGAGCCGACTGTTGTGCCGGCAGAGCGTCCGGAGCCCACCGTCATCGCCGAGCCGGTTGTACCACCGACGGCGTTTCTGGTCGGCGATTCGAGTTACCTGACGTTGTTTGAGCAGTATCAACCATGGCGAGATGAAATCTTGCGGGTTCGGTCAGGCGCGACGCTCGGCTGCGGCTTGCTTCCGGACTATCAGACGGTGGTGTACGAAGAATGCACAAACCGTCAGGAGCGGTGGGCGATTGAGTTGGCGGAGATCAAGCCCGATATTTTGGTTCTGGGCCTGTCTGTATGGGATCTTGACCCACCGGTGGTTGATGGAGATCCGCTCGTATTCGGCTCCATGGAGCATCGACAGCTGTTGCGGCAAGGTGTCGACGACATCCGCTCATTTGTTGACCTACAGTCGGGCCGGAGCCTGCCGGTCACTATTTTGTTGTTGCCATGTCAAGATCCTGACCTCGATCGATTTTCTCAGCCCTTGACCGATGCTGAGTTTGTCCGACGGGTTGCCTGGCTGAACTGGTGGGCAGGGACCTATGCCCGTGAAACTCAGAGCGCAGTGGTCGACATTGGCGCACAAACGTGCGAGGCCGATGGCGTGGCGCGTCTAAACGGCGAATTGTTATACCGCGATGGGGTGCACTATCGAGACGAGGTGGCCGATTGGGTCTGGGATATCTTGCTCGTCGAAATTCGGTCTTCGTATCCAAATGTTCACGGCTCCGCAGAATGAAATTTGCGGTACGGTTAGGCGTTCCAAAGCCCGCCCGGATGGTGGAATGGCAGACACGGCTGACTTAAAATCAGCTACTCGAAAGAGTGTGCGGGTTCGAATCCCGCTCCGGGCACCGCGTTAACCTTGTAGCTACGCTCGGGCGGTGGCTGACAACTCGATGCCACCGCGGACATTCTGCGTCAGTTCCACGGTGATCGCCGCGTCGGTTGCCGCCGCGAGATCACGGGCAATAGCAGCCGCAAGGTTCTCGCCGAAAATTCCGTCGTCGCGCCAGCTGGCGAGATAAAGCTTGAGGGTCTTCGTTTCGATGCTCTTGCCCGCGAGGGGCACGAGATCAATCGTGCAGCGGTAGTGATCGGGCTGGCGAGTTACCGGACACCAGGCGAGCAGTTCGGTGGTAACGAATCGGGCGCCGGTGACCTCGGGGTCGACCGCGATCGCCTCAAGCTGCGCTGCGCCAGCTCTTGAATCGGTCGGAATAGGTGTGGGACCGCCACCAAGGGCAGTTAGATCGTCGCTCATGCCCACCAGTGTGCCGCATCGGGCGTAACCTGAAACGCTCATGAGTGATCCAACTGTTGCATCTGGCCACAACGATGGTGCTCAACTAGCGACTGTCCGCGAGGCAAAACGCCGTCGCACGTTCGCGATTATCTCTCACCCTGATGCCGGTAAGACCACACTTACGGAAAAGTTCTTGTTGTATTCTGGTGCCGTTCAAGATGCCGGAACGGTTAAGGCGCGCTCGGGGCGACGCAGTGTCCGTTCGGACTGGATGGCCATGGAGCAAGAGCGGGGCATTTCTATTGCCTCGGCGGTGATGCAGTTCGAGTACCGCGATCATGTAATCAATTTGCTTGATACCCCTGGTCACCGCGATTTTTCTGAAGACACCTACCGGGTTCTTGCCGCAGTGGACGCGGCCGTCATGGTGCTCGATACCGCCAAAGGTATTGAGCCTCAGACACGCAAGCTCTTCGAAGTGTGCCGCGCCCGCGACATGCCGGTCATCACGTTCCTCAACAAGATGGATCGCCCCGGCCTCGATCCGCTAGAACTCCTCGATCAAATTGAGGAGCAGATTGGTCTCAAACCAACTCCAGTCACTTGGCCTGTGGGGATTCCTGGATATTTCCGGGGGGTTATTGATCGACGCACTGGAGATTTTGTCCGGTATACCCGAACCGCCCGAGGGGCGACGGAAGCGGCCGAAGAAATCTTGTCCCCCGAGCAGGCACTCGCCGAAGAAGGTGACATTTGGGAGACCGCATCGGAGGAATCCGAACTTTTTACCGAAATCGGCTCCGATTTTGATCGGGCCAGCTTTTTGGCGGGCAAGACGAGCCCACTATTCGTCGGGTCAGCGCTCACCAACTTTGGCGTGCGGCATCTGCTCGATGGCGTGATCGACATGGCACCAGCGGCCGAAGACCGACTCGATGAGACGGGAGAGTTTCGCCCCATCGAAGACCAATTTTCGGGATTCGTGTTCAAAGTACAAGCCAACATGGATAAGAATCACCGCGATCGGTTGGCCTTCTTACGGGTATGTTCCGGTGAGTTCGAACGGGGCATGACCCTCAGTCACGAACGCACCGGTCGGCCCTTCAACACGAAGTACGCCGTGAGTGTGTTTGGTGCTGAGCGCGAGACCCTCGAAGAGGGCTATCCGGGCGATGTCATTGGTTTCATCAATGCCACCGATCTGCAGATTGGCGACACGCTCTATGCCGGCGACAAGGTCAAGTTCCCGCCGATCCCACGGTTCGAGCCCGAAGAGTTTGCCGTGGCTCGCCCGATCGACGTTTCCAAGACCAAACAATTCCGCAAAGGCCTGGCCCAATTGGAAGAAGAAGGCGTGGTGCAAGTTTTGCGCGACGCTCAGTCCGGCGATGTGGCCCCTATCTTGGCCGCCGTGGGAATCATGCAGTTTGAGGTATTTGCGCACCGTCTCGAAAACGAGTTCAACGCCAAGGTCGAAATCTCGCCAACTTCGTACCAAGTGGCACGACGAACCGACACCGATACCGCCCAGAAACTTGCCAGTATTTCAGC
>CAWKZT010000091.1:0-7153 GCA_963854565.1 Acidimicrobiia bacterium
TCAGAGCGGCGGAACGCCGCTCTGACACGCCCAGAACGAGAAAGGTTCGAGGTCGGGATGGGTGGGTGGGCGGTACGGGTTCGCTAGGCGACGGTGCGGCGGTACTTGCGAACAGCCAACGGTACGAACACCAGCAAGATTGCGGCTATCCAGAAGAACGAGTAGCCGACCAGGGCACCAAGGGATCGACCATTTTGGGCGGTGAACTCGTCGCCGATCACCAACGCCCGGACCGTGTCAGAAAGAATGCTGATGGGTTGGTTGCTGGCGAAGCCCTCAAGCCATGAAGGCAAGGTCTCGGGTGGAACAAAGATTGTGCTGGCAAACATCAGCGGGAACATCGGCAAGAACCCCGCCGAGTTTGCTACCTCAGGTGACTTGACGATTAACCCAACGAGAGCCATTATCCACGCCATAGCGAAACCAAATAAGCCACAGAGCAAGACGGCCAGAACCACTCCAAAAAACCCTCCAGGAGCTTCGAAACCCAAAAGGAAGCCGGTGCCAATGAGCAATATGATGACGGCAATCGTGCGCACCATGTCGGCAATAGTTCGGCCTGCGAGAACCGCAGATCGAGCTATTGGAAGTGAGCGAAACCGATCAATAACCCCGTTCGCGAGATCTTCGGTAAGGCCCACGGCCGTACCAATCGAGGAGAACAGTGCCGTTTGCACCAACATGCCGGGCAGCAGATAGTTGACGTACTTGCCGCCGAAAGCGTCTCCGAGCGACTGGCCGATCGAGCCACCGAAGACGAAGTTGAACAAGAACAAGAACATCACCGGTTGAATTGTGGCAAACAGTATGAGCTCAGGAACACGTATGTTGCGAATGAGGTTGCGCTTGGTAATCAGTCCAATGTCATGGACTGTTTGGGCAACGGTTGAACGCGATGATGCTGCGGTTGGAACGGCGGTGCTAGTCATGATTCGCCTCCTTGCGGGCCGGTTATTGCGAGGAAGACGTCGTCCAATGTTGGTTTGTGAATTTCGAGGGCGGTCGGCATTACGCCGAGCGACTCGAGTGTCCGCGCTGCTGCCATGAGGTCCGCTGGACCATTAGCTGCGGGAATAGAGATGACGTTGCGACCGGAGTCATAGTCAGGTGTGCCGTCAAAGGTCTCACGCAGGGCCACGAGCGTGGCATCGAGGTCGGCGGCGGTGACCTTAATTTCGACGATAGATCCACCGAGTTGATCCTTGAGATCAGCGGAGGTGCCTTCGGCAATAAGTTTGCCCGAATCAATAACGCCGATGCGGTTGGCAAGTTGATCGGCTTCTTCGAGGTATTGCGTGGTCATCAAGATGGTTGTGCCTTGGTCCACGAGGTCGGTGATGAGTCCCCAAATCTCAATGCGGCTACCCGGATCGATTCCGGTGGTGGGTTCGTCGAGGAAGAGAACCTCGGGTCGTCCGACCATGGAAGCTGCGAGGTCGAGACGTCGTTGCATGCCACCGGAGTACGTCTTGACCTGTCGGCCACTGGCCTCGGTGAGTGACATGCGCTCGAGTACTTCGTCGGCGCGGCTGCGGGCATCAATTTTGGACAGGCCATAGAGCTGACCAATCATCTGGAGATTTTCGTAACCAGTCAGAAACCCGTCTACGGCGGCGGATTGACCGGCGAGTCCCATGCGTCGTCGAGCGCCACTGGGATCGGCGTGAACGTCGATGCCAGCGACGAATGCTTTGCCGCTGTCGGCGCGAAGGAGCGTGGTAAGCACGCGTATAAGCGTCGTTTTGCCTGCGCCATTAGGCCCAAGAAGGCCGTAAATGATGCCGGATTCGAATTCGAGGGAAACGCCGTCAAGGGCGTGAACGTCGCCGAAATACTTGAACACATTTTCGGCTGAGACGATGGGAGTCGTCGTCATAGTGAGTCTTCTTTGCTGGAGCCAAATGAATACTTTAGTTTATAAAGTATTGACTCTAGCAAATATTTAACTGATGGAGTATAATGTGTCTCATGTCACCCAGCCCACCTCAACGCACCCGCGCCGAAATGATGATCGAATTGGATCTCTTCACGCGCGAGATCGGAGCCCTTACTAACGCGATGTTTGCTGGGTACATGGCTGAACTCAACTTGTCTTTGCCCATGGCACATGCGCTCCGTGAACTCACCCAACCAATGCCAATGGGGGCGTTGGCTGAAAAATTGTCCTGTGATGCTTCCTATATCACTGGCTTGGCAGATCAACTTGAAGAACGAGGACTCGTCAGTCGCGAACCCGATCCGGGCGATCGCCGAGTTCGACGCCTGGTGATCACGCCACTTGGTGAGGCAACCGCAGCAAAACTCCAGGCCCAAATGGTCGAAAATCATCCGATCTTTACCTTCCTCACCGATGACGAGATGGCGACGCTCCTCGGCATCATGAGCGCAGGAATGCGTCGCGATAAGGCAACGGAAGCGTGAGCAACCTTCCCTATAGCTGGCACGAAATCGCCGCCCGATGGCTTTAGCCTTCGAGCTGCGTGGGCAGGGGCCACGCCTAGCGATGGTGCACGGCTTTGCGCAAAATCGCCTTTGTTGGGGAAAACTGATCGACGACCTGGCTACAGATCACGAACTCGTTTTGCTTGACGCGCCAGGTCACGGTGAGTCGCAGCACGACGACGCCGACCTCTGGGAAAGTGCTCAGTTGCTAGCGGACATCGCGGGGCCGGCGCACTACTTCGGGTACTCCATGGGGGGTCGGATGCTGGTGCACCTTGCTCTCGCCAACTCTGAACTTGTGCAGTCGCTGACCACAATTGGAGCAACAGCCGGGACTGAAGACCAATCCGATCGCAGCGAGCGCATAGCCGCCGACGAAGAAATAGCACTCAGGTTACTGAGCGATGGCTTGGCAGATTTCTTGCACGGGTGGGAGGAGATGCCAATGTTTGGTGACCTCACCGACGAAATGTGGGGTCGGAATGAGCGACTCACTAATCGAGCGGCAGGCTTGGCGGCGAGCCTGCGCAGGTGCGGTTCAGGTCGCCAAGAACCGCTTTGGGACCGACTGGACCAACTGTCGATGCCCTGTCAGTTTCTGGCAGGAGAAGATGATCAGAAGTTCCGCGATTTGGCAGAACGTATGGCATCGCACTCCAACCGTCTTCCTTCTGAAACCGCAGCGGTAGCGACGGCCCCGGTGATATTGGGAGCACGTCATGCTGCCCATCTGGTCAACCCGGTGGCGGTCGCCCAACAGATTCGACGTTTCACGCAGCTCTAGCGCAGGGTGGCAATTTGTACCGTGACTTGATCTAGCAGGTCAAGGTCAGGCGACGGTGCTATTCCCGCGGCAGTGGGAACAGCGATGCGGCCTTCGTTCATCGCCAAATCGGGCCACGGATCAACCGCCAGCCAGCGGCTAGCAGGCGACAAATCTCCGGTAACAGTTATTGCGTCTTGGCCCGCAAAGGCGGCCAAGGCGTGGCGACCCAGGCCGGACTCGAGCATTCCGCCCGCTGAGGCGGGCACGTTATGAGTGGAGCACCACTGCGCCAATTTGCGAGCGTTAGCTAAGCCTCCGACCCGCGGTGGTTTTATAGAAATCCCGCCCAGTAACCCGTTTTCAAGGTGCCATTGGGCATCGGCAATGGTGTCGATTGCTTCGTCGGCAATTACCAGAGCCGGACCCGATTCAATCAGGTTGAGCAACGGTTCAATCGTGCCCGGGGCATACGGTTGCTCAATAACCGTGACACCAAACTCGTGAAGCCGGTGCAGCGGAGCGTCATCTCCGGCATCGTAAGAACCATTGGCATCGACGTGAAGCGCCACGTCGAAGTCGGCGAGTGCCTTGGAAACTGGACCGACAACATCAAGGTCATATCCGGGCTCGATCTTCAATTTGATTCGGCGAAATCCGGTTTCGGCTAGAGCGACACATCGAGCGATGGTCTCGGGGACTGAAGCAAAACCGACGGTCGCCCCAGCGCCAACATGGGTATCGGTTACTTCAAGCCACGATGCCAACGATTGGTTCTGGCGACGTAACTGGACATCGAGATCGGCCATTTCGACCGCAGAGGCAGCCATCGGGTGAACGTCGGGATCGACGGACCCGCCCGAGACGAGAATATCAAATGCACCACGCGCCCATTCACTGGTGTAGCCAGGGTTGGTGAGGGCACTACATTCCCCCCAGCCTTCGGTGCCATCGTCTTCGACGACACGTATCACTACCAACTCTCGGACCGACGCTGAAGCGCCGTGGGCGGCCTCAAGGGCCTCGCGCAGAGGCAGCGACAGCAGCCGGACCTCCACCTCCATTACAACTTGCTCCGGACTATCTTGCCAATGCTGGTGCGCGGTAACGCATCGGTTACTTCGAGGGCCCGCGGGGCCCACGCGGCAGGCAACACTGCCTTCACTGCGTCGCGCAGCTGGTCGAGGGTGGCCAGACCACAACCGCTGGGAACGATGATTGCGGTGACGACTTGACCCCATTCGGCATCTGGCCGCCCTACGACGGCCACCTCGGCAACCGCTGGGTCCGCAGCCAGAACTTTCTCGACCGCTGTGGGCCAAACGTTCTCTCCTCCGGTGATGATCATGTCGCCCCGCCGGCCGAAGACTTCGAGGCGTTCACCATCCCATGAACCGCCGTCACCCGTCGCAAACCAGCCGTCAGCATTGAAGGGATCGGTGCCATCGCGATAGCTACGCAACAACATGGGTGCGCGTAGTTGAATCTCGCCGTTGACTACTCTCACCTGCACACCATCGAGCGCTAGGTGGTCATAAATGACGCCGCTGCCTGACTCCGTCATGCCGTAGGACGCGACGGTGTTGGACGGTCGATCGACGGGTATCGCTGAGCCGCCCAGCAAGATCTTGCGAAACCCAGCAGTGTCCATTCGCGCCAACATGGTGGTGACCATGGAAACCAATGTTGCTCCGTTGCTGGCGGCCTGATTGACAGCATCGACATCGAATCTCGGAAGGACGGTGAGAGCAGTGTTGGTCGCCAGGGCCCGGGTAATGACACTCAGCCCACCCACATGGTGAACCGGCAAACAAGCAAGCCAATGATCCGAATCCGGATCGACTCCGAGACGATTTGAGGTGGCGACCGCCGATGCCGCAATCGCATCGTGGGTAAGGACGGCGCCCTTTGGGTGGCCGGTAGTTCCGCTCGTTGTCACCACAATCGCATCACCGGGTTCGGTCGGTATTCCGTGACGAACGTGGACAGCGCCCGGTTCAATGACTTTGGACGGCGCCATGGTCAAAAGGATTCGCTCTCGGACGGGCGCGGGTGACGCAGGATCCAGCGGAAGCACCGCATCGCCGTTATCCCAGGCTCGAACGAGCTCTGACACGAAATCATCACCCGGGGTTAGGGCAAGGGCAATGAGTTCGTTCATCGCATCAGGTCAGGCGGACGGTTCCGGCATGTTCGCCGACAAATTGGCCGACGATCGCCGCGTCATGCCCGCTGTCGACCAAAGCTGCCAACGCATCGGCTGCTTTCTCTGGGGCGCAACCAAACAACAGCCCACCTGATGTTTGCGCATCGGCCAACATGACTTTGGTGCGAAGGTCGACATCGCCACTAAGCCAGGGGCTTACGTAGTCGAGGTTGCGTTGCGTGCCGCCGGGAATAAACCCTTGGTCGTACAGGTCCCAGGCGCCGGGCAAGATTGGAACGGCAGTGGTTTCGACTACCGCACCGACACCGCTGGATGCGGCCATCTTTTGGAGGTGGCCCAATAGTCCGAACCCGGTGACATCGGTGGCAGCACGGGCCCCGGCAGTACGGGCGATTCGGGCTGCTTGATCGTTGAGTCGAGTCATTTCGCGCACGGCGGCAACATAGGAATCATGAAGCTTGCCCCCAGCGACAATCGCCACCTCGTCGCAATTCTTGACCGCGGTTGCTATCAGGCCGGTACCGATCGGTTTCGTGAGGATCAGTGTTTCTCCCGCCGAAGCTGCGGCGTTGGTCATGAGTTCGTCCACCAGTACCTCGCCGGTAACCGACTGTCCGTACATGGGCTCGGGGCCATCGACGGTATGGCCGCCTGCTATGACCCAGTCGCCCTCGCTGGACATAGACCGGCCGCCATCCATGACCAGCGCCAAAATTTCGAGCGACAAGAGATCTTGGGGCCAAGCAACCAGGTTGAGCGCGAACAGCGGAACGCCACCCATGGCATAAACATCGCTAGCGGCATTCGCCGCGGCGATTCGACCCCAGACAAAGGGGTCATCGACAATAGGAGTGAAGAAGTCTGCCGTTGAAACAAGAGCGCGCCCATCTGACCGAAGCCAGACGGCGGCATCGTCGCCGGTTTCGGTTCCGACTAATAGCTGGTCGGGTCGATCAGAACTTTCGGTATGGCGCAGAACCTGCGCCAGGTCACCAGGACCGAGTTTGCACGCTCAACCAGCTCCGTGACTGTACTGCGTGAGACGGCCCTGGGTCAGGGGAGAGGAACTCATTGCTTTTGACGGTACATCTACCGGCGATCGGAATGACAGATGCGGGCCCAAACTCGCTGGTTGAGGTCGTTGGTGTCAACGATCTCGACTGGTTCCGGAGTCTCGCGCGCCAACTAAATCACGACCAAGCGGTGAGCTAGTTGCGGAGTGTTGCGGAGTCGAGTGGAGCCAGCGCGATCCAAGTCGTGCCAGGGAGCAACTCGATTTCGGTGCCCGCATCATCGATGAATCGGGTAGGTGCCACGAGGTCGGGTCGGACCCAGCGGCCACGGCGCATTTCGCCTTCGCTAAACACCCAGGCTTTACCTTCGCCTACAACGTGTGCTTCGGGAGTTATCGCCGCAAACGGGGTCGGTGTGTATTCGACCATTTGCACGATCAGGTTGGTTGGGGCTACCTGGACACCACTGGTGTCCACGTGCGGCGACCCATCTTGACGCCGAAGCCAACCCTGGCGGGATTCGCTCCACCGATAGTTCACGAAGGTCGAGCCAAAGTTAATATCAACCCCACTGACAATTTCGGCACCGGGTGGCCCGGCCCGATCGGGTCGACGAAAAGAGAACAGTGCAGGCGCAGCACCCGCATCGCTTCCTTCACCCGCCGCCCACAGATCATCAGTGGTAGAAAATAAATTGGCGGGGGCCGGGCGATCGGAGGACCGGTAGAACCGCGCGGGGGTCTGTGACAATGCGCCGATGTCGATAAT
>CAWKZT010000092.1:0-7138 GCA_963854565.1 Acidimicrobiia bacterium
GCGCGTTTTTGGAATCTTCGAGTTATACGTCGTGGCTACGGCCATGCTGGCCCTGATCGCCTGCGCTAGCATGTGGGTGCTTCTTAACTGGCGTTCGCTACAAGTACGGCGCATGGTCGATCCTGCCCGGCTACATGCAGGATCCATAAGCACCGTTACGCTCAATTTGTCAAATAGTCGACTGGTGCCTACGCCAGTAGCGCGGATAACCGACGAGGTCGAAGGCATGATTCGTGCCGATGCCTATGTTTCGCCGATTCGACGTCATCGCAACGCTCGCGCGAACTACCGCATTCCCACCGAGACGCGCGGACGTATCAAAATTGGGCCAATGAAAACGCTAGTGACGGACCCGTTCGGATTGGCATCGTCGGTCCGGACTTCGGGCCCTGACACCACGTTGTTGGTACTCCCCCGTATCGATGTGATAACCCCACCGCCGCAACCTGGGGGCACAACTGCGCACCGGATGGACCGCTCGCCGAACCGAATTGGGAACAACGGCGATGAGTTCTCATCGCTACGGGCGTACACGACCGGCGACGACTTGCGAAAGGTCCACTGGCCAAGTAGCGCTCGAACCGGTGACTTGGTCGTGCGGAATGAGCACATCCCTGAACACGGCCATTCGTTGGTGTTGCTTGATGTTCGCGCCAGTGTCGCCGACCCCTCCACGTTTGAGCGCATGGTGTCTGCGGCTGCCAGTATCGTCGTTGCCTGTCGCGAACGAGGAGACCGAGTTCGTCTAGTCACGACCAACGGTGTCGATCACGCTGCCGACACCGTTGCCAGTTGCGACGAAATTCTTGATCTGCTGGCCCTCGTGGAACAAACTAAAACGTCGTCTGTGTCCTTTCCGTTCCGGGTTGGCTCTAGCGGCACCGAAACAGGTGCCATGGTCGTCGCCAGGGACGCCGAGGGGCTAATTGCAGCGATATCAACCGGTCGTCGACGCTCGAGCGGGGTCCACGTCGTGCGGTTTGAGCCCGAGGGGGCGAAGCCCAACGCAGGGTCTGGCCGACTAACTTCGAGTCGCATGATCAGTATCGGACAGGGCGATGACTTCGCCGCTGTCTGGACTCAAGCCGTTAGGCCACGTTGACAGCGCCCAGGCAATCCGGGAGCCAGGACCTGCGTTGGTTATGGCTTGCGTCAGAAGTACTTCTGGTGGCCACGTCGGCCGCCACAGCCTTCATGTTGCAACGCATCTTCACTGACAACACATTCGCCGCGCCATTGTTGTTCACTTTGATCGCCGGGCACGGCGTCCTGATCTCAATGCGCTGGTTCGGCTTCGGCACCGTGACCTCGGCGCTCGTCTCGTTGCTCGCAACTACAGCGGCCCTCGTTGCCATTCACTATTCGACAACGGCCTGGGCTGTTGTCGTGCCGACCTCGGCAACTATTGATCAGTTCCGTATCGATATGGCACAAGCACAAGAACTCTTTCAGAACACCAAGGTGCCCGTTCCTGCGGTGTCGGGGTTTTTGGTGGCCTCCTCACTTGGTCTCTGGCTTATTGCGTGCGCCGTCGACTGGGCCGCGTTCCGCTTGTTTGCTCCTTGCCAAGCGCTAATTCCCTTCCTCTCGGTCCTGGTGTTCGTGTCGCTGCTGGGCGTCGACGAGATGCGGTTGCCAACGACCGCAACGGCGCTCGTCTTTGGGGTCTTGTTCCTGCTGGCACACCGGTCGGCTGCCCGAGCCGCTCACGGATTATGGATCGACCACAGCCCTGGGCGAGGTTACGTTTCACTCATGGCTTCGGGTGGGGTTATTGCCGTGATCGCTGCGCTGGCAGGTGTACTGGGTGGTCCAGCTGTGCCTGGTGCCAACGACGCTCCCCTTGTCGAACTCGGTACGGAGTCTCGCGAGGAGAACCGCCCACTAGAGGTCATCTCACCACTCGTGCAAATCCAACCGCGTCTGACCAATCAGAGTGACGAAGTCCTCTTCACCGTCGAGACGACCCAACGGGCCTATTGGCGCATCGCTGCCCTCGACCTCTTCGATGGCTCACTGTGGCGGTCCCAGGGTCAGTTCCGGTCAACCAATGATTCCTTGCCTGTCAATTACCCAAGTGATGGACCGGTCGACACAATCACATCCACATTCGACTTGGGCCAGCTCAACGTGGTCTGGGCACCAGCTGCCTATCTGCCGACACGATTTGAGAATCTAAGTGGTGCTGGAGTCAATTACGAGTCGGAAAGCGCCACCTTCATCGTCGACACGAACGACCAGCAAGTCTCCGACGGGCTCGTATACACCGTGACCTCCCAGATCCCACGGTTCACGGGTGAGACCTTGCGCCAGCTCGCTGCCGGCAGCAACCAGGTTGTCGATGATCGGTACCTCGATCTCCCAGACGACTACAGCTCGCTTGCCCGCCAAATCGCTGAAGGACTTACGGCCGGGATGACTTCGGCTTATGACAAGGCGTTGGCATTGCAGAACTATTTTCATGACAACTTCACCTATGACATCGATGTGGCCAAGGGCCATGACATCGAGCGCCTCGAAGACTTCCTAACAGTGCAGCGGGGATACTGCGAACAGTTCGCCGGCACCTACGCATCGATGGCCCGAGCGATTGGTCTCCCAGCCCGAGTCGCAACAGGTTTTACGCCAGGCGACCCAGACCCGAACAACCCGAATCTTTACCTGGTCCGAGGTCGTCACGCGCATGCCTGGCCCGAGGTCTTCATCGCTGGCGCTGGATGGGTTGCGTTTGAGCCCACACCAGGTCGAGGTGCACCAAATGCCACCGAGTACACCGGTCTTTCCGAGGCACAAGATTCCTTCGCCAACACGTCCGATACTGTCGAGGGCGCCGAGCAGCCTCCCGATGAGCCGAAACCGGCGGGAGCGCCGACCCCGACCCCGGTCCCACCCCAGTTAACGGAACTGCAGCCACCTGTCGAAGCCGAGCAAGCCCAACCGCTAGTAGAAGCACAGGGATCAGATTCGGCGGCCTTGCGCAACCTGCTGCTTGTTCTTTGTGCGATCGCTTCCTGGGTTCTTGGTATCCCGGCACTAAAGCGGCGGCGTCATCGGCGCCGCGTCGCCCGTGTTGGAACCACACCTCGTCGTCGAATCACCCTCGCATGGGCTGCGGTGACCCACTTCCTAGAGTCACAAGGTCACGAGCCGTTCAATGCCGAAACCCTGCAGGAGTTCCGCGACCGGGTTCACCGCAACCTGCCGAGTGTCTATCCAGCGTTCGGCGAACTCACCGGCCTCGCCGTCGAAGCGTCTTACAACTCGGCGCCACCAACCAACGAACAGGCCAACGAGGCCGAGCGTCTGGGTCGCGAAATCGTGAAGCAATTGATTACCGCTCAGACCTGGCCAGTGCGCACTGCGATGGAACTCGACCCGCGACCCCTCGTCAAGATGAGCGACCCTGTCGCCGAACTTGCTGACCGTCTCGCCACCGGCGCATCTATCTGACCGAGGCCAGTGTCCACCCCGGCTCGATCTACCTGTGTCCCAGCAGTGACCAATCCGGTTCCGATTCCGGATGGCTCAGCTCACCAAACGCATTACGAACAACGCGTCGTTGCGAGTCGAGCCAATCCTTCCAATCAGTGCAGGCCACAAGTTCGTCGCCCCGTTCGACTTGAAGGTCCCGTAGCGCTGCGCTCAGATCACGGCGCTGACTCCGATAACCGGCGTCATCAGCCAAATTATGCATCTGCAGTGGGTCGTTGGTCAGATCAAACATGTCGACGCGACCATTAAGCCATTCGGTATACATCGCAGTTTTGGTTCTCACGCCTCGCCATTCAGCGCCATCAACAAACCAGTCGTAGTACTTCGAAAAGTTCATCAGCAGCAACGCATCTTGTGTCGGCGGCTGGGGTACCCCTGCTGGGCTCGGGCGAAGACAACCAGACAAGTCGCGACCCTCAACGCTCTGAGGAACCGGGACACCGGCTAAGCCACAGAGTGTTGGAAAGAAGTCGGGCATACCGAAGAGTTCATCAGTCACCAAGCCAGCATCGATCACGCCGGGGTAACGCATGACACCAGGCACATGAATGGACTCTTCGTACGGGTGTTTCTTAAGCCATGGGTGCACATCATGAGCACCTCCCTGTGTGCCATGATCTGAAGCCAAGAGCACGATCGTGTTATCGGCCATGCCTGTTGAGTCGAGGTGGTCGAGCATCTTCCCGACCATCGTGTCGACAGCGCGGATCATGGCGAGGTAATGCCGGTACATCTCGTGGGTCTCGTCGCCCCACCGGGTCCCGACATTCTCGGGGAAGTCGAAACGATCAGGCAAACCGTCGTAGCACTCGGCAGGTGCAAACTCGCCCGGGGTGTAGTGAGGCGGATGCGGCGACAAGAACAGTAAGAACGGATCATCGCTAGGTTCGTCGATGAACTCAAACGCATAGTTGAGCAGGCCCTCGGTTTCGTAGCCGTCCCAACGCTCGTAGTTCCAATCTCCCTTATGCACGAATCCGTCGAAATACACCATGTGCTGGTTGTAGGCACGCCAGTAATCGAAGCCGAGCCGATCGCGCCCTTCTGGCACCCAATCGGGCTGCATTGGCAACCGATCAAGCGCTGGCCACAGGCCCGTGTGTAGATGCCATTTGCCAACCCATCCGGTGCGGTAGCCATCGTGCGCGAATGCGTCCGCAATCGAAATTTCAGAATGCCTGGTCCGGGTGCTGTTGATCAGATGTCCCGTCGTCTGCGGATGCCGTCCGGTAACGAGCATCGCTCTTGCCGGTGTGCAAACCGGACAATTCGAGATCGCATTCGTTAATTGAACGCCTTCTGCTGCCAGACGGTCAATATTCGGCGTCTCGATGTAGGTCTCTCCGTATAGCGGAAGCGACGCAGCCCGAAGTTGGTCGGGAAAAAGCACAACCACATTTGGCCGCTTTGCAGCAACGGCTACTTCAGTCATTGGCCCGCTTGCGGGCCCGTTGGGGCACCGGTCACCATTGGCGGGTCTGGGACCCTCGTTGACTCACGAGGCCATACCAGTGGCAAACCTTCGCCCTGCATCACATCGCCGACTGCGATACCGGCACGGTCGAGCGGGAAACTTGGCCACGGCTCCGCTCGTCGACAACCGTCGGCGATGTAGACCACGGTGAAAGCCCGGCGGGTCACGCCAGAAGCATTAGCGAGTGCTGCATGCACGGTCATGCCATGGTGCCAGACGACTGCTCCCTTAGCGGCTTCGACATAGACCGGTTGGCGGCCTCCCATTGCCGGGTCAGCGAGAATGTCATAGGCCTCGTCGGCCTCAAGAAGGTTGACGGTCTTGAGTTTCCCGAGTCTGTGAGATCCGGGAACGTAGCCAACCGCTCCGTTCTCAATAGTGGATCCAACGAGGGGAATCCATGCTGATACCACCGGGGCATCACCGATCGGCCAAAACGGTGCATCTTGGTGTGCATCGGTGATCCGGCCGCCTGGCTCCTTGTACAACGCCTGATCTTGCCAAATACGCACCCCTTCGACACCAAGTAATTGCGCCGCCGCCTCCGCTAATCGAGGATGGAAGGTAAGTGGCGCAACGTCGGCGTCGGTCTCCCATAGCCGCATACATTGCACGAACGACTGCTCATAGACGGACTTGGCGGCAAGCTCTCGATCGTCACCATCGACCCGGCGGGCAACAGCGTTGTCAATCGCCTCGCCAAATGTGTCGACTTCGTCGACCGACAACAACCCGTCTGTCGACACATATCCGTCGCGCGTAAACTGATCTACCTCATTTTTATCAAGAACAGCCATGTCTAGGAACATAGCCCGACCCACGACTGGCGCCAGAAAGCGTTTACGCTTCTTCGTCCTTGAGACGATTGCGAAGACGTTGCGCCGGTTCGGCAAAGGGACCTCGGCCGGAAATCCGGAGCTGCTGAGCGATTTGGTCAATGCCAACCTTGCCCAACGAACGAGCGCCACGCTCGAACACCAGAGCAGCAGCAAGCATGACGAGGAAGCCGCCGAACGCCAACAAAAAACTTGATGCGAGTGTGACGACCATGACGGCTAAACCAGCAACGAAGCCGGCTGTTGCCCAGCGAACACTGCGTAATGACGCGGTGTAGACAGTGGTCGACCCGACTTCTTTCGCAAGGCTCGGATCAGTCTCGTAGAGTTTCTCTTCGATCTCGCTGAGAATTCGCTGCTCATTTTCCGATAGCGGCACAACAACATCATTCCACAGCTCCGGTCGTTCGACAACGCGGAATCCCAAAAAGGTGCTGACAAGCTGATCAACCCCAGGGATTCTCGTTCTTCTCACGCGTCTTAAGCCGTTCCCCAGGTTTGGCCAACACGGCAGGACCGATTGAATCGGTACCAAATTTGTGCCGAATTGCGTCCATCGCCTCGTCGGCGAGCTTCCAATCAGCGCTTGGTTCCCCGCCCATGGCATCGTCGAGTGTGAGCTGCTGATGTTGTTCTTCTTCGAGCCCGGCCACCCCAACACCCAATAGACGGATCCCGCGACTGACATCAATCTTCGACAACAGCTCTTGAGCCACCTGGTTGATACTCATCCCGCTGTCGGTCGGGTTCGACGGTGTCATGCTTCGGGTGATCGTACTGAAATCGCCGAAACGAACCTTAATGGACACGGTGCGAGCCACCAGGTCCACCTTGCGGAGTCGCCCCGCCACCGCATCACTCATACGAACGATGTGACGATCTAGGTCGAGTCGGTCATGTATGTCGAACTGAAACGTCTGCTCTTGACTAATCGACTTTGCCCGTTGTTCGGGTTCGACGACCCGATTATCTCGCGCATTCGCCAGATTGTGCAGATGGGAACCAGAAGCCTTGCCTACAACTGAGATCATGCGTTCAACCGGCATAGCTGCGATATCGCCCACCGTCGAAATACCTAGTCGTTCGAGCTTGGCCATAGTGGCCGGACCCACGCCCCACAGCGCTCGGGCCGGAAGCGGATGCAGGAACTCGAGCTCTCGTCCCGGAGCGACTACGAAAACACCTGCGCCGGGAACTAGCCCCTCACGACTTGCGCTCGGCTTAGCGCGTTCTGACGCAAGCTTGGCAACGAACTTGGTTGCAGCTACGCCCGCTGAACACCACAGCCCGACCTCATCAAAGATCGTGGAGCGCAGCTTGGCGGCAATGACACTTC
>CAWKZT010000093.1:0-7136 GCA_963854565.1 Acidimicrobiia bacterium
AGGCGTCGCTCAGGACCTTGTCGGGCGACCAATTCCGACCGAGCAAGATTCGTGTGCCTTCGTCGATCTCTTCAGCCAGGCCGTCATAGAGGTCGTCGTGCATCTGGGCCACAAGGTCTTCATCATCGAGATCCTCGAGAATGATCTCTTCATCTTCCGACACGTAACGCTCCCCTGTGTTGGCAGAGTCAAGCTGGCGGCGTCAGTCTCCCCCAAGTTGACTTTCATCATGTGGGAGCGGACCATATCATGGGAGACTCTTCTGTTTCAAGGCCTGCCTTCTGCAGGAGTTCGCCCGTGGTACAGGGTGTCGACGCGCCCGGCGGCGTGGACGAGATGCCGGCGTTCGAAGGCGCGCTGAACGCGGATCAAATCGATCTGGTCATCAGCTACCCGCGGGACGAACAGCTGGTCAGACTATTCGATGCGTAGCCCTGAGATGGCCCGGGAGATCACCAATTGCTGGATCTGTTCGGTGCCTTCGAAGATGTCGTGGATCTTGGCATCACGGTGCCAACGCTCTACGGGGTATTCGCGGGTGTAGCCATAGCCACCCAAGATCTGGATGGCGCGTTCGGTTACCCAAGTGGCGGTGCGGCCCGCCTTGAGTTTGGCCATGGAGCCTTCGGCGTTGACAAAACCCTGGTGCTTGCCAAGCCACGCGGCACGGTAGATCATCATGCGGCAGGCTTCGATCTCGGTGGCCATATCGGCGAGCATGAACGCAATCGACTGGTTCATAATGATGGGACGGCCGAAAGCCTTGCGCTCTTTGGCGTATTCGAGTGAGTACTCGTAGGCCGCACGGGCCACACCAATGGCCTGAGCGCCAACGGCGGGACGAGTGGCTTCGAAGGTCTGCATGGCAGCTTGCGAGTTGCCCTTCTTGCCTTCGCGGATGCGGGCCAGACGCTCGTCGAGCTTCTCCTTGCCACCGAGCAAGCAACGGCCGGGGACACGGACATCTTCGAGGACGACCTCGGCGGTGTGGCTGGCACGGATGCCGTGCTTCTTGTACTTCTGGCCTTGGCTCAATCCCTTGGTGCCGGGTGGGACAACGAAGCTGGCATGACCCTTCGAGCGCAATTCGGGGTCAACCACAGCAACCACGACGTGGATGTTGGCAATGCCACCGTTGGTGATCCATGCCTTGGTGCCGTTGAGCACCCATTCGTCGGTGGCGGCGTCGTACACGGCGCTGGTGCGGTAAGCAGCGACGTCGGAGCCAGCGTCAGGTTCGCTGGCACAGAAAGCACCAAGCAGCACGTTGTCGGCGTCGCCGTAGCACTGCGGAACCCATTCCATCATCTGGTCATTCGTTGCCGACGAAGCAATTCCGGCGGCCGCGAGGCCTGAACCCATGATGGCCATGCCGATACCGGCATCGCCCCAGAACAGCTCTTCAATAGCGACGGGAATGGTGAGCCCGGTGGGGTCATTCATCATGCCCTCAGCCATGAACTCCCAACCGTAGAGACCAATTTCAGCCGCTTCTTTGACGACTGGCCAAGGGAATTCTTCCTTCTCGTCCCACTCTTCGGCGACGGGCCGAATGTTGTTGACGGCGAAGTCGTGAACCCACTTCTGCACCGTGAGTTGGTCTTCGTTCAGCGTTGGAGTGAAATCAGGCATTAAACAATCCCCTACAAATCGAGGCTGGTGACCCTCAGTTGGTTCCAGCAAGTACCCACAAGTTACCCATCAGTAACTGGCCGTGGCAACGTCAGCGCCATATACATCGGACGGGTAATGTCTCGCCGTCCACTAATTGGTCAAATGTGTCACAGTCACCTGCCATGATCTTCGGGTGCCCCACGCGTCCGAATCAGCAATGCAGCAAAATCTACGACTGATCCCCTACCACCAAGCCCTAGCCCATTCGTTCTTGTGGATTCCTGTCTTTGTGCTCTTTACTCGCAGCCACCTCGACCTCGACCAAGCCATCTTGGTCATGTCGGTCTACTACTTCTTCGTCATCGGCGTTGAGGTGCCATCGGGCTGGATGAGCGACAAGGTCGGACGCGTTTTCACCCTCCGCGTTGCCGCTGCAGCGGGCGTGTCTGCCCACACCTGCTTCTTGCTAAGCGGCGGCAGTTTGGCGTGGATCCTTGTCGGACAGTTCTTCATGGCCACGAGCTTCGCATCGCTATCTGGCACCGATGTGAGCTTTCATTACGACACCCTCGAAGCGCTCGACATTGCCGACGAATTCCAGAAGCGAGAATCTCGTGTGGCATCCCGTGGGCTCATCGCCACGACGTTCGCCATGTTGTCGGGCGGCGCCCTAGGGCTAATAGACCTTCGTCTCGCCTTTGCGGCCTCACTCATTATCTCGGCCATGCAATTTGCGGTAACGCTACGACTCGCCGAACCACCGCCGCTGAGTGTCGATCCGCTCGACGTCTCCCACATGCGCGCCTGTTTCGCTTACCTGCGAAACGGGCCACTGGCATGGATCTTCCTCTACGGCGCGGCCATGGTCACCTTGGTCCACGTCTCCTTTACCTTGTTCCAGCCGTGGCTCACCGAAGTCACCGGACAAAGCGCCGACGACCTCGGCAACACACCAATCGTGGCCGGTAGTTTCATGGCCGGGGCCTCCCTTGTCGGCGCCTACACGGCTCACCGCTCCGCCGACATGGGCCGCCGGTTTGGTCCCGTCAACGTTCTCATAGCCATGGGCGTGCTCTCGGCCGGCATCGTGACCTCAATGGCCGCCAGCACCCATATCGCCATCGTGTTGGTGGTCTGCCTGCGCAGCGTGCAAATGGTTACGTCCAAGATCTTAATTACTGCTGTCGCCGCCCCACGATTACGCCGCGACCACCGCGCTACTTTCTTCAGCCTTAACTCACTCGCCGGACGAGGCAGCTACGGCATCGTGTTGCTCTTCGTCGCCAACGGCGCCAACGACAACCTCACCGGCGCATTGACCCAACTGTCGATTGTTGCCTGGGTCACCGTGGCGATCATCGCCATCACCGCTCTACCGCTTCGAGCACCCGAACTCAATCGCCAAACGGAAGTAACTACGCCTTCGTAGCGAGAAGCGCGGCAATCGCCAGCACTCCGGCAGCCACGCCATAGGGCCAGCCAATACCGGCATGCTCAAACAACAAACCGCCACCCACTGGTCCAATGATCCGGCCCAGAGCGCCCGCTGATTGTTGCAAACCAAGCGCCGAACCGCGCGCCTCTTCGGCGCGCCCGACCAGCATCGAGGGCAACGTCGGGGAAATCAGACCTTGACCGACAACCAATAACGTCAAGCCGGCCGTGACCCCAAACCAGCCAAAGCCGCCCGCAAGCAAGACCATGCCAACAACTTCCAAAACAAGACCGCTGACAACGGCGGACCGTTCGCCAAGTCGATCAACCGTTGGACCAACCACTCTGGTCTGCATGACAACTATGCCGATTCCCACGAGCGCAAATGTCCCGTAGATAGAGCTGTTGACTAGATCAAATCGACGTTCGAGCATCAAGCCCAGGGTGCCCTCCAATGCCGAGAAGGCCGACATAGTAACCAGGCTGACCAGCACTAATGCCAGCACACCACTGGCCTTGCTGTCCCGCAACTGTTGGCTAAACGACGGTTGCACTCGTGACCCGTGATCGGGATTGGTCTCGGGAACCGACCGGTACGCCAGCAATGCCGTTGCCCCACTGAGGCCAGCCGCAATGAAGAACGGTAAACGATCCGAGCCAAGCGCAGCCACCGAGCCAATGATCGGCCCCACGACAAATCCCAGCCCGAATGCTGCACCCAACAGACCTAACAATCGTGGCCGACTCTTCGGATCGGCGATATCAGATACCGCCGCCTGGGCAACTGCGTAACTGGTGCCCGAAGCACCATCGAGAATGCGAGCCGCGAACAGCAGCCACAACACATCAGCAAAGCCTGTGAGCAGCGAACCGAGGGTCGAACCAATAAGCGCCGCGATCAATACCGGGCGACGCCCCCAACGGTCGCTCGCGCGACCCCACAACGGGGCTGCCACGAACTGAGCGGCGGAGAAAGCAGCAACGATCATCGTCGCAGTCGCTGGACCAGCATTGAACCGCTCGGCATACACCGGCAGGATCGGAAGAACGATGCCGAAACCGATGAGATCGAGCGCTACCGCGCCCCATAACGCTGCGAAACCAGCAGGTAATTGGGGGCGGTCAGTCTTCGGCACAGAACTAGTGTGGACCGTTCTGACACCAGTACCACCCAAAACCTTCCGAAGCGGTGGGCAGTTATCGGGCTGTAGCCCGATAACTGCCCACCGCTTCGGGAGTGGGGGCGGGAGTGGGGGTCTACGCTTGGTCGACAATGAGCGATCTTTCTCTCCCCGAACTTCCCACCGCATACACCCCAGCTGATGCCGAGTCAGTTGTCCGCGCCCGGTGGGACGAAGCCAACATTTTCCATGCCGAGCCTGGCCTGGCCGACGGACAAGATGCCTACAGCATCGTCATTCCTCCGCCCAACGTCACCGCTCCCCTGCACCTGGGCCACGCGCTCAACAACACGCTGCAAGATGTACTCATTCGCTACCACCGCATGCGTGGTGACAACACCCTCTGGATGGCTGGCACCGACCATGCAGGCATCGCCACCCAGACCGTGGTCGAAAAACGCCTGCTCAACCAAGGCATCAAGCGACTCGAAATGGGCCGCGAAGAATTCGTGGCCAAGACCCAAGAGTGGAAAGACGAGTACGAGAAGGTCATCCTCTCGCAGCTATCGGAGATGGGTGCTTCGATCGATAACGACCGACTGCGCTTCACCATGGACGAAATGTGCGCCACCGCTGTGCGCCACGCGTTCTTCGTCATGTTCCAAGACGGTCTCATCTATCGAGGAAAACGCCTGGTCAACTGGGACCCCGTCACCCGCACCGCCCTCTCCGATGACGAAGTCGAGATAGAGGATATCGACGGCCACATGTGGTATCTGCGCTACCCGCTTAGCGACGGCACCGGTCACGTAACGGTTGCCACCACCCGCCCCGAAACCATGCTCGGTGACACCGGCGTGGCCATCAACCCCAACGATCCCCGGGCCACCGAACTCGAAGGCAAGACCGTCACCTTGCCCATCGTTGGCCGCGAGATCCCCATCGTCATCGACGACTATGTCGTCCTTCCCGATCCCGAAGGCGACGTCAAGGCCCAACTATCGAGTGGCTGCCTCAAGGTCACCCCGGCGCACGACACCAACGACTGGGATCTTGGCCTGCGCCACGATCTTGAGGTCATCAACATCATGGGGCCCGACGCCTCCATCACCGACCAATACGGCTGGGACGACGTATCCGACGAGGCCCGTCCATTCATCGGCCTCAGTCGCGAAGACGCCCGTACCGCGGTCGTGGCCTGGTTTGATCAGCACGACCTGCTAGAAAAGGTGGTCGATTACAACCACTCCGTCGGCCATTCCTACCGCAGCCACGCCCCGATCGAGCCATGGCTGAGCGACCAGTGGTACGTCGCTGTCACCGACGACCGCCTCCGCGGATCGGCGCTACGGGCACAAAAGACGCAACAGACTCCCGACCTTCCCGACGGCGTAGCCGAACGAGGTTCGGCCAACGGCGATGGCGAACTCACTTTTTATCCCGATCGTTACGCCAAGACCTACTACGCGTGGCACGAAGGCATCCGCGACTGGTGCATCAGTCGCCAACTGTGGTGGGGCCACCAGATTCCCGTTTGGACCCGTCTGGTTCCCACCGCCGACGCATCAGCCGAAGTGCTTAGCGCCCTCGACGGCATCGGTATCGACGATGCCCGACCCCTCGCCAGTAAATGGGCTGCCTGTGGTGCTGCTCATCTTGTGCGTCGCATTACCGACGACGAAATCGACGAGAGCATCTGCGTTCCACCCGCCGGCACGTTGCGCCGAGCCGACCGCTCGGATCAGTCGATGGACGAGACCGAACTCATCGCCGCTCTCGAAGCCGACGGCTTCACCCGCGACCCCGACGTCCTCGACACCTGGTTCTCCTCGGGCCTCTGGCCCATGAGCACTATGGGCTGGCCCTACCCGTCCGACTTTCCCGAAGCTGAGGGTCTTCTCGACACATTCAACCCCACTTCGGTACTCACCACAGCACGCGAAATCATCACCCTCTGGGTGAGTCGTATGGTGATGTTCAACCGCTATTTCATGGACGGCCAACTGCCGTTCGACGACGTATTCATCCACGCCATGATCCAAGACGGTCATGGGCAGAAGATGTCCAAGAGCCTCGGAAACGGTGTTGACCCTCGCGACATCATCTATAGCCACGGCGCCGATGCCATGCGATTCGTCCTCGTCCAGATGACCACCGACACCCAAGACGTGCGCATGCCCGTCGACATGATCTGTCCCCATACCGGCGAACCGTTCGAGCCCAAAACCATCACCACATCAGCCGGCCACATCGTTGCAGCACCAACGCAAGCCTCACCAGGTGACCCCACCAAATCTATGGTTAGCGCCTATGGCGTTGCCACCGGCCTGGTCGAAGCCAGCACCGACGCCCCGCTCGCCCGCAACTCGTCAGCCAAGTTCGACCTTGGGCGTAACTTCGCCAACAAGTTGTTCAACGCCACCCGGTTTGCCATCAAGCGACTCGAAGGCGCACCGACGCTCGACCAGCCAGTCGATCTCACCAATGCACCGTTTGCGGACCGGTGGATCATCACCCGGTTGCACGAAACTCTGGCCACGCTCGACTCCACGCTGGCCAACTACCACTTCAATTCCCACGCCGAGGCGCTCTACGACTTCGTCTGGCGCGATGTTTGTGACCGTTACCTGGAAGCAATTAAGCCAACGGTCAACGACAACCCACAGCAACAGGCCGTCCTAGGCGCCGTGCTCGATGCCGTTCTTCGCGTGATGCATCCGGTGTGTCCCTTTGTCACTGAATCGCTTTGGAATCACGTCAGCGCCGCCCGTACCGGCGAGATCAGTGGTGTCGACTTACCTTCGTCCGCACTGTTGGCCGCAGCATCATGGCCGACCGTTGACGATTCACTTGCTGATCCCAGTGCCGTCGACCTCTTCACCCGCGCCGATGCGTTAATCGCGTTAGTCCGCTCCCTCCGCTCCGAACGCAATGTTGCACCCAAGAAGCGCATCCAGTTGCACGTGC
>CAWKZT010000094.1:0-7103 GCA_963854565.1 Acidimicrobiia bacterium
CCCAATTGGGTCGCCGCCGATGCTTGCCGAGCCGCAATCGAAATCAGACCGTGCGCATCAGTAACGAGGCCTACGCCCACGCCCTCAATGTCGTCGTAACAGGCCACCCGAAAGGCGGACTGGACCGTTTCGCCCATGTACATGGTTATGCGTTGGCCAAGGTGCTTGATGTCCTCGGGATCGACGTTGAGTTGCACGTTTCCAAACTGATCGACCCACAAAACATCGGCCACAATGTCGCCGTCTTCCTCGCGGCTAACTGGTAACAACCCGGGCATCAAACTGGACGGATCAATGGGAGTTCCGATTTCGTCAAGAGTGACACCGTTGCTCAGGTGAGCGGCGACGGGTCCGAAAATGTCGCGACCAGCAAAAGTGGGACCCTCACTTTCGAGGTGATAGTCCTTGTTCGTAAGTTCGACGGCTCGGGATGCGCCGCCGACCAAAGCAACGGCCGGGGCAAGAAGTCCGTTATCGGGACCAACCAAAATGGACGCCCCATCGCCCACTTCGACGGCGACGGCCCGGCGACCGGAACCGGCACCAGGATCAACCACCGCAACAACAATTCCCATGGCAACGAACGGGGCGCTGCGAGCGAGCATAAGTCCACCGCCCCGAATGTCGTACGGGCGAATGCCATGCCCAAGATCGATTACCGCTGCGTTGGGTGCGATGGAGCGGATGACCGAACGCACGACACCGACTGATTCGTCGGCGTGGCCGAAGTCAGACAGGAAAGTGATGGTGTCGTAGCTCATTGTTGGCCTAGTTCGCGGGAGCGCTCGGTGGCGGCCTGGACGGCATCAGCAATGAGTTGCCCGAAGCCGTTGTCGGTCAATGACTGTAAACCGGCTTGCGTAGTACCGCCGGGCGAGGTGACATTGGTGCGAAGGGTGGCGGGATCGAGTGGAGATTCTGCGAGTAATTTGCCACTACCAGCGACAGTCTGACGAGCCAGCGCCTGAGCATGCTCGGGTGATAGTCCGGCCTGCTCCCCTGCTGCAGCCAAGGCTTCAACAAACATGAATACGTAGCCGGGGCCGGAGCCAGATAACCCAGTGACTGCGTCGATGTCGCTCTCATCGACGGTGACAACAAGTCCCACAGCTTCGAGTATTGAACTCGCCCAGGCAACGTCTTCGTCGGTGGCCCCCGGTCCGGCCGCAACTGCCGATGCTCCCGCGCCGACCAAAGCCGGGGTGTTGGGCATACACCGAACCACAGCGGTGGAGTCATCGAGCCCTGCGGCTAGTTGGCTCGTGGAAATACCCGCCGCTATCGAAATTACCCGACCCGGTGTCAGGCCGGCTAGCGAATCCATAGCGCCGCCGATGTCTTGAGGCTTCACGGCGATAACCGTGGCCACACGGGCGTAGGGGGTATCGACAACGTCCAAACCCTCGAAACGTTTTCGCAACTGGTCGCTACGTTCGGGGTACCGCTCGACGACAGCGATCTCGTCGACCGTTGCCCATCGTGAATCAAGCAGACCCCCGATAAGCGCCTCCGCCATTTTGCCACCACCAAGAAATTGCAACCGAATCATAAACGAAGCGTACGGGACTGCGGCAGGAACAACATTAGGCACCATCATTAGGCACAATGTCGAGCGGGACTCACTAGTGAGACTGCACTTCCCCGAACAGGCCTTAGCGGGCTCCGCTCGACCCAAATCACCTTACGATGGTAATGATATAAAAGCAACTGAAATACACTGAAAGTACATTTACTGGAAACCAAGCCGAAGGACCGCCGCAAAGTTCTCCTCGGTGTACTGATACAGCGCTCCCACCATGGCATCCAATGTTTCCGCATTCACTTGCGTTAGTGGAATATGCCCAGCAACATAAATTGCTCCCTCAGCGGCAATTTCAAATGCTGCACCTCGCATGGTGTGATTGCGTCGGAGAAGCAACTCGAAGATGGCCTCGCGCTCTTTCGGTGGGGCGGGTACCAAATTGGTCTCATAAAATAGACTCCTTTGATCAACCCTCACCCAGATGGCAAACGCCTGCTTGACCTCACCGGCCACCCGCAGAATCCAGAGATGATCATCGGGTCCGCCGCGCTCAACGCCAACCAGCGCCGGATTCTCGGCTACTTCGCTCGTAATCCACTGATCAACAAATTGCTCAACCGCGGCGCGAGCTTCGGGGCTAGGCGGCTCTACCATCAACAGCTAACAAGGACTCGGTCAGCCAACTCGGCGTACACATCAGCCAGTCCGCGGGCCGTAGCACCCCAGCTGTAGCGACGCCCCTTCGCTGCCGCCGCCATTGCCATCTCCACAGCAACGGCAGGGTTATCAAGAATTTCGGCTAAGTAAGCACCGTACATTTGCGGGTCGCGACCCGCCACCAAGAATCCCGTTCGGCCGTGATCGACCAAGGTCCGTAGCCCGCCCACAGCAGCAGCCACAACCGGAATCCCACACGCCGCCGCCTCAAGGGCAACCAAACCAAATGATTCGCTCCGACTGGGCATCAGCACGATGTCGGAGGCCCGGTAGTAGGTGCTCAATCGGTGATGTGGTTGCGGCGGAACGAACTTCACCTGATGCCCAATTCCCAGGTCAGCGACCATCTGCTCGATCCGCCGGACCTCGTTGTCACCCGTCGCTCCGCTAGCACCACCAACAATAATCAAAGTGGCATCGTCACGGTCGAGTTCGGCGAATGCTCCGACCGCAACATCGACGCCCTTGAGCGGTTGAATACGACCAACGAACAACACATGTGGACCGGCGCCAAGCTCTAACGCTCGTCTAGCACCCTCCCGATTGCCCGGCGAGAAGAGCGCATGCTCGACCCCGGGGGTGACCGTTCGAATGCGATCGGCTGGCGTGTTGTAAAGGTCAATGAGCTGATTGCGTTCGGGTTGGCACGAAGCAGTGACGATGTCGGAGCACTGAATTACTTCGGCCTCGGCGTCGATCCGACGCTGTGGTTCGTAGTCGCCGGTTGCTGCCTTCACGCGGGCCAACGTATGAAACGTTGAGACCAACGGGATTCCTAGTTCGTGCTTCAGGCGGTGACCAGCGACGCCGGACAACCAATAGTTCGCGTGCACCAGATCGGCTGGATGTGAGACCAAATCGGCCTTCACTCCATCGACAAAATCATCGACGATGTCGTACAACGCATCTTTTTGAAGATCCATGGCCCCGGCATCGATGTGAACCACCCGTACACCGGGTTCCACCTCGACCTCGCGCGGCAAGTCGGTCGACCAACGGCGTACATACACCGAACAATCAACACCGCTGTGCGCCAAACCAGCAACCAGTTCACGAACGTAGACGTTCATCCCTCCACTATCACCGGACCCCGGCTGCACCAATGGTGAAGTGTGCAGCGAGAGAACGGCTGCGTGAGATCGACTCACGATTCAATCACCCCGGTTGGCTTCGGCAACGAATGAATCGTAGACGCGCAGGAGGCTGCGTTTTTGTTCAGCATTGAGCAACACATCAGCCCCAACAGCCTCGGCAATCGTGGCCTGTTGACCCTCACGTTCTTCGAGAATCCCGGCCCGGATATAAAGCGTCTCCGATGAGATCTCAAGGGCGCGGGCAATTTGGTTGAGGATTTCAGCGGAAGGTCTACGCAGACCCCGTTCAATTTGACTGAGATACGGGTTGGACACACCAGCAAGAGCGGAGAGCTTGCGTAGCGACATCTCGGCGGTGCCGCGCTGCTCGCGAATGAATGCCCCAACGTCAGCCCATCGTCCAATCTGTTCAGCCATACCTCACAGGATAGTTCTGGTCGGCGCCGAAACGGAATTTAGTACCAAACCGGTGCTAAAAACAGCCAACAAGGGAACGTTAAATATCAATACCGATAAAGGCGATAAGTCTCAGCCGCCGGAAACGGGCGGCAAAAGGGCAACCTCGTCAGCCGCCCCAACCACAACCGCGCGGTCGGCCGGTTCGCCATTCACCCATATTCGACAGGTTGGTACATGCTCGGCAAACGTCGCCCCGTAGACACCACATGCCGCGTCGATTACGGCACCCACTGAGTCCTCGTCGAACGTGGCTTGGCCCGTCCCCGCGGCCTCGCGGATGGACGCAAACAGTCGAAGGGTGGCCATTCCTGCAATGTACTCGGCCAATTGCTGTACACGTGGAGCAACCCCATCCGCCGCTAAGGTTTTCGACCTGTGAGCAAATTGTTGTTGGTCCGTCATGGACAGTCAGAGTGGAATGCGACGGGCCGTTGGCAAGGTATAGCTGACCCACCCCTCACCGACCTTGGCGTCCATCAAGCCCAAACTGCGGCCCGTTCTCTCGGGGTGTTCGATCTCATCGCCTCATCCAATTTGCAGCGTGCCAACCGCACCGCCGAGATTATTGCCAGCGCTATTGGTGTTGGTCCTGTTTTGGTAGAGCCAGAACTCCGCGAACGCGACGCGGGCGAATGGCAAGGGCTCACCAAAGACGAGATCGAAGCCCAATGGCCCGGCTATCTCGCCGATAACCGCTGGCCGCCTGGTTACGAAGGAGACGATTCCGTCAGCGAGCGCGCTATTTCGGCGCTCGCCCGTTTGTCGGCTCAGCTAGCGGGCGGCACTGGCCTAGTTGTGGTGCATGCCGGCGTGATCTACAACGTCGAGGCATTGGCCGGGATGCCGTTTGAGCGCATTCCCAACCTGGGCGGTAGATGGATTGAGCTATCGCCCGAGAAGATCGAGGCAGGCGAACGCGTGCTACTCATTGACCCCGACTCCGTCGAAGCAACGGTGCCGGACCAGATTTAGAAACTGATCAGTCTTGTTTGGCGGCCACGCAACGGGCCAACGGCGGACGGTCAGCCAAGGTGCCATCGGCAATAGCGGCGGTGCAGGCTGGATCGTGCGCTGTGCCTGTAATCGCCACGCAACGCATGGCAGCCTCGATGTCGTCAAGTTCGCTCTCGGCCGCTACCAGGACTGACAAGTCGATTTCTGACTCAGTGGCAGAAGCCGCTTCAACCTCAGACGTTGCTGTACCCGGGTCGTCCGACGGGGACGGAACAGTGTTGGGCTGCGTTTCGGTGTCGTCGTGATCCACGAGCGTTGAGACTAGCGGGGTATTTTGACCAGCGAGGATCGATTCGGCCTGGGCGAAGTCGTCGGGCCAAGTGACTTTGATGTTGGTGGGCTCACCCTCAACGATGGTGATGTGTGCCTCGCCCGCCGCTTGCACAACCGCGATGGTGTCGGACGCATCGGTTGACGATGCCAGCGCATAGGCCCGATGCAAAAAATCGGCGCGCGCTGCTTGCGGTGTCTGAGCCAACTGAGCGTCGACGCGACCAGCAATACGGCCGCCTTCCACCATCCAAACATTGTCATCGGCAATCGCGGGCCAAGCCGCACCAAACTTGGCGGCGGCGAAGACAGTCGCTATCAGGTCCGCCGATGCCAACGGTCGTGCCGCATCGTGGATCGCAATTACGTCACTGGCCGCGGATGCCCCTAATGCGGCCGCGGCAGCTAGCCCGGCCACCTCGCTGCTCTGACGGGTCGGCCCACCCTCGACCATCACATGAGTGATCCCGGCCAGCGCAATGGCCACATCATCGGTGTCGGCCGGCCGAACCACCACCACCACAGCTTCGGCGCCACCCGCAATCATGGCCTCTACCGAACGCCGTAGGATCGGCACGCCATCCAAGTTGGCCAGGACCTTGTTGCCCTCAGCACCACTACGTTCACCTGATCCACCAGCGAGCACGATAGCAAGTTGCATATTCTCATCTTAATACGGCGTTATCTGGTGTCGGATCCAGGCATAATCATCGGGCGCCCTTGTAGCCAAGCCAGGTTACGGCAGCGGACTTTTAATCCGAAGATCGTGGGTTCGAATCCCACCGAGGGCACCATTTTCACCGCAGTGCGCCACACGGGTCATAGCCCTTGATGGCGAGCACCCGAAGCACACTGTCGGCAATCTCCTCTGGGGCCACGGTTCCTTCGCTCACCGCAACCGTTAGCTGATCTAACAGCGGACGCACCTGATCGAGCGAGGCAATCATCACCAGGTCGATGTCGGCGTTGATGGCCAACACGGTCGATTCGAACGCAGTGGCCACAGCTGTGATGGCCCCCATGTTCATGGCATCCGTCATGACCAATCCATCGAAACCAAATTCATCACGCAGGATTGCCACGGCTGGCGCCGACAAACTGGCGGGCAAGTCTCCGGTCAGACCCGGCACATTGAGGTGCCCCATCATGATGGGATCGTCGTAACCACCCGCGATAAGTCGTTCAAACACCACCAGGTCGTTGGCACGCAGTTCATCCAGTGGTGCAGTGAGCGATACGCCCAGATGTGAATCCGCTGAAGCCGACCCGTGTCCAGGGAAATGTTTGATGACGGGAACCAGGCCGCCCGATCGAATCCCTCCGTACGCGGCAGGAACTTCGGCAACCACCGTTTCGACGTCGTCGCCGAAGGACCGCACGCCAATTGGCGCAGCCGTACCAACATCGGCCACCGGCGCCAGATTCATGGTGAACCCCAGTTCACCCAATGCCGCGGCATTATCGGCATACGTTGTGAACACATCGAATGAATCATTACTAACCATCGACCTCGCCGATGGCATCGATCCAACGAGATGGGCCACCCGCTGCACCGGACCACC
This sequence comes from Acidimicrobiia bacterium, assembly GCA_963854565.1. GTDB lineage: Bacteria > Actinomycetota > Acidimicrobiia > Acidimicrobiales > JAHEJN01 > CAWKZT01. Next base: position 6,639 of record CAWKZT010000094.1, read on the forward strand.
CTCGCTGTCCACCGCAACAATTAAGGGCACCGCGCTGGCTGTCTGGGCCGCGGCTAGAAGCCCCTCAAGATCTCCGTCCGGAGTGCCCAGCACCGTGATGCCACCAAACGGGATTTCGGCGGCCAACTCCGCGACAGAGGACAATTCGAACTGGTTCACGAGAGGGAACAAGAGTTGGGCGATTTGCTCTTCAACCGACCAGTCAGCCAAACAATCGAGCGATGTGGGTGTCGGTGTGGGTGTCGATGTGGGTGTAGGTTCCGGAACCGCGGTGGCCTGCGGAAGGACTGGTAGCACTGTGGCCGAAGGAGCAGGGGCGGGCGGTGCGGTAGGAATTACCACACTTGTTTGGGCCGGAACGGCAAGTGATGGCTGCAGGTTTGCGGCCGACGCGCACGCCGACCCGAAAAATACCGCTACCCACACGCTAAAGACGATGCGACGGGCCATGACCCAAAACGGTAG
>CAWKZT010000095.1:0-7052 GCA_963854565.1 Acidimicrobiia bacterium
TGTGTAGGGCCCACGGTCAGCTGATAGCGGTCCCACGCCGTAGCCAAAAACTGGTTGAGTCCTGGGTCGTGCACGGCATCAATCGGTTTGGTCCCCCATTGCTGCGGGTCAACGAACTCGAATTGCTCGTCACTTTGCAAGGCCGCACGAATGATCTCGGCTCGCCCCGGATGCTCAAAAGGATCCTGAAACGCCGACGACTCGATTTCGCGCTGGGGATTATGTAGTTGGTGGCGATCGGAGTAGACGACTTTCACCAGTGCTTCTCTCTAGTACATGCCGCCGTCGGCGGCGTCGGCACTGCCACGGGCACTTGCCAACTCGCTGGAAATTCCTGCCTTGAGTGCAACCAAATCTGAGGTGACCGTGATCATCCGAAAGCCCATCTCGCGACGCTTGCTCACCAACCCCGAACTAGTGTGGCAACCCGCGACGACCCCAGCGTTATTGGCAGCTGCGACAATCGTTGCAAGGGCCTCCATGAACACTGGTTCGTCGTCGTTGTTGCCGGGCGGAAGTCCCAAGGTGATCGACAGGTCCGCTGGTCCGACGTAACAAGCGGTAACCCCGGGTACGGCCAAGATGGCATCGACGTTGGCCAAGGCCTCAACCGTCTCGATCATTGGGATCACCGAAATATTTGCGTTGGCGTCGTTGTAGTACTCAGCTCCATGAGCAATCCCGGCACGAACAGGCCCATATGACCGCGTGCCTGCAGGGGCGTAGAGACAACTACGCACGGCGGACTCGCATTGCGCCACCGTGTTGACCATCGGGATGATCACTCCGACCGATCCAGCGTCGAGAACTTTGCCGATGATGCCCGGTTCATTCCACGGCACCCGGGTAATCGCCGAGCAGCCTTCTAATTCGACCGCACCAAGCATCGCGGGCACGTCCCCATAATCGAGGGCCCCGTGTTGCAGATCAAGGCACACATAGTCAAATGCCGCGCCAGCCATTGTTTGGGCGGCCAAAAAATTACTGGTAGTCATCCAACCACCAATGGCGGTGTCGCCGCTGGTCCACTTGTCCCGCATCGGATTATTCAGCATGATTTCTCCCTGGATATGTGCTTAGGGACCTTACCTCGGCTGGCTGACGAAAGGCCTACCCATGTCGTGGCATCGGGTATGCGCACACCTAGTCGAATCATGTGGTCAAATCGGCCCATGGTTTCTTCTTTTGACGATGGGCTTTTGGCTGGCCCGATGGACCTCGATGCTCCCGTGCAACGAGGTATCGAAAAGAAGAACCTGTTCGTAACTATCGGAACCGTTCTCACCCACCGGGGCAGTGGCACCGAGGGTGCTGTGGTCGAGTTCGTGGAGGGCAAGCGGGTCGCGCTACGCGATCATGCGGGTCAGGATCACCACTTCAAGCCGGTCGACGGTTTCTTTCTACATCTGGGTAAACCCGTTGCCTTGCGGGCACCGCGTCACCACACGAAGGCCGCGACCACTCCCACCATGACCGCGTCCGGCTCGGTAGACACCGGCCATGTTCCCGCTCGGGTGGCCCGGGCCAGCCGTATCTGGGTGGAGGGCATCCACGACGCCGAACTCATCGAACGCATCTGGGGCGATGATCTGCGCGTCGAGGGCATTGTGGTCGAACAACTCGAAGGGGCCGACGACCTTGCCGACCGAGTACGTGGCTTCCAACCCGGCGAACGACGTCGCATCGGCGTCCTCCTAGATCACCTGGTGCCGGGATCCAAAGAGACCCGTATCGCCGAGTCAATCAGCGATCCAAACGTGTTGATCTGCGGCCACCCATATGTCGACATTTGGCAGGCCATCAAGCCCACCGTTGTTGGCATCCAAGCCTGGCCAGTCATTGCTATGGGTACACCGTGGAAGGAAGGCATCATGGCGGCCGTCGGCTTCTCCGGCGAATCGGGCCGTTTCTGGCGTGAAGTTCTCGGCAAGGTGAATTCTTATAAGGACGTCGAAACACCACTGATCAATGCTGTCGAGCAATTGATCGATTTTGTGGCGGTCCCCGAATAGTTGTCCGGGTTCGTTTTTCTGGCCTAATTGGGCCACCATGGGACGCGTGACGCGCACGATCCACTCCCCTGTCCTCATTGATGCCAATATGGCGCAGGTTCTCCACGACCGGTATGCGCACCGACTCGATGAGGTCTTTCTGCGGCAACCGGACGGGCCAACGCTCACCTATCGGGCGTTAGAAGCCCGAGCATCATTGTTCGTTGGCGTGCTGTGCGACGCCGGAGCAGTGGTTGGTGATCGCGTTGTCATCCAGGTTCACAAGTCGACCGATGCCGTGGCGCTGTATCTCGCTTGTCTGCGGGGCGGATTCGTTTTCGTCGCTCTGAACCCGGCGTACACCGCTAACGAGGTCAGCTATTTCGTGGGCGATGCCGAACCGTCGATCATCGTGCACGCCCCTCACGCGCCAATCGAATCGGTCGAGGGGGTCACCAGGGCGATCTTTTCGCTCGGTGTCGACGGGACGGGAACGTTGGTTGATGCCACTGCCACCGTTGGCCCAGTCACCACGATCGTGCCCAGGTCTTCGTCTGATCTTGCGGCGATGCTCTACACGTCCGGCACTACAGGTCGATCCAAAGGCGCCACACTTTCCCATCAAAACCTCATTGTCAATGGCTTTGCGCTACATGACAGTTGGGGTTTTTCCTCTGACGATGTGCTGCTGCACACGTTGCCTATCTTCCACGTACACGGGTTATTTGTTGCTTTGCATTGCGCCATGTTGAGTGCATGCGAGGTCATCTTCTTGCCCAAGTTTGATTCCAACGCGTTCTTTGCCAACCTGCCCGAGGCCACGGTGCACATGGGCGTGCCCACGTATTATTCGCGTCTCGTAACCGATGCCCGACTGACTCCCGCCACTTGCGCCCATATGCGACTGTTCACATCAGGGTCTGCTCCTCTGTCTGAGCTGAGCTTCGAAGAGTTCGAAGCACTCTCGGGACATCAGATGGTCGAGCGTTATGGCATGACCGAAGTGGGCATCTTGACGTCTAACCCGCTCGACGCTGATCGAGTCGCTGGCACCGTTGGCTACCCGCTCCCAGGGGTAGAGATTCGCGTGACCGACGAAGCGGGGATGTCGATCGCCGACGGATCGCCCGGAGCGGTCGAATGCCGCGGTCCCAATGTCACCAAGGGCTACTGGCGTATGCCCGACAAAACGGCGGAGGCAACCGCCGACGGAAACTGGTTCCGCACCGGCGACGTTGGCACGCTGGCCTCTGATGGACGACTCACCTTGGCCGGACGGTCCAGCGACATGATCATCAGCGGCGGTCTAAACGTCTACCCGGCGGAGATCGAAAGTTGCATCGAGGAATGCGCCAGCGTCAACGAGATCGCCATCGTCGGACTACCACATAGCGATTTAGGCGAGGCCGTAACGGCGTTTGTCGTCGCCCACAATGCTGACACGGTGGCCGAAGATGTAGCGAGCGCGTGCGACGGAACCATCGCCCGCTTCAAGCACCCCAAACAGGTCATCGTCGTAGACGAACTCCCCAGAAACGCCATGGGCAAGGTACAAAAATCCGTGTTGCGTCAAAGCTTCGCCACGCTCTACGACAGGTAGTCACGCGGCCATTTGAGCACCGCCTTCCAGCGGGCTGCGTCGCCGCAACAGCCCGCTACACAGGCGCCGCCCTGCTTTGCACGAGATCGATCCCGAAGTTGCCAAGGCAGTTGCGGTTTCAAGGGCATGGGGCCAGGACGCTGGTGGCGGGTAACCCAAGTTCACGTAGTCACAGTCCGTCGCGCCGGTCACCTCTTCTCACTCAACGCCACTGAGTCAAGAATCACTGATTACGCGACGATTTGACACATTTATTCTTGCGTACGTCAGTTCTGTTTGGTATGGTTGTAGGTACTGAATCGGTTGTTTTGCTTCCCCTTTGTGGCTAGGTTTGGTCGCCTGTCTTGTTCGCTTACCGCAACTTTTTGTTGCCCGGTTGGCACCGATTTTGGAGGGAGCTTCACGTGTCAGATCAACTACAACAGCTGCAAGCAAGCATCGAAGCTCTCCGCGACATCGACGTGCTTGACCTGTCGGGCCCGGAGTTGGAAGAGCGTTTGTTTGCGCTTGTTTCGGTGGCGCCGGTTCTTGCGGCGGCTACTGCTGAGTCGGTGGCGGCGTTTGATGCGTCGATGCAATACGAGGTGGGCGGGCATCGCACCGCCGCAGCATGGTTGCGCGCCAACTTCAGCATGCGTTCTGCTGACGCGAAGCGTCTGGTGGGTACTGGTAAGCGTTTGCGTCACATGGAACTAACCCGCGAAGCATTGTGGGATGGCCGGATCACTTTGGCGCACGCCGATCGTCTGGCTAGGTCCAACAAACCACATCTGTATTCTGCGTTCGCCGACGCGGAGGCGTATCTGATTGAGGCCGCGGTTGGCCAGGAGTACGGCGATTTTGACAAGGTCGTGTCCTATTGGGACAACCTCGCCGATCAATCATCCGCGGAGAAACGCGAGAAGCGCCGTTTCGAGGAACGTTATGCCAACTGTTATGAAACTTTCGATGGGATGACGGTGTTCTCGGCCTGGCTCGACCCGGTTAGCGGGGCCGAGGTTCGTATGGAGTTCGAACGACTATGCACCTTGGAGTATCAGTCCGACTGGGACGAAGCACGGGTCACCTGGCCTGCTGATGAAGCGCAGTTGCATTTGGGTCGCACCGCTCAACAACGCGGTGCCGCGGCCTTGGTGGCCATGGCCCGGGCGTCCGCCGCTCACGGGGTGGCTGGCAAACCCGCCGATCATGTTGTCACCGTCGTGATGGACTACGAGTCGTGGCTGGCCGAACTGCATGCCTTAGACACCGAGTGCAACGCTCACCTCGACAGCGATGAGGTTGGTGAGCGCTCGCATCGTTACCCAGACGCAGTTGCCCGGTTCGGTCCTTCTCGTGACGGGATCTGTGAAACCGACACCGGCACGATCATCGCCCCATCCGAAGCCCTCGACATGGCGTTGGGTGGGTGGGTTCGCCGCATGGTCATTGGCCCTAAAGGTCACATGATTGACTACGGCCACAAACAACGCTTATTTCCCAAACATTTGGGGGACGCCATCCGCCAAACATCACACGGTCACTGCGAAGCCACCGGTTGCCTACAACCAGCACGGCAATGCCAAATAGATCACCAACAAACCTGGGCCCAAGGCGGCACCACCGATCCCCAAAACGCCCGGGTGCTCTGCGGGTTTCACAACCGGCTCCGCAACGTCAACCTCGGTGGCACCGAACGCAACAAATACCGACGACGACGAAAAATGCCCACCATCTGGGCCACCACCACCGGGAACAAACCACCCGAATCGGTCAGCTCGTAATGCATGACGCCCCATCGAATTGTGCTTGATGACTGAGTGAGCCAATAGGATCACGGCGTGGCCGACGATCTGTTTAGCGCTGCGGCTACCGACCGCCTGGAACGTCAGTCGCCTCTCGCCGCTCGCTTGCGTCCCCGCAACCTGGACGAGGTCGTGGGACAACAGCATCTACTTGGCCAGGGAATGCCGCTAAGGGCACTCATCGAGGCTGACCGATTGTCGTCGGTAATCTTGTGGGGCCCTCCTGGTACCGGCAAGACAACAATTGCGCAGTTACTGGCCCGCACGACCAAGAAGGCATTTGTGCAACTGTCGGCGGTTACCGCGTCGGTCAAGGACGTACGCGCCGAGGCGGCCAAGGCCGAGCAACGGTTGGGCGAACGCGGCCAAGGCACCATCTTGTTCTTGGACGAGGTGCATCGATTTAGTAAGTCGCAACAAGACACCCTCTTGCCATCGGTCGAGTCCGGGTTGTTAGTCCTCGTTGGTGCAACCACCGAGAATCCGTTCTTTGAAGTCAACGCCCCGTTGCTGTCCCGGTCGACACTATTTCGCCTGGAGTTGTTGGAATCGGACGACCTTCGCACCTTGTTACGTAGAGGTCTCGAAATGGAGGGTTCTACGGCTGATGAGGAAGCGCTCGAGCATATTGTTTCTCGCTCCGACGGAGATGGTCGTCACGCGCTGACATCGTTAGAGGTATCGGTCGCGCTTTCAGTCGAACGGGGCAAACCACCGCACGTCGTTTTGGCCGATGCCGAAGCGGCACTGAGTACTAGGGCACTTCGATACGGCCAAGACGAGCACTACGACATTATTTCGGCGTTTATCAAAAGCGTCCGCGGCAGTGACGCCGATGCTGGTCTGTACTGGTTTGCTCGCATGCTCGATGCGGGCGAGGACCCCCGCTACATCGCCCGCCGAATGGTGATCTTGGCTAGCGAAGACATCGGCATGGCCGATCCTCAGGCCATTGTCATAGCGAATGCTGCGGCCCAAGCGTTGGAATTTGTCGGGCTTCCTGAAGCCAAGCTGAATCTGGCCCAGGCCGTGATCTATTTGGCCACCGCTCCCAAGTCCAACACGGTGACAACAGCAATTGGCGCAGCCAGCAACGACGTACGCACAAGTGGGGGAGAAGTTCCCATGCATTTGCGTGATGGCCACTATCAGGGTGCGTCTCAACTCGGCCACGGCGACGGTTACGACTACCCTCACAATGACCCACGAGGTTGGGTCGAGCAGCAATATCGTCCAGAGAAGCTGAGCAACCAGGTGTACTACCAGCCATCCAATCATGGATACGAGGCCGATGTTGCCCGACGCATGGCAGCTCATACCGTCGAACTACAAGAGGAAATCGAATGAGTGCGGGAGATCTCGTAGCTGTTCTGGCCGGCATCGTGTGCTTGGCATCGTTTGGAGTAGCGGTGTTTGTGATCATGTCTTTACGGCAATCAGTTCGCGAGCTTGAGGTCACCCTGGCGGAAATTCACGAGCAGATCGTTCCGGCCGCCGACAGCTTGGTAACTACGGCTCAGCAACTTGCCGACGAGGCATATCGCGCCAACGGATTGCTCGACACGCTCGATCAAATCGCGGCTCGCAGCGACGTTGTGTCCAAGGCCACCTATCGAGCCATTGCCGAACCAGTCATTAAGACCGCCTCGATTCTGAAAGGTACTTCACGAGTAGCCC
>CAWKZT010000096.1:0-6922 GCA_963854565.1 Acidimicrobiia bacterium
TGGAGATGCAGCATGCATCTCCACTACTCCGAGAACGGAAAGGTCGAGGGAAGGTTTGGTCCGACTCTTGGCTACATCACTATGACTCTTGATCAAAACGAGAACAGGTCAGCGACCGTAGTCACTGACCTGTTAGGAGTGGTCGGAACCGGCGTCGATCCGGTGACCTACCGCTTTTCAGGCGGTCGCTCTACCAACTGAGCTACCCGACCCCTGCTGTATCTTTACTACTTGCGTAGTGAAGATTCTCGCCGCCCGAAGGCGGAGAAGGTTTCGCTACTGCGAAGTTTGCGGTCCTGACGGGATTTGAACCCGCGACCTTCGCCGTGACAGGGCGACGTGCACTCCAAACTGCACCACAGGACCTTAAACCCTGACCCAAGGGCCAGGTATTGCCCCGACTCCGAAGAGTCGGACCTAGAAGAATCTTGCGAAACTCCTAAGTGAACTTTTTGCCACAACCTCGTTAGAGACTGAAGCGGAGAATAACTGTACCCCCAACGGGATTTGAACCCGTGTTACCGGCGTGAAAGGCCAGCGTCCTAGGCCGCTAGACGATGGGGGCTCGCCTTCCGTTGAGAAAGCCCAGCCACGATAACAAAGCCACACGCGAATCGCGCCCGAATTTCGCACAGAAATCCGCTCGGACTTCAGAGCCATCACCCCTCACCTGCCGATGCGGTCGAACCTCCAACTTGACCTGGCCACCGAACAGCTCAAGCGATCAACTCGAAGCCCCTTGACCGCGAACAACACCATCAGCGACGGCTGCGGCGGCAACGGCTGGGGCGACACGCTCGACCACAGACTTGTCAAATACGGACGGCATGATGTAGTCAGCCGCTAACTGCTCATCGGAAACGGAGTCAGCAATCGCCATAGCGGCCGCAATTTTCATGTTTTCGGTTATATCGGTTGCCCGGGCATCAAGCGCACCTCGGAAAATTCCTGGGAAGGCCAACACGTTGTTGATCTGATTGGGGTAGTCACTTCGGCCGGTCGCCATCACCGAGGGAATCCCGTCGGCATCTTCGGGGCGAATTTCGGGATTGGGGTTGGCCATAGCAAACACGATTGGCCCGTCGTTCATACGCCGAAGATCGGTTGCGGTAAGTACGCCGGGCGCGCTCACCCCGATGAAGACGTCAGCACCGACGACAGCATCGCTCAGCGAACCCACCACGCAGCGAGGATTGGTGTGTTCAGCAAACCACTGCTTCCACTTGTTGAGGCCATCGCGACCATCGAACACCGTGCCCTTGCTGTCGACACCGATAATTTCGCCTGCGCCCGCATTCATCAGAATCTTGCCGATGGCCACACCAGCAGCGCCAACGCCAGAGATGACAATGCGTTGGTCTTCGATCTTGCGTCCGGTGAGCTTGAGCGAGTTCCACAACGCAGCCAGGGTTACGACGGCGGTGCCGTGTTGATCATCATGAAAAACGGGGATATCGAGCAGTTCTTTGAGTCGTTCCTCGACCTCGAATGCCTCAGGCGCCTTGATGTCTTCGAGGTTGATGCCACCAAATGTTGGCGCAATTCGCACCACGGTCTCGACAATTTCGTCAGCGCTGCTGACATCAATACAAATAGGAAACGCGTCAACATTGGCAAAGGCCTTAAACAGCAGCGCCTTGCCTTCCATGACTGGCATCGCACCAAGGGGGCCAATATTGCCGAGGCCCAGCACAGCGGTGCCGTCGCTCACAATGGCGACCGTGTTGCGACGAATGGTGTACTCGTGGGCGAGATCGGGATTGTCATGGATCTCCATGCACACCCGAGCCACTCCAGGTGTGTAGGCCATGGAAAGGTCGTCGTTGTCGTTGACAGGAAAGAGCGGCAAAACTTCGATCTTGCCACCGTCGTGCATCTTGAACGTGCGGTCCCACCATTCGAGCAGTTCGACACCATCCACCTCTTCTACGGCGGCGACCACCTCGGCCTGATGTTCAAGGCTGCGGCAATGCACCACAATGCGACGCTCAAGGTGCGGGCCACGGACATCGAAGCCCTCGGCCGCACCAATATTGCCGCCTACCTCACCAATAGCGACACATAGTCGGCCCAGGGTGCCAGGGATGTTGGCCATGCGGGTACGGAGGGCAATTGAATAAGCGGCAGTCGTGGTTGACATAGGCGGTCATGCTAACCAGTGGCGCTGACTCCCCAGCGGCGTCGCAATAAAGTGACGACGAGACAGTGGCGCCCATTAGCAAGCGGCTTACCGGCCACCCAACCGCGAGGTCATGCTCCTCGCCCCCACACGACGCCTAGAAAACTAAACGCCTTCGTAAGCGAACCCTAAGTCAACGGCAGTAACCAATGGGTGGTACGCAATTCCGGCGGCAGCAGCCATCGCCGCGCACGTTCCACCTCGATCAACCAACGGCATAATCAAGATCGGTTCGGCTCCCAAGTCGATGACCACCTGAACAGACTCGAACAACGACACCCCGCGTGTAACCGTGTCCTCGGTTATGACAACTTTGTCGCCCGGCAACAACGGGCCCGCCAATCGTCCGGCTATTCCGTGGTCCTTCGCCTCTTTACGAATCGTGAACGAACGAAGTTTACGACCCCGGGTCGCCGCCACCGCCGCCACCCCATAGGCCACCGGATCCGCACCCACGGTGAGGCCACCGATAGCAGTGGCCTCGTCGGGAATGAGGTCGAGGGCCACATCGGCCATCAACACGATGCCTTCAGGGCGACATGCCGTTTGTTTCGAGTCAATAAACCAACTGCTTTTACGACCCGACTTGAGGGTGAAATCGCCTCGTCGTACAGAGTATTCGAGCAAGTGATCGCGCAGCAGTTCGACGCTAGTCAGCGGTTTACCATCAGACATAGGTGACCTTCCCGGTTCCAGGTACGAGTTCCCCGAGTTGCCAAGGGGCATGACCACTTGCCCCCAACGACTCGATAGCGGCCACTGCATCGGCAGGAGCAACAGCGATAATCATCCCGGCGCCCATGTTGAAAACCTTGTCCATCTCACTGGTGGCAACATCGCCAATACGTTGCATCTCAGCAAATATTGGAGGCGGCGACCACGATGACCGTTGCACAAGAGCATCGACGTCGCGGGGCAGCGATCGAGGCAAATTGCCCGGTATGCCGCCGCCGGTAATGTGCGCAACGGCATTGACGGTGACGTGCTGTTGCAACGCCAGGACCCCTGGGGTGTAAAGAACCGAGGGCAGCAGGAGTTCATCGGCAACGGTGGTGGCAGATCCGTCCCAGGCCGGATCGTTGAGCGACCGACCCGCAACATCGAAAAACAACCGACGAGCCAGCGAGTAGCCGTTAGAGCGGAGGCCCGGTGACGCCAGACCAATAAGAACATCGCCCGCTTTGGCCGACTTGGACCGTAATACATTACGGCGTTCGACTACCCCGACGGCAAAGCCGACAAGGTCAAATTCGCCATCGTCCATCACCCCGGGGTGCTCGGCAATTTCGCCGCCTACTAAGGCCGCTCCAACTTGACGGCAGCCATCGGCAATGCCGCTGACCAGGGCTTCTATGTGGCTCGGCGTTACCTTGCCGACTGATACATAGTCCAGAAAGAACAGTGGTTCTGCTCCCCCGCACACCAGATCGTCAACGCACATGGCAACCAGGTCGATACCGATGGTTTCGTAGCGCTTCGCCGCAGTGGCTACTAACGCCTTGGTGCCCACTCCATCGGTGCCCGATACCAGCACCGGCTCGTCGTAAGCAAGTTGGGAAATGTCGAACAGACCACCGAATCCGCCGATTCCGCCCATGACCTCGGGGCGAGTAGTGGACTCCACGTGCGCCTTGATTTTCGCGACGGCTTGATCGCCGGCCTCGATGTCGACGCCCGCCGCGGCATAGGTCTCACCCATGGGTGGCCTCGGTTGCTGATAGCGCCGGACGTTCAGTCTCAACTTCGCTGGCAGCCTTTTCGATCGGCGGAAGGGCCGCCGCCTCGCGCAATGCCACAGGGATTTCGAGGGGGTAGGTACCGGTCAAACAAGCATCGCAGAAACCCGCTCCAACTGCACCAGTGGCCGCCAGCAACCGATCGAGCTTCAAATACGAGAGCGAGTCAACGTCGAGATACTTTTGGATTTCGTCGACCGTCATATCGGCGGCCAAAAGCTCGCCTCGAGTGCCCACATCCATCCCATAGAAGCAGGGCCAACGATATGGCGGCGAAGAAATCCGCATGTGAATTTCGGCCGCGCCTGCCGCCCGGAGCATCTCGACCATGGCCTTAGTTGTCGTACCTCGAACGATGGAGTCGTCGACCACTACAAGCTTTTTGCCGGCAATATTTTCGCGAAGAGGGTTAAGTTTCATACGCACACCGAGCGCTCGGAGCTTCTGATTTGGGGCAATAAACGTGCGCCCGATGTACCGATTCTTGACCAGCCCATGACCAAACGGAATACCGCTTTCGCGGGCGTAGCCCTCGGCGGCAGGAACCCCCGATTCGGGAACGCCCATCACCATGTCGGCGTCCATGGGCGCCTGCTGGGCAAGCTGTGCTCCCATACGAACGCGGGCTCCGTGCACCCCTTGTCCATACAGAGTGGTATCGGGACGAGCGAAATAGACGAACTCAAATAGGCACAGCTTGGGGTCGATCGCTGACTCTTCAAAGGGGCGAATACTGCGAACACCGGACGCATCGATGACCACCATCTCGCCTGGTTCGACTTCGCGGACAAAAGTAGCCCCCACCGTGTCGAGGGCCGGGCTCTCCGATGCCAATACCCAACCATTGTCGATGCGGCCCAAGCAGAGAGGGCGGAAGCCTTGTGGATCGCGAACACCGATGACGTGGCCATCATCGGCTATGACCAGGGAGAATGCGCCTATAAACTGCGGCACAGCGGCAGCAACTGCCTTTTCGAGATGGCGTTCATCACTGTGTTCTTCGATAGTAATGGCCGCCAACTCTCGTTCGATAATGTCGGCCATTAAGTGACTATCGCTAATAACCGTGCCCTCAAGCACCCCGGCCGCGGCCGCAAGTTCGGCCGTATTGATGAGGTTGCCGTTGTGTCCTAGAGCAAACTCGACCGACCCAAGGCTGCGATAAACCGGTTGGCTGGCATGCCAGGTACTGGAGCCGGTGGTGGAATAGCGGTTCTGAGCTATGCCGAGGTGGCCCGGCAGTGCAGCCAACATGCGGTCGTCGAAAACCGTCGACACCAAGCCCATATCTTTGATAACGGTCAGCGTCTCGCCATCGCTCACGGCCATACCAGCTGACTCTTGACCGCGGTGTTGCAGCGCGTAAAGCGCAAGGTAGAGCAAATGGCTTACGGCGCGTCCTGGGGCATAAATGCCCACAACCCCACAGGCTTCCTTCGGCGTATCGTCGTCAGGGCTTAGGGGTGGGGTGTCGGTGGCCGTCATGGTTATCCCTGAGTTGTTCCCTCGCCGAGGGCATTGGGCAAACAATCTCGATGTCGTTGGCTGACCTCGCTTAGCGGCAGGTCGACTATGCCCTTAGCGATAACTCGGTCGCCGGTCGCTAAGCCCAGGCGGGTGACAGGCACTCCGGCCTGCTCGGCAGCGACCTGCACGTCACTCATCAATTCTGGGTCGACAGCAACGATGACGCGACCAGCAGCTTCAGAAAAAAATGCTCCGTGGCCGTCGATACGGGCTGTCATACATCCGACCTGAGACGCGACTGCCATCTCGGCAAGAGCAACCGCCATGCCCCCGTCGGCGATGTCGTGAACTGCAGTAACCATTTGCCCGGTAACTAAGGTTCGGACTAATCCGGCGACCTGAGAAACAGCCGCCATGTCGAGCGGTGGCAACACGCCGTGTTTGTGTCCGTGGTTGGCTGCCCATGCGGAGCCACCCAAATGGCACGATGGCTCGCCGAGCAGCATGAGTCGGTCGCCATCGTTCCAGGTCATACCGGGAGGCACGGCGAGGAGTTGATCGACTAGGCCAAGCAAACCAATAACCGGCGTGGGATCAATATTGGAGCCGCGGCTCTCGTTGTAGAGACTTACATTCCCGCCGACCACCGGCACGCCAAAGGCATTGCACGCATCGGTCATGCCATCGACCGCTTCAGAAAGCTGCCACATGACCTCGGGGTGTTCGGGGTTGCCGAAATTGAGGCAGTTCACCAATGCAATCGGGTAGGTACCGACGCAGGCCAGATTGAGTACGGATTCCGAAACAACCATCGCTGTTCCGTGTTTTGGGTCGACCGCACACCAGCGATGGTTTCCGTCGGTCGTAAGACCTAGACCTTTGCCCGTCGCGGCGCCGGTGTTCGGGTTCTTGAGACGTAACAACGCGGCATCGGCACCAGGACCGACCACGGTATTGAGAAATAGCTGGTGGTCGTACTGGGACCAAACCCACGAAGTATCCATCATCATGTCGAGCAAGTCGGCATTGGCATCGACACATTCGATGGTGGAAGGATCGGCCAGTAAGCGATCGGCCCAATCGGTCGGCTTTGCCATCGGACGGTTGTACAGCGGAGCGGCATCGTGCAGCGACGAAGCGGGAATATCGGCTAGGACCTCGCCCTCGAACCCGTCGAGAATACGCAACTGGGTGCCTTCGGTGACTTTGCCAACGACGGTCGCCTCGATGTCCCACTTGCTACAAATGGCCATTACCTCGGCGAGGCCTTCGGGCTCGACGATGGCCAACATGCGCTCTTGAGACTCGCTAATCATTACCTCGAATGGTTCGAGATCGGCCTCGCGCAACGGCACAGCGGAAACGTCGACATCCATGCCGACGCCGCCTCGGGAGGCAGTTTCGCTGGTTGCACAAACAAACCCTGCGCCGCCCAGATCCTGAATACCGACGACCAACTTGGCGTCGAGTAACGCCAGGCAAGCTTCGATAAGACGCTTCTCTTCGAATGGATCGCCTACCTGCACGCTGGGCCGTTTGG
>CAWKZT010000097.1:0-6873 GCA_963854565.1 Acidimicrobiia bacterium
CGGAGCCGTCAAATCGCACCAACCGATCAACAACGACCCGGCCCGTGCGGGACTCAACGCTGGTGCTGAGCTGCGGCCACCGAGCAACAACCTCGGTAACATCGATCGGTACCAGGCTCCTGGCGGGAACCGGAACCCCGTCAAACACCTGCGGCGCACGAGCACCATCATCGGTAGCAAAGGTGATATCTACCACGGCATCATCAGCAAACGGATTGAAGACAAGCAACAGCTGAAGCGCGTCGCGGGCCGTTGTACCGCCTGCGAAATACCAGTTGGATGATGCGTTCGACGCGCAGGGACTTGCCCCGACACCAGCCGGACCTGTAACCGTATGGGTGACCACAACACTGGCTGAGTCAAACTCCAATAGCGCCGCAACATATTCGACGTTGAGAACTTCACCGAGAGCAAAAGTCATCACACTGTTCGGGGCGACCTCGATAGCGCGAATCTCCGGAGTTACGAAGACCGGACCAACGCCCTCGATCAATTGAGTTCCAAAAACCGTGGCCGTGCCTACAGCCGTTACAAGATCAGCGTTGGCAATAGTGACAACCTGATCGGCTATGCCCGCGGTATCGCCGGTTCCACCTGTGCAATACCAAGTCGAGCCGAGGGAACCTTCGCCGGCAGCAACAGGGAAGGCTGGTTTACCCTCGACCACGATGGCGGAATGGTCGTAGTCAGCGACGCGCTGATCCAGCCAAATTAGGCCTCCAAGACAGGCCAACAAAATGATGATCGCTGGCCAACGAGGAATACGCATCAGCGGCCCTCTCGCTCTATTGACACAAGGCGAACCGTGAATCCAACGATTACTACCCAGCCCAATAGTTGGAGCATTTGGAACAAGCGTTGCTGACTAGGCGTGTCATATCGCAATTCACCGGACCCAGTAGCGTCCATGGCGAATGATGATGCCCATCCAAACGCCGAATTTCGCGCCACAGGTCCATGGGATGTCTCGAGCTCCCAGCCAGCGCCCGCAGCCGCTATATAGGCATCAGTACCTGCCACGACACGGCCATCGGCTGATCGGTAGTCATCGGGTTGAAAGATAGGGGTCCCATCGTCTAGATCCACACCGACAGCATCACGAAAGCCAACGGTTCCATCCGTCGCCCCGGCAGCAACAGCAGCATGAACCGGCAAAAAAGCGGTGTTGCGGTACACCACAACTCCGGGGCTGAGTTCGATTTGTTCGAGGTCGAGCTGTTCGGCCAACATCGCAACAATTGCTTCGGGCGCCGGACGCTCAATCGCTCCATCAGGCGCAGGAGCGAGCCGTTCAGGCACCACGATGTACCGGATAGCCATTGGTCCCAACAGCGTGCCGAGGCGACTGGTGGCCCCGTCTAACCCAACCTGGATTACCTCCGCTATGAGTCGACTTTCGTCGGTGGACGGACCCGGCCATCGATCGAGGATCGTTGTCTGCATACCGTAGGACGTAGCGTAAATAACACCGTCTTCGAATTCCCAACCGTTCATGGGCACGACATCGGGGTCGCCAATCCATAGAGTGCGCGAAGCCGCCGGGGCGTCAGCCGCTGTGACAATCTCTAGCACCGATGCGAAGTCTCGTCCTGGGGCTTCCCACCGACCATCAAACGACGCACCAACGACCGGAAGGACCCCTATGCACAACGCCACGAGAGCGGTGACGGGCACAAGCTGTCTCCAACCAAACATGTAACGATTGAGATCGACCTCGAACGCCACCATTCCCATTGCCGTTGCCAGCGCTAGACCCGATACTGCAGGGGCCAAGATCACCTCTGGTCGCGGCGCTCCCACAGGCAGAAGCCCTTGGGCTGCAACCATTACAACGGCGACGGACGCCAGGAACGTGACCCACCCGCGAACTGCCCAGGCAAATCGGGCGCCGCGAGCCAACAAGAGTGGCAATATGGCTGCGGCCAGAAGAAACCAGCCGAGCACACTGCCGCCATGGGGGCCGACATGAAAACGGAGAACATCAGCGAGTGCCAGTTCGGTTCCACCATCGGACCGGGTGCCACCCAATAGAGCCCACTCGCCGGTCAGCGCATCAAGACCGGACGGAAGCTGCAGTGCAAGGGCCAACACCACGGCGCCCAGCGAGCCCACAAACATCCGCCCGGTGCCCAGCAGGTGACCCGACAACAACGATCCAACGACAAACGCCAACATCATGATCCCGGCCAGAACTAGCCCGAACGGAACGAATGCGGTCATGAGCCCGAGGCTCAGCCCAAACGTAAGAATCTCTCGCGGGATAGACGGCGAGGGCACATTTGCACCACGCCCACCATCGTAAAGACCGTGCGGTGACTGCTGAGCAGCGCGCCCGAACGCGGCGAGCACCCAGGGGCTGGCCCCAATCATGATGAGCGCGGACAACGAACCATTAGCTACAGCGTTGAGGGCCAACGGATTGGCTAGAAAAGCCACAACCCCAACTGCTTGAGCACGTGGACTTTCAAAGGGGCGTACCAGACGCCACATGCCGATCGCTCCAAAGATCGGGAGCCCAACAATGACCACGGTGCGCAGCAACGCAATCTTGCCGAACATAAGCAGGCTCGCCAAGCCCACCAACAAATTGCCGATCGGCGCCGGTGCCTCTCGCCCTAGGCCCTCGTCTCGCCAGCCGGACCACCATTGGCTAATCGTGTCGGTCGCGCTGTCGCCAAAGGAACCAAACTCGCCGTAAATCGGCAGTCCGTCACTGAGCATGTGCCGGCTACCGAAAATGACAACGGCGAGAACTGCTCCCCAGACAAGCAGCGCCAGTTGAACCGGACCTCGTTGGGTAATGGACTGGAACATCTCGCGCCCACGGACAGCACCGCGGCCATCGCGCCGGTCGCGCAAATAGGTGTTTACTGGGGCAAATCCGCCCACCTGGAGATGACGCAGATCGCCGTCGCCTACGACTCGGTGTTCCGCAATCACCCGCCGGCGTTTAACTAACGAGGGGATCCGACGAGCGTTCCAACCCCACGCACCCAGCACTGCCCTCGACCGACGAGTATGACCAGAGAACAGAGATAAAATTGCCTCGAAGATGGTCATAAACAGTGCTTGAGGCACCACACGCAAGAGATGTAATTTGCTGTAGTTAGCGAGCATCGCACGGGTTTGGTGCCGACGCCGGAGTCCGAGCGCATCGTCAGTGGGCCGCCGCGTTTCGAGTTGAGCCTCGTGGCGGACAACCGCGTCCGGCGCAACCACGACACGGGCGCCCGCTACATGACAGCGCCAACAAAGGTCAAGATCTTCGCCTCTAAAAGAGATCACTTCATCAAAACCGCCAACAATGCGAAACAGGTCGCTGCGGATCAGCATGCATGCGGCTGGCGTGTAGAACACGTCGCGAACGGCATCGTGTTGTTCTTGGTCGAGTTCGTTGACCTCGACAAACGGTACCGGTGCTCCGGTCTTGTCAATACTTATACCAACGTCTTGAATGATGCCGGGATTGTGCCAGTTTATAAATTTCGGGCCGACGACACCGGCGTTCGACCTCGTTGCTTCCTCCACGAGTATGCGGACGACATCGGGGGCTAAGGCCACATCGTCGTGGCATATGAGCAGGAACGCCGAAAGCGCTGTTTCGTCGACCACAGCATTAACGGACGAACCAAAACCGCCGTCATCGTTAGATATTGACACTTCGGCATCGGGAACAATGGCCCGAACTCGCTCTTCGAGCGAACGGTCACCGTCTGCACCGGCCACGACAATACGCAGGCGCCCGTAGTCCTGCATGCGAAGTGACGCCAGAGTATCGTCGAGCGAGGGTCCTGATCGGTGAGCGACAACGATCGCTGTCACACCCGGAACCTGTGTGGGTGAAGCACTGCTTTTTGGGGCGCGGTCGTCCACTACTGCGGCACTGGGGTCTGGTTCAGCAGCTGGTAACTCGGCATCCACGGCGAAAACAGCGTAGAGCCGCCGTGGCGCGATGTCCGCGACCCCGGGCCCATGTTTTTATCCGGGATCAAAATCTCAAAGGCAGAGCACTATCGCCTCGCTATTCGCCGGCCGGGTGTGACTAAACACACACCACAAAGTGCTTGCAACTGTTAAACTCTTAAGTTAGCATTGCAAGCACTCCCCCACGTTCTCTTCTCCCCCCCCAACCCGGATAACAACCCACGCCTACGGAGGCACCCATGTTTAATTTCAAGATTCCTACCAACCTCGACTTCCCTCAGTTCGAAATGCCGAACATCGATATTTCCGCCAAGACAACTGAACTCAGCAATGACGTCGTCAAAGTCGTAACCGACAGCGCCTACGTAGCCGTTGGCGCCAGCGTCCTCGGCTTTAGGCGTGCCGCCGAAGCCACCGCCGTGGCTCGTAAACGTATGAGCAACCTTGACCTTCCTTCGGTGAATCTCCCCAAAATGGAACTGCCGTCATTTGACCTTCCCACCGTCGACCTTTCCGTCCCATCGGAATGGGCAAACAAAGCTGTGACCGCTGGCCGTGAGACCATTGAAACTGCCCGCGAACAGGCATCCCGACTTGGCACTATCCCCGTGGTCAAGGCCATCGACGAGCAGGCCATAGCTATCGAAGACCGTGTCGACACCGTTCTCGATGCCGTTGACTCCCGCCTTCCAGATCCTGCCAAGTTCGTCCTGGCTACTACTCGTGAAACCGTCAAAGACGGCGCAGTATCGGTACGCACACTGGTAGGCCTTGGCGCCTAACGTCTGGGTGAGAGTTGACCTCCACCCCTAAGTAACCCCCCAAGAAGACTGCCGGTCCTATGCATGGACCGGCAGTCTTTCGTTTTAGACTCTCCCAATGCAAACGATGAGGCACACCGCGTGACACGCGCGTTGATCACTGGCGCCAGCGGATTCGTTGGCCAACATTTGGTGGCCCACCTTCAATCGTGTGGTGACGAAACCATCGCCTCGGACCTCGACCAACGCGGTCCCGATATCACCGACTACCGCGCCGTTGATGAACTAATCGGAGACACAAAACCGGACGTGGTATACCACCTGGCCGGATGGAGCGATGTAAGTGGCTCGTGGCGAAATCGTGCCGCTACCTACCAGGCCAACGTCATCGGCACCGATTCAGTGCTATCGGCCTGCGCCAATCACCACACCCACCGCGTGCTCGTCATTTCCAGCGCCGACGTCTACGGCAATGTGCCAGCACATGACCAGCCCATCGCCGAAACCGAACCTCCCCGCCCGGCCGGACCGTACGCCGCCAGCAAAGCAGCCGCGGAAATGGTTGCCCGTCAGGCCCACATCAACGGACTCGGAGTCATCATGGCCCGGTCGTTCAACCATGCTGGCCCAGGTCAGCGCCCCGACTTTGTCATTCCTGCGCTGGCCCGCCGCGTGCTTCATGCCAAACAACAAAAAGCGACAAGCCTGCAAACCGGCGTTCTAACCGCAGAACGCGATTTTACTGATGTTCGCGATGTCGCCCGTGCTTACCGACTGCTCACCGAACATGGCACCCCCGGAGAGGTTTACAATGTTTGCCGCGGAACAGCCGTCACCATAGAAGCCGTCCTACAGGAACTGCTGACACTTGCCGACGTTGACCTAACGCCTGTGCTTGACCCGCAACTTGTTCGACCCATCGAAATCAACCGACGCTGCGGGGACCCCACCAAACTTAGATCCGCTACCGGATGGTCTCCCACGATCTCACTAACTCAAACGCTGCGCGACGTTCTCGAAGAATGCGCCACCCAACCGGAAGAATAAGCCATGCCTACCGCACTAATCACCGGAATTACCGGCCAAGACGGCTCCTACCTAGCTGAACTCCTGTTAACCAAGGGGTACCGAGTGGTCGGCATGGTCCGGCGATCTAGCACGATCAACTTTGGACGCATCGCACACATCCAAGACCAACTTGAATTAGTGACCGGCGACTTGCTCGACGAGGTGTCAATCATTAACGCGTTACGGGACCACCAGCCCGAGGAGCTCTACAACCTGGCGGCCCAGTCCTTTGTGCAAACCTCATTCGGTCAGCCAGTCCTCACCGGAGAAATCACGGGCCTAGGGGTCACCCGCGTGCTCGACGCCGTGCGCATCGTCAACCCTGAAATTAAGCTTTACCAGGCGAGCAGCAGCGAAATGTTCGGCAAGGTCCGCGAGGTTCCCCAGACCGAAGACACCCCGTTCTACCCACGGTCGCCCTACGGCGTGGCCAAGGTTTACGGCCACTGGATGACCGTTAATTACCGCGAAAGCTACGGCCTCCACGCCTCATCAGGCATTTTGTTTAATCATGAAAGTCCGCGTCGCGGCCTCGAGTTTGTTACGAGGAAAATCTCTCATGGGGTCGCTCAAATCAAGTTGGGCAACCAAACCGAGTTACGTCTAGGCAACCTCGACGCCCATCGCGATTGGGGTTTCGCGGGTGACTACGTGGATGTCATGTGGCGGATGCTCCAAGCCGACGAACCCGACGACTTCGTCATCTGCACAGGCGAAAGCCATTCCGTTCGTGAGTTCTGTGACATTGCATTCGCTCGTGCCGGTCTCAATTATGAGGACCATGTGGTGATTGACGAACGCTTCTTCCGGCCCGCCGAAGTCGACCTTCTCGTCGGTGATAGCTCTAAAGCCCACCGAGAATTGGGGTGGGAGACCAAGACTTCGTTTGAGGACCTGGTGCACATGATGGTCGATGCCGACCTCGAACTACTCGAAGGCAAATTGAAAGGTCTCTCGTAGCCGATGATCTGTGTTCTTGCTGGCGGTGTCGGCGCCGCCAAGTTCCTCGCTGGATTACGACTCGTCGTCGATCCGTCTGAAATCGTCGTCATTGGTAACGTCGCCGACGACATGGTCCTACACGGACTCCACATAAGCCCGGACCTCGACACGATCACGT
>CAWKZT010000098.1:0-6854 GCA_963854565.1 Acidimicrobiia bacterium
AAGCGGACTCACATGGAGCGGGACATAGCCGGCCGGTGAATTCAGGGAAGTTGTTAGTGGCATGAAGCCGGTTGATTGCTTCGTTCCAATGGCCTCGATAGACCAGGTCGTTCCAGGACGGGATGAAGTTCCCAAGCGGACACCCGTTGTTACAAAATGGGATACCACAATCCATACACCGGCTGGCCTGAACCTTCAGAGATGCCTCAGGAAAGGGCTCATAAACCTCTTTCCAATCTCGGAGGCGAACCGGGACAGGACGATGGGACGGCGTTTCGCGGCCATGGTCAATAAATCCTCTTGGGTCACCCATGATCAGCCCCTCACTCCTGCCATAACGGCTTCATCGGGATCGCGCCCTTCGGCCAAGGCCAATGCCTGAGTCGCAATAACCCGCTTGTAATCGCGTGGCATTACCTTCACAAACCGGCCGTGTAGCGCAGCCCAGTCTTGGAGAATTCGGTCCGCCACTGATGAGCGGGTAATGGAGCGGTGCTCCTCGACAATGCCCCGGAGCCAGCGGAGGTCGTCAGGATCTGGAGTTTCGAGATCAACCATTTCGTCGTTGACACGGCTGGCGAAAGCGCCGTCCTCGTCGTAGACGAAGGCGATACCCCCGGACATGCCCGCCCCGAAGTTGCGGCCGGTCTCGCCCAAAATGACGGCACGACCGCCGGTCATGTACTCGCAGCCATGGTCGCCAATACCTTCGACAACTGCTGTAGCTCCGGAGTTACGAACGCAAAAGCGTTCACCCACCAGGCCACGGAAGAACGCCGCTCCGCCGGTTGCTCCGTATAACAAGACGTTGCCAGCGATAACGCTTTGTTCCGCGACGAAACCCACATTGTCGGCGGGTCGAACGCTCAGACGACCTCCCGACAGACCCTTGCCAACATAGTCATTGGCATCGCCAACCAGTTCAAGGGTGATACCCCTGGGCAGGAAAGCTCCCAGGCTGTTGCCAGCCGCACCTTCTAGACGGACATGGATGGTGTCGTCGGGAAGTCCTTCGGCGCCATAGGCCACGGTGACCCTATTGCCCAACATGGTGCCTACGGTGCGGTTCACATTGCGGATGGGCAGGTCGATCACAACCTTTTCGCCTCGCTCTAACGCGGGGGCAGCCAAAGCAATCAGTTGGTTGTCCATCGCATCGGCCAAACCGTGGTCTTGCTGGCGTGTGCAGTGAAGGTCGGCGCCTTCGGGCACGTCGGGTTGATGAAGGATGGGGCTGAGGTCGAGTCCGGCTGCTTTCCAATGACCAATGGCGTCAGATACATCGAGAGCATCGACGCGACCGATGGCCTCTTCGATGGTCCGGAATCCCAGTTCGGCCAACAATTCGCGTACTTCCTCGGCGATGTACTCCATGAACGTGACAACGAACTCAGGTTTGCCCGAAAAGTTCTTGCGAAGTTCGGGGTTCTGCGTTGCTACACCAACCGGGCAGGTATCGAGATGGCATGCACGCATCATCACGCAACCTTGCACTACCAACGGTGCCGTGGCAAAGCCAAACTCTTCGGCGCCCAGCAACGTGGCGATCATGACGTCACGCCCTGTCTTAAGCTGGCCGTCGGTTTGCACCACGACGCGATCGCGTAGACCGTTGAGCAAGAGCGTCTGCTGGGTTTCGGCCAGGCCAAGTTCCCACGGCGTACCGGCATGCTTAATGGAGGTAAGCGGTGAGGCACCGGTGCCACCGTCATAGCCAGAAATCAGCACTACATCGGCGTGCGCCTTGGCAACGCCGGCCGCAACGGTACCGACCCCAAGCTCAGCCACAAGTTTCACGTGAATACGCGCCTTCGGATTAGCATTTTTGAGGTCGTAGATAAGTTGAGCTAGATCCTCGATCGAGTAGATGTCGTGGTGCGGTGGTGGCGAAATGAGGCCCACACCAACAGTTGAGTGGCGCACCTCCGCAATCCAAGGCCACACCTTGTGACCCGGCAGTTGGCCGCCCTCGCCTGGTTTAGCGCCCTGCGCCATCTTGATCTGAATGTCGTCAGCATTAACGAGATAGTCGCTCGTGACACCGAATCGGCCCGAAGCAGCCTGTTTGATGGCCGACCGACGCGAATCACCGTTGGCATCGGGTGTGAAACGTTCGGGGTTTTCACCACCTTCGCCCGTATTGGACTTGGCCCCTATGCGGTTCATGGCAATGGCTAATGACTCGTGTGCCTCAGCCGAAATGGAGCCATAAGACATGGCGCCAGTGGAGAACCGCTTAACAATCTCACTTACGGGTTCGACCTCATCAATTGGTACCGCAGGCCGCTCGCCATCACGGAAACGAAACAGTCCGCGCAGGGTGGCAAGTTGGGTGGACTGATCGTCAATGAGCTTGGTGTATTGCTTAAAGATGTCGTAGCGCCTGGTGCGGGTGCCATGCTGCAATTTGAATACGGTCTCGGGGTTGAACAGGTGGTATTCGCCTTCACGGCGCCACTTATAGTCGCCGCCGCCCTCGAGTTCGCGATGGGCGCGTCCTTCGGGTGTCTTCGGGTATGCCAAGGCATGGCGGGCCGAGATTCCCATAGCAATCTGGGCATACCCAATCCCACCCAATCGCGAAACTGTGCCGGTAAAGCAATCCATGACCAGCGGCGTTCCCAGCCCAATGGCCTCAAAGATCTGGGAGCCCGTGTAACTTCGGACCGTAGAAATGCCCATCTTGGACATAATCTTCAGGGCACCAAGATCGCATGCCTTGATGTAGTTGGTGTGCGCTTCGGTCTTCGTAACATTTTCGAAGCCGTACAGACCACGATCGACAAGATTGTCGATCGTATCGAAGGCGAGGTAGGGGTTGACCGCCGTTGCGCCGTAGCCCAACAACATGCAGATGTGGTGCACTTCGCGTGCCTCGCCGGTTTCGACAACGATGCCGACCTTGCTGCGAGTTTTCTGCCGTACGAGATGGTGGTGGATCGCCCCCACCGCTAGTACCGAAGGAATCGGCGCCAAGTGTGCGTTCGTCTCGCGGTCACTCAAAATGATGATGTTCTTACCCGCGGCAATTGCAGCATCGACGTGACTTCGGATGTTTTGAATAGCCACACGGAGACCGGCGCCGCCGGCTTCGACCTCGTACACGCACGGCACAATCTCGGCATTAAAGCCCGGGAAATCGCCGGTGCCGTCGAGGGCAGCGATGTTTCCCAGTTCAGCGGTGGTGATGACCGGGTGAGGGACAAAGATCTGCTCGCATGACTGCGGCGAGGCTTCCAATAGGTTGCTTTCTGGCCCCAGCCAGTTACATACCGCGGTAACCAGTTCTTCGCGCATGGCGTCAAGAGGTGGGTTCGTGACTTGAGCAAAGAGTTGTTTGAAGTAGTCGAACAACAAACGCGGTCGGTTCGACAACACCGCTAGTGGTGTGTCGGTTCCCATAGAGCCGATGGCCTCTTTGCCGCCAATGGCCATTGGCGCCAGAAGTATTTTCAGCTCTTCGTGCGTATAGCCAAATAACAGTTGCCTGCTCGTAAGGGATTCTTCTTCGACGGCTTCCTGTCGGGGGGCCGACTGCAGTTCACTGAGGTCTACCTGGTACTCGTCAAGCCATGCTTGGGAGTCGCGACTGGTTTGGAAACGTTGCTTGATTTCGTCGTCGCGAACGATCCGCCCCTCTTCGAAATCAATCAAAAACATGCGCCCCGGGCGAAGGCGACCCTTTTCGACGATGTGGGCGGGGTCGACATCAACGACGCCCACTTCAGACGCCATGATGACCATGTCCTCATCGGTGACCCAATAGCGCGATGGGCGCAGGCCGTTGCGATCAAGAATTGCACCGACTTGGTTGCCGTCGGAGAAGACGATGGATGCCGGGCCATCCCACGGTTCCATCATGGACGCATTGACTCGGTAATAAGCCCTGAGTGCCGGATCCATGGACTCGTGACGTTCCCATGGTTCGGGGATCATCATCATGATTGCTTCGGGTAGGGAATAACCACCCATATGCAGCAATTCGAGCACTTCGTCAAAAGCCGCTGTATCGGAAGCTCCTGGGTTACAAATCGGGAAGATTCGTTCGAGTTCACCCGGCAGGTTGGCCGACGCTAAAAGGTCCTCACGGGCACGCATCCAGTTGCGGTTGCCCTGCACGGTGTTGATTTCACCGTTGTGCGCTACATACCGGTATGGGTGGGCCAGAGGCCAGGACGGAAAGGTGTTCGTGGAGAATCGTGAATGCACGATGGCCAACGCGCTTTCCACCCGTTCATCCATAAGTTCGGGAAAGAAATCGGCCAGTTGGGGTGTGGTGAGCATGCCCTTATAGACAAAAGTGCGGCAAGAAAAGCTCGGAAAGTAAACTCGACGTATGGTGTTCGTTGATCCACCCATGCCGCCGGACTGGCTGGCGCCTACTTCAACTTCTACTTCGTGCTCAATGCGCTTTCGAAGCATGTAGGCCCGTCGTTCAAGCTCAATGCCGCTGAATTGGCCATTGGTCAGGAAGGGTTGCCAAAACGACGGCATCGCCGAGCGGGCACTGCTGCCCAGCGTGGACGGATCGGTGGGAACCTCGCGCCAACCCAAAACAGTGAAATTCTCTTCTACGGCGAGGGCTTCAATTTGGGTGCGAGCTCGGGCCGAGGCATCAGCATCTGCTGGCAAGAAGCCAATCCCGGTTACATAACTACCTGCCGCGGGGAGTTTGAACTTGACGATGGCTCGAAGAAATTTGTCAGGTACTTGCAACAACATGCCCGCACCGTCGCCGGTGTTCTCTTCGGCTCCAACTGCACCTCGATGCTGAAGGTTACATAGGGCCCCAAATCCGGTCGCCACGATCTTGTGACTCTTGCGTCCTTGCAGGTCAGCCACGAAGTTGACGCCACAGGAGTCGTGTTCGTACGCAGGATCGTACAGACCCTGTGCCAGGGGAAAATCAGGATTGCTAGAGGGTGCTTGGCCTAGTCGGCCTTCGGTGGACAGCGCAGCAGAACGCATTGGCCTTCTTTCAGGTACTTACGGAAGCTTTAGGTATTAGTGGGGGGATCTCGCGCTACTGGGCCATAGTTGTGACCATGGACTTGACACCCAATGACCGCAACAGCCTTCCAGCAGCAGACGCCTACCTTAGCTCGCTTATCGCGTTTCTAGATAGTTCTTCGTCTCCCTATCACGGAATACGATGTTCGATTGAGTTGCTGGAAGCGGCTGGATTTGTCGAAAGGACCGAAAAATCAATGTGGGAGGAAGCGGCTGGACGGTGGTATGTCCAGCGCTCCGGTTCTCTGATTGCCTGGGCTCATAGCGGTCAGTCCCCCGATACTGGGTTTCGATTGGTTGGGGCCCATACCGACAGCCCGAACCTCCGGCTCAAACCCCAGCAAGGCCTGACCTCTGGTCAGCATGCCCAGGTCGCCGTTGAGGTGTACGGCGGGATTCTGGCCAACACCTGGCTGGATCGCGACCTAGGAGTGTCCGGTCGGCTGGTGTTGAGCGACGGCTCTAACGTCCTGGTTCGCATCAACGAACCGGTATGTCGCATCTCACAGTTGGCGATTCACCTCGACCCCGAACTGCCATCCAAGGGCCTGCGACTCAATCCGCAACAGCACCTCACGCCATCTTGGGCACTGGGCGATTCTGCGTCGGTCGTAGAGATCGTTGCCGAATCGGTTGGCGTCGCGGCACCCGACATTCTTGCTCACGACTTGATGTTGCATGATGTTGTAGGAGCAACAGTCGGTGGAGCGAACGGCGAATTCCTCAATTCGGCCCGCATCGACAACCTAGTCTCATGCCATGCCGGAATCATTGCTCTCACCAATGGCCCGCCGGAAGCCGCCGACCACATCCCAATTTTGGCCATGTTCGACCATGAAGAAGTCGGCAGCGTTTCGTCAGCAGGCGCCGCTTCAAACTTCTTGCCGTCAGTTCTAGGCCGCATCATCAGCTCTGCGGGTGGACCGGACTCCGGACTAGGCAGCCAAACCGCGGCAATTGCCCTCGCCAAATCGGCATGTATCTCCGCCGATGGCGCCCATGCTACTCATCCCAATTACGCTGATCGCCACGACCCGCAGCACCACATTGACCTAAATGGGGGTCCAGTCCTCAAACACAACGCCAACAAGCGTTACGCAACCGATGCCACCTCCGCAGCACTCTTCCGCACGGCCTGCGATGCCGCCGGCGTTCCCATGCAAGAGTTTGTCAGTCGCAACGACTCACCTTGTGGCTCCACAATTGGACCAACCACGGCAGCCAAACTCGGGATTTCTACCGTCGACGCAGGCGTGGCACAGTTGAGCATGCATTCCATCCGGGAAATGTGTGGGACGCAGGACCCGCATGCGTTCGCTCGTGCCCTGACGAAATTCTACGGTTAGTCCACGCATCGCTCAGTACTGGGCGCAAAGGTCACACCCCGGTTTCCCACCCCGACTTACTGGGATCAGCCCTCCCCGTAGGTGCGCTCTTCCGTGATGACGCGATCCAGCTGGACATCGCCGGAATGGGTCGGCACAATATCCACTTTCTGACCTTCGTAGGCAATCCCGGCCAGCACCGTCAAATCGGAGCGTTGGGCCAAAGTCTTGTCGTACCACCCACCACCGCGTCCGACCCGGTTGCATTGGGCATCAAACAACACGAGCGGTACAAAGATGACGTCAATTTGGTCAATCGGTACCCATATTGGCTTCGCTGGCTCGAGCATCCCGTACCTATTCGGCACAGTCGCAGCCAACCCATCATGGACTGCAAACCGCAGTCCATGCGTGTCCAAGATCGGTTCGACAACAACTACGCCGGCGGTACTGGCCCATTTGTGCACTAAATTCATCGATGGCTCACCATCGTCGGAAAAATACGAGGCCACTATTTTG
>CAWKZT010000099.1:0-6736 GCA_963854565.1 Acidimicrobiia bacterium
GAAAGGCGCCGGGGTTCCGGCTCCTGAGATTGTCGCTGCAAACACTTCACTCGCCGCGGAACTGAGCCTCGACCCCAACCTGCTCGAATCGCCCGATGGTGTTGAAATCCTGGCGGGCAATGTCCCCCCGACCGGTTCCCATCCGACGGCAATGGCCTATGCGGGGCACCAGTTTGGTGGTTATTCACCCACCCTCGGCGACGGGCGAGCGTTACTGCTCGGCGAGACGGTCGATGGGCACGGGGTCCGCCGCGATCTTCACCTCAAAGGGTCAGGTCGGACACCGTTTGCTCGAAGAGGCGATGGCAAAGCTGAGTTGGCGCCAATGTTGCGCGAGTATGTGATGGCCGAGGCCATGCACGCCCTCAACATCCCAACGACCCGAGCATTGTCTGTGGTCGCTACTGGGGAGCTGGTGCGACGCGAGGCCATGGTGCCTGGTGGCGTGTTACTGCGGGTAGCGGGCAGCCATATTCGCGTGGGAACTTTCGAATATGCCGCTCGTCTGGAGGATCAGTTGGTTGTGCAACGACTCGCTGATTACTCGATCCAGCGTCACTTTCCCGACATCGACCCAGCCGACGACGGGCGTTACTTAGCGTTCCTGGAAGCGGTTATCAACGCCCAGGCCTCGTTGGTGGCCCAGTGGATGTTGGTCGGCTTCATTCACGGTGTGCTCAACACCGACAACGTCACGATCGCGTCGGAAACTATCGACTACGGGCCATGTGCCTTCATGGACCGCTACGACCATGCCACGGTGTTTAGCTCGATCGATCACCAGGGTCGCTACGCCTACGGCAACCAGCCCAGCATCACCCAATGGAATCTCGCTCGTTTGGCCGAGACCCTACTGCCACACATCAGCGAGGACGAAGATGAAGCAGTGACGCTGGCCACGAACGCCCTCAACGGTTTCTCCGACGTTTACGAGCAACGGTGGATGGACGGCATGGCGACCAAACTCGGTCTTGCATTGCCAAGTGAGGCCGACAAGAACCTGGCTTCTGAGTACTTGACCCTGCTTGGGGCGAACCATATTGACTACACCGACAGTTTTCGAGCCTTGGCCCAAGATTTGCGTGGCGATGCCCACGCGTTTAGCGCGCTGTTCACCCCGTCGGAAATACCCGACGATTGGCTGGCGGCGTGGCACGAGCGAATCACGGAACAGGGGATTGCCCCCGGTGTGGTGGCCGACACGATGGATGAGCACAACCCGCTCTACATTCCCCGCAATCATTTGGTCGACGAAGCCCTCGTCGCCGCTACAGCGGGCGACTATGCGCCCTTTACTCGTCTGGTTGAGGTCGTGACCCAACCCTACGTCGAACGCGATGGGCAAGAACATTTTGTGGGTCCGGCGTCGGCAGCGTTCACTGAGGAATTTAAGACCTTCTGCGGAACCTGACAATCGGGTTCAATAACCTACATACGGTTCTACTGCTACTGGAGAAACCAATGCCTTCCTCTCAAAACATCCCGGCGTCAGCGCGGACCACGCTCAAGCGCGGCAAGGAGCGGGCGGTCTATGACCCATCTGATATCCGCTCGATCTTGGCCGCCGGTGTGGTGGCTCACGTTGGTGTCACCACCGATGATGGTCCAATCGTGTTACCTATGGCCTACGGAGTGCGAGACAACGAAATCTTGATTCACGGCAGCATCGCCAACGCCATGATGCGCGGCGGGAGGTCCGTCGATGTTTGCGTCACCGTGACCATTATCGACGCGCTCGTCATTGCCCGGACACCGTTCCACAACTCCATGAACTACCGATCCGTGGTAATCAGGGGCCTGGCAACGGCCATCGCAGGCTCGGACGAGAAGACGGCTGCACTCAAGGTCATCAATGATCACATTGCTCCGATCTGGGACACTGCCCGTCCGCCCAACGAACAAGATCTCAATCTCACCATGGTGTTGTCCGTGCCGCTCGATGAGGCTTCGGCCAAGGTACGCGGTGGCGACCCGGTCGACGATCCCGAAGACATGCAGACCGACTACTGGGCGGGTCGACTGCCCCTTCAAAGCACCTGGGGCGAGCCGATCCCGGCCGCCGATCTCAAAGACGGTGTGCTGATACCAAGTGTCGTCGCGGCGATGGCCAAGACCGAGGCTTACCAGTATTCTTCGAAATGAATGTTTCCGGGGTTCTTGCGGTGATCTAGTGTGAAACCTTGTTCGGTGAGAAGTTCGACGACGCCGGTAGGTGTGGGGTAGGTCTCGACGCCGTCCTCGGTTTCGGGCAGGCCGATCATGGCGGGGTTTCCGCATAGGTAAACGTGCGTGGTGGCTGGGTCAAGCGTGCCTCCGGCGGCTTCGGCCAGATCACCGTCCCGGATAAAGTCCTGCAGGTACCGCTTGGGTACGTCGGCTTCTCGGGTTGGCAAGGGAACGTAACGGTAATTTGGGAACCGCTCGTGAAGTTTCTTGTGCTGTTCGGCATAGCCCAGATCGACCCAACGACGCACCGTTACGGCCGAGATGATTGGTCCGTAGTGGCCCTTGTGCAGCAGTTGAGTGACCATGGCGTTGTGCGGCGCTTCGCCCGTGCCGGTAGCTAGAAATACCACCGTGGACGATGGGTCGGTCACCGCGTCGAGCGTGTAACGCCCGGCCACCTTCGGGCCCAGGTAAATACGATCGCCGGGTTGTTTGAGCGCCAGTCGAGGGGTGAGCGCAGGAATGTTGCTGTCGGTAGGGGCAACCAAGGCAACGTAGAATTCCAACTCGTCGCTCTCGGACTGGATTGCGAGGTAGCCGCTTTCGTCGAAGATCGGATGTGAAATGGAGTACGACCGTCGAACAAGCTTGGTGCGCCGTTCATCGAGGTCGGCGTCGAGCGCATCGTCGACCCGTTGTTCCCAGAAACCCAAACCCAGCGAGGCGTATTGCCCGGGACGGTAAGAGGTGCCGCCGTGATCGGGGCGGACACGCAGGACCCATAGGTCAGAATGGGTGGGTTCAAAATGGGTGATGGTTGCGTTGTAGTGGGTAGAGCGGAGTTCGTCGATCGCCCCCGAATGACGGGAGAGTTGGGTTAGCGGCGAAGGAGTAGGTGGTACGTCAATTTCCGGAAAGCAGGCCTCGGCGATGACATTACCGGCGTTCCACCCGTAGGCCGAAATGACAGTGGGGTCCTCGGTGGGAAGCCCCAGGAAGATCACCCGACCCGTCGCTATGGCCTCGTCAGAAACGACATCCCTGATCGCTTTGGGCCGCCGGCGGGTGGTAGCGAAAACAATGTGATCGAACTCGAGGTCTGGCGTTCGGCGATCGTTAAACACCGCTACCGGAAATCCGTTGGCCTCCTCGATCTCATCGGGGATGGACTGATACAGGACCGTCGCACTTCGTTCACGTTCGAGACGCCGAAGCATCGATTCACCGGCGGGCGATAACTTGCCGGGGTCGATTCCGCCGGCCGCAAGAACCACACGAGCACCTTGGGACGCGGCTAGAGCCAAGAGTTCGATGGCATGATCGGAGTAGCCGACGATGAGGACATCCTGGTCAGTTGGATCCGACGGAAGCGTATCGATGTGCACTCGACCATTGATCGGAACAGGAATCGGTGCGGTCCATTCGGGGTCGGGTTCGCGTTGGGCAATGAGGCAGCCTCGGCTGCGGTAGCACCGCTGGTTTGAGGTGATGAGTAAGTCGTCGCCGTCGGCCTCGATGGACACCAACGATTCCCCGTAGCCAATGTCGAGCTGATTCTCCTGGGCCAGTTCCGGAAAAACGGTGGAACCAGTGGGTTCGAGCAGTCGGACCGCCGGGATGCCTGAACGTTTGGACGAAATAGCAACGGAAATTCCGGCGGCGGTGCCACCCACAATTACAAGGTCGTAGCGGGTCGTTTCGAGCATCAACAGAACTCCATCAACTGGGGGTATGCGCAACCTTAACGAAGGTCCACTCACTACTGAGGATCATTGCCTTGTGCTACCGGCAAGACGGCCCACGGCGCTAGCAGGGTAAGTCCGGCATCTTTCGCCCGGGTAGAGGTTGCGGTCATGGCGGCCAGTAGGGCGTCGAGGTAAGCACCGCTATCACCCTTGAGCGGGCCATACTGCAGCCATGGAAAAGAACGTGTTGGGGGGCGAGTTGGAGTCCTGCGGTACCGATCCCGTCACGGGTTTTTATCGCGATGGTTGCTGCTCAACTGGCCCCGAAGATCTGGGTAGTCACACAATTTGTGCCTTTATGACCGCCGAATTCTTGACCCATCAGCGCGACATTGGCAACGATTTGTCGACGCCGATGCCGCAGTACCACTTTCCCGGCCTTGTGCCAGGAGATCGGTGGTGTGTGACAGCCGCCAATTGGTTGCGGGCTCATCACGATGGCATGGCTGCACTGGTCGTCTTGGCGTCGACCCACGAGCGGGCATTGGAGATTGTGTCGCTGGAAATTCTTCAGGCGCACGCGGTCGACGTACCGGCCGATCCGGGTTCTTTAGAATAAGCCTTGACCTTCCATTCAACTGGAAGGTATACGCTGTGGTTATGAAAATTGATGCCGATGTAAAATCGGACATAGCAATCGCTGGCATGACCTGTGCGGCATGCGCCAACCGGATTCAGCGCAAGCTCGACAAACGTGACGATGTGTCCCAAGTGCAGGTCAACTTTGCTACCGGTCGCGCCACGGTTGTCCATGATTCGTCAACTGAGGACGACGACCTTTATGAGGTTATAGAAAGCTTGGGCTATCAGGTTTTGTTGTCCGGTGATGGCAGTGAGGCCGAGGACGCCCGCGAAGCAGACATGGGCCGCCGGCTCATCGTGGCTGTGGCATTGAGCATCCCCGCGATGCTGTTGTCCATGGTGCCGGCCCTCAAATTCGATGGCTGGGAGTGGGTGGTCGCCGCCTTGTCCACACCGGTCGTGTTCTGGTCCGGATGGCTGTTTCACCGGGCCGCGGTCATGAATATCCGCCACGGTTCCACGACCATGGACACCCTGGTATCGATGGGTTCACTGGCTTCGTGGATCTGGTCGGCGGTGGTACTCCTTGCCGACGTCGAAGACGGTCACATCTACTTCGAGACGGGTGCGGTAATTGTGGCCCTGATCTTGTTAGGCAAATGGTTCGAATTGCGAGCCAAGAGACGTTCCGGCGATGCCATTCGTGCCTTGGCCGATCTCGGAGCGCGTACCGCACGACTAGAAGATGGCACCGAGGTTGCCTTGGATGCCCTTGTCGTGGGAATGCGTTTTGTTGTTCGCCCGGGCGAGAAGATCGCGACCGACGGGCTTGTTGTCGAGGGGCATTCCGCCATCGATGCATCCATGGTCACTGGTGAACCGGTACCGGTCGAAGTTGGAATTGGCGACGAAGTCATTGGTGCCACCATCAACGCCAACGGTTCTCTGGTTGTTGAGGCAACCAAGGTCGGGGCGGACACGGCCCTGGCCCAGATCATCCGACTAGTTGACGAGGCGCAAGGCAGCCGGGCCGAAGTCCAGCGTCTGGCTGATCGGGTTTCCGCGGTTTTTGTGCCGGTGGCCATTGGCACAGCGTTGCTAACTCTGGTGCTGTGGTTCGTTACCGGTCACGAACCTAATGAGGCCTTCACCGCCGCCGTTGCGGTGCTAATTATTGCGTGCCCTTGTGCACTCGGGCTCGCCACACCGCTCGGAATTATGGTGGGCACGGGCCGAGGCGCGCAGCTCGGAGTAATCATCAAGGGAGGCGAAGTCCTCGAAGACACCCGCGCCGTAGACGTGATCATTTTGGACAAGACCGGCACCGTGACCGAAGGTCAGATGAAGTTGGTTGATGTGATCGGCGGAACTGAGGACATTCTCGGGCTGGCGGCATCGGTGGAGGCACACTCCGAGCATCCGATAGCCCAGGCTATTGCTAGTGCCGTTCCCGATCATTTGCCCGTTGTTGACTTTGTCAGCCAGCCTGGGTACGGCGTCACGGGGATGATCGATGGTGTTGCTGTTCGGGTGGGGCGCAGATTACTTTTCGCCGACATCCCCGAAACATTGGAGAGTTCCGCTTTAAGCGCAGAAGAGGCTGGTTCCACGGCCGTCTTCGCCGGGCGGGGAGAAACGGCCGAAGTCGTGCTGGTCGTCGCTGACCGGATCAAGGAGACTTCGGCTGCTGCCATAGCGGCATTCCACGATCAGGGCCTCGAAGTGACCTTGCTTACCGGAGACAACAGTCGAACCGCAGCATCAGTGGGAGCGACGATTGGCGTGGACCACGTGATCGCCGAAGTCCTACCGGACGACAAAGCGGCCGAGGTTCGTCGGCTTCAAGCCGCTGGTCATCGTGTCGCGATGGTCGGCGATGGCATCAACGATGCTCCTGCCCTCGCTCAAGCCGATCTGGGTATCGCTGTCGGCACAGGTACCGATGTGGCAATTGAAGCATCTGATCTCACGATCGTCACCGGCGACCTGCTCGCCGTGGCCGACGCAATTGCGCTCTCGAGGCGAACACTGGGGACCATTAGAGGCAATCTTTTCTGGGCATTCGCCTACAACGCGGCGGCCATTCCTTTAGCGGCCTTTGGCATTCTTAACCCCATGATCGCCGCGGGAGCCATGGGCATCTCGTCACTGTTTGTGGTTACCAACAGTCTCCGTCTGCGCCGATTCGCTGGCTACCGCCATTCGTAACCGCTCGCCGACCCACTTAACAGAAAGCATCAAATTATGACCGAGTTAGCTAGCCACGTTTACAACGTCCCCGACATGAGTTGTGATCACTGCGT
>CAWKZT010000100.1:0-6676 GCA_963854565.1 Acidimicrobiia bacterium
AAGAACTGAAGGCAACGGATGAAATTGTCATATTCGATATCCCACTGCTTATCGATGCCGATGGCACCCGTAAGTCTCATTACGACCATCTGAAGGCAATCGTGGTGGTGGATGTTCCGGCGGAAACAGCGGTCGACCGTCTTGTGAATTTTCGTGGCTTCGATCGTGTCGACGCCGAGGCGCGAGTTGCCGCCCAATCGTCGCGTGATGCCCGATTGGCACACGCTGATTTTATTGTTGACAATTCAGGATCCGTAGAAGCTCTTGAATGCCAACTGACTACATGCTGGACCTATCTCAAGAGCCTGTAGCGGTGTGGCATCCGCTAACGCATCTCCGTTAAGCGTCAGACCCCTCCGGTAGGGTTCTGTTATGGCTGCCCGGATGAGTAAAGCGTTTGAAGTCGTGGCCGATTTTGAGCCCGCGGGAGACCAGCCGAAGGCGATTGCTTCGTTGACGAAGGGGCTCAACGATGGCGACCGTTTCCAAACGCTCCTGGGTATTACCGGCTCGGGTAAGTCAGCCACGGTGGCGTGGACAATCGAACAAGTACAACGCCCCACTTTGGTGCTCGCTCCCAACAAGTCGCTAGCAGCCCAGTTGGCCAATGAGCTTCGTGAGTTCTTCCCCAAGAATCGGGTCGAGTACTTCGTTAGCTACTACGACTACTACCAACCCGAGGCGTACATGCCGACGAGCGATACCTACATCGAGAAGGACTCATCGGTCAACGATGAGATCGACCGGCTTCGTCACAGCACTACCTCCGCGTTGTTAACCCGCAGCGACGTAATCGTGGTGGCCTCCGTGTCGTGCATCTATGGGCTTGGATCGCCTATCGAATATCAAAAGCAGCTGGTGGTCGTACGTACCGGTGAAGAACACGACCAACGCGACATTCTGCGATCGCTCATCAATATTCAGTACGAACGCAACGACATGAACCTCGTGCGCGGCAAGTTCCGTGTTCGGGGCGATGTGATCGAGCTCCATCCGGCTTACGAAGAAAATGCTGTACGTATCGAGATGTTTGGTGACGAGATCGAAGCCATAACGGTGGTCGACCCCTTGACGGGAGAAAAGATTGAGTCCCTCGATGAGCTTGTGGTTTTTCCCGCCACGCATTACATCGCTGATGACGACCGCATGAAAACCGCGATTGGTCGCATAGAGACCGAACTGCAACAGCAGTTGGCCAGTTTCGAAGCCGATGGCAAGTTGCTCGAAGCGCAGCGTTTGCGCATGCGGACCGAGTACGACCTCGAGATGATGCAGGAGTTGGGTTACTGCAACGGCATCGAAAACTACTCGGCCCCCATCGACGGCCGCTCTGCGGGGGAAGCACCCAGCACCTTGCTCGACTTCTTCCCCGACGATTTCATCACGATCATCGACGAATCTCACGTTGCTGTTCCGCAACTCCACGGCCAGTATGCGGGCGATAAAAAGCGCAAGGAAGTGTTGGTCGAACACGGTTTCCGGCTGCCGTCGGCGGCCGACAACCGGCCCCTTCAATTTGAAGAAGTGATGAACCGCGTGGGTCAGGTGATCTTTCTCAGCGCCACGCCGAGTAAGTATGAGTTGGAAGTCTCTACCAATGTGGCCCAGCAGGTTGTTCGGCCCACCGGTTTGTTGGACCCCGAGGTCATTGTCAAACCCACCAAGGGCCAGATTGATGATTTGTTGGAGAACATCCGCGAGGTGGTTGCTACCGAGCATCGTGTTCTGGTCACGACGCTTACGAAGAAAATGGCTGAAGATCTCACGGACTACCTTCTGGAGCTTGGTGTTCGAGTTCGGTACCTGCACAGCGAAGTCGACACGATTCAACGCATCGAGTTGCTACGTGATCTGCGCTTAGGCGAGTACGACGTGCTGGTTGGCATCAACTTGCTGCGCGAGGGTCTCGACCTTCCCGAGGTTTCCTTGGTGGCCATTTTGGATGCTGATAAAGAGGGTTTCCTGCGTAGTGAAACCTCGTTGGTACAGACCATTGGTCGGGCGGCCCGTAATGTGAACGGCCGGGTCATCATGTACGCCGACAAAGTCACCAATTCGATGCAACGAGCCATTTCTGAAACCAACCGACGTCGCGGTCTACAAATGGAATACAACACCGAACACGACATCGATCCGCAGACTATTCGTAAGGCGGTAACCGATATTTTGGCCTACCTGCGACCGTCAGAGAAGGCGCCGGTGCCGGGCGATGGCATGCGGAACCGCAGTCGCGATGCACAGAGACGCGTCACCGCCGACAATTTGTCGGATTTGCCAGCGGACCAGGTAGCCCGACTCATCTTGACGTTGGAAGCTGAGATGCACGAAGCGTCAGCTGAGCTCAAGTTTGAATATGCCGCGCGTTTGCGGGACGAAATCAAAGATCTCAAGCGTGAACTCCGAGAGATAGATTAGGGCCATGGGTAAAGTTCGATGGGTAGTTAGTCGGACCGCAGCAACCGCTGTGGCAATTGGAGGTTTGCGCGCCGCCCGCAAAGCGCGCAAGGTAGACCCGCTCATGAACCCTGTGTCCGATCTCGATCGCACCGGGCGCAACAAACGGGTCGTCGGCCTGGGCGGTCGAACCGGTGCCAACCTGGCGGCTCACAAAGCTCGCCGTGTGTTCGCTGGCGCCGAGCGGCGCGACACGATCGATCGCGAGTACGAAGTCAAGACCGCCGAACAAGTAGTCGAGACGCTCGGTGAGATGAAAGGCGCATTGATGAAGATTGGCCAGATGGCCAGTTTTCTTGATGCCGGAATGCCTGATCACGTCAAAGAGGTGTTGGCTCAACTGCAGCAGAACGCGCCGCCTATGAGCCACGAGCTCGTCGAGGAGATGATTGTCGAAGAACTTGGCAAGACCACCGCCGAACTCTTTGCCGAATTCGACCCCGACCCGATCGCGGCGGCTTCCATTGGCCAAGTGCATCGAGCCATTACCCACGGTGGCGACGCGGTTGCGGTGAAAGTGCAATATCCCGGCGTGGACAAAGCGATTACCTCCGATCTGGCCAACGCTGATGCACTGTTTCTGGGCCTGCAGACACTGTTTCCTGGACTCGATCCGAAGGCGATCGCTAGCGAGCTTCGCGAGCGCATCGTCGAAGAACTCGACTACGAACTAGAAGCGACCAACCAAGAACTATTCGCCGACTATTTTGCTGGCCACCCCACTATCCATGTGCCGGGTGTGCACCGAACCCTCAGTTCCAAGCGCGTCCTCACTAGCGACCTTGCCGAGGGCGTGCACTTCAATGAGGTAGTAGCTAGTTGGTCCCAAGACCAACGTGATCTTGCCGCCGAAACGATTTACCGCTTTGCCTTCGGTGGTATTTATCAAATTGGCGCTTTTAACGGCGATCCGCATCCGGGAAACTACCTGTTCCGACCCGATGGGCATGTTGTGTTCTTGGACTTTGGTCTTGTAAAGCGTTTCGGTGACGAAGCTCTCCAAGGGTTCGAGAAGTTGATCACCGCGATGGTGATCAACAAAAGCCCGGGTGAGTTCCGCGTCGTGGCCGAGGAACTTGGTCTTCTTCAAGGAGAACAGTCCTACAGCGACGAACTTGTGGTCGAGTACTTCAGCCATTTCTACGACTTTGTGACCACCGATGGCGAGTACACCATGACGAAGGAATATGCCGCCAAGTCTGTGCGGCACATTTTTGACCCGTCCGGTCGGTTCAGCGAGATCAGTCGCACTGCCAACGTGCCGCGGGACTTTGTCATTCTGCAACGCATCAACCTCGGTCTAATGTCACTTTTTGCCGAACTCAATGCCACGCGAAACTGGCGTCGAATCACCGAAGAACTTTGGCCGTGGAAAGACGACGCACCACCCAGCACACCCATGGGTGAAGCCATTGCCGTATGGGTCGAAGAGCGGGCGAGTGCTGCGGCGCAGGCCTAGGCTTCGGGTTACGTCAAAGCGCCCCCAAGCGACTATCCTCGAACGCATGTTCGGTGGTCGAAGATCGGTAGAGTACGTGCAATGTCAGACCGCTTAATCGTTCAGGGCGCTCGCGAACACAACCTCCGCAACGTCGATCTCGACTTGCCGCGCGACAAACTCATTGTCTTCACCGGGATTTCCGGATCAGGTAAGTCCTCACTCGCCTTCGACACAATTTATGCCGAAGGTCAACGCCGCTACGTCGAATCCTTATCCGCTTATGCCCGACAGTTTCTGGGGCAAATGGATAAACCCGACGTGGATTTCATTGAGGGGTTGTCGCCCGCGATCTCAATTGATCAAAAGAGCGCTTCGCGTAACCCTAGATCCACGGTCGGAACCATTACCGAGGTCTACGACTATCTTCGCCTGCTGTACGCCCGTATAGGCATCCCGCACGACCCCGAAACCGGCGAGCGTCTGGTCAAACAGACTGCCCAGCAAATCGTCGACCAGGTACTGCAACTCGACGACGGCGCCCGATTTCAGGTTCTTGCGCCTGTCGTGCGAGGGCGCAAGGGAACCTACGAGACACTGTTGGCAAGCTTGGCTGGCCAAGGGTTTGTGCGCGCTCGCGTGGATGGCGAACCGTTCGATCTTGGCGAGTTCACCGATGCTGAGGACATTCGAGCCGAACTCAAACTCGAACGTTACGAAACCCACGATATTGAGGTAGTCGTTGATCGGCTCGTGAAGCGAGATGGCATCGAACGGCGTCTTACCGAGTCGATGGAAACCGCTCTGGGGCTGGCTGAGGGCATGGCCCAAATCGAGATCCTTCCGGGCCAAGACGACGCCGACGGCGAACCAACGGTTCTTACGTTCTCACAGCATCTGTCGCGCCCCAGCGATGGAAAGTCATTCGAAGCATTGGCCCCTCGCAACTTCTCGTTTAACACGCCCTACGGCGCTTGCAACTCCTGCGGCGGCCTCGGCACCACCTACGAGGTCGACAAAGAACTCGTTATTCCTAATCCTGCGCTCAGCCTCGACGATGGAGCTATCGCTCCGTGGGCATCAGGCCGCAGTCAGTACTTTCATCGCCTTATCGAAGCGGTCGCCGAAACCTACAGCATCGACCGCACCAAGCCGTGGAACAAGCTGTCCGCCAAGCATAAGAAACTGATGCTCGACGGCGGAACAAGCGAAAAGGTCACCGTTCGCTACAAGAATCGCTACGGCCGAACTCGTACCTACAACGCCCGCTATGAAGGCATCATGCCGTACTTGCGGCGCCGTCACAGTGATTGCGAAAGCGACGCGCAGCGCCAACAAATCGAGGGCTATATGCGCGAGGTCGCCTGTGTTAAATGCGGGGGAGCACGCCTTAACCCGTTGTCGATGGCCGTCACCATCGGCGGGCACAGCATTCAGGACGTCTGTGCCATGTCCATTCGTGAGTCAGCCGCGGTGCTCAACGAAGTCAATCTTTCGGCCAACGAGGCACTTATAGCCGAACAAGTCCTCAAAGAAATCAATGCTCGCTTGGGGTTCCTCCTCGATGTTGGGCTCAACTACCTGTCGCTCAATCGGTCCGCGGCGACACTGGCCGGGGGCGAAGCACAACGGATTCGATTGGCGAGTCAGATCGGATCAGGTCTGGTTGGGGTCCTGTACGTGCTCGACGAACCATCAATTGGCCTCCATCAGCGCGACAACGCACGTCTAATTGAAACTCTGCTTCGGCTGCGCGAACTCGGCAATACCGTCATCGTGGTAGAGCACGATGAGGAGACCATCGCTGTCGCCGACCACGTGGTCGATATCGGCCCTGGGGCGGGCGAACATGGTGGCGACGTAGTGCACTCGGGCACGGTTGCTGGTCTCAAGCGAAACAAGAAGTCGATCACGGGCGATTATCTGAGCGGTCGTCGACAGATCGCCGTACCCGAGATGCGACGCCCATTGGGAGACACCAAAATCACGGTCAAGGGTGCGCGTCAGAACAACCTCGACAACATCGATGTCGATTTTCCGCTGGGCGTGTTTTGCGTCATCACCGGCGTTTCGGGATCAGGTAAGAGCACGTTGGTCAACGACATCTTGCGCAAGTCACTCATGCAGACGGTGTACAAGTCACGCACCCCCCCCGGCCTACACACTTCGGTCGAAGGCAGCGAGAACGTCGACAAGGTCATCAACATTGACCAGACACCGATTGGTCGTACCCCACGGTCTAACGCCGCCACCTATACCGGCGTGTTCGATCACGTACGTAAACTTTTTGCCAAGACCAACGAGGCTAAGGTCCGCGGCTATATGCCCGGCCGGTTCTCCTTTAACGTCAAGGGCGGTCGCTGTGAAGCTTGCGCGGGCGACGGAACCATCAAGATCGAGATGCACTTCCTGCCCGACGTGTACGTGCCGTGCGAAGTGTGTGGCGGCTCGCGCTACAACCGCGACACCCTGGAAATATTGTGGAAAGGCAAGAACATTGCCGACATCCTCAACATGCCAATCGAAGAAGCACTCGAGTTCTTCTCGGCCCAACCCAATATTGCCCGCCACATGCAAACACTGGTCGATGTAGGTCTCGGCTATATCCGTCTCGGTCAGCCAGCCCCCACCTTGTCGGGCGGTGAAGCGCAGCGAGTAAAGTTAGCTAGTGAGCTGGCCAAACGTTCGACTGGTCACACCATCTACATCCTCGACGAGCCCACCACAGGCTTACATTTCGAGGATATTCGCAAGCTTCTAGGCGTGCTTGGCCGCCTGGTCGAC
>CAWKZT010000101.1:0-6627 GCA_963854565.1 Acidimicrobiia bacterium
TTTTTCGCCACGACATAGGCGACCGGAACCTCATCGCGTACGGGGTCGGAGATGCCAACAACCGCCGCTTCGAGCACGGCTGGATGGGCCGACAGCACCGACTCCACTTCGACCGTTGACACATTTTCGCCGGCGACTTTCAAGACGTCGGACCGGCGGCCAGCAAATGCGAAGCGACCCGAAGAGTTGGTCGTTGCCCGGTCACCGGTAAGGAACCAGCCGTCCCGGAAACTGGCGTCTGTTGTGTCGAGATCGTCGAGGTACCGGTCGAAGATGGTGACGCCACGCTGGCCGCGGACAACAACTTCCCCGACTAGACCGGGAGCCACCTGGATGCCATCGGTATCGTGCACCTCGACCTCACACCCAGCTGTTACGTAACCCATCATGTCGTGGCGTGGGTCTGTTGTGTCGTCGGTCAGCACCGCAGGGATTGTTTCGGTCATCCCGTATAACTGGCGCGGGCGACAACCAAGCCAGGCCGAGATTGTTTCGAATTGTTCCTCGCTTATGTTCTGGGCAAACCAGCAGTGCCGCAACGCCATACCTGCCTCAGGTCCGCTCCGAGCAAGGATCATGCGAATTGGCGCCGCGAAAAGGCTTGCACATGTGGCCTGGTGTCGGGCGGCCTGGGCAAGAAAACGACTGGCGGAGAAGGTATACATCAGCGCGACGGATGCGCCGGTCCAAATGGCCGAAGCAAACGAGTAGTACTGCGCGTTGGCGTGGAAGAGCGGCAGTACTACCAACTGTCGGTCCGTTGGCGCGAGATCTGCCGCTTCGGCCATTGTCTTGCCAGCAAATGCGTAGTTGGCCTGGGTGATGACCACGCCTTTGGGCTGACCGGTCGTTCCGCTGGTGAACATCACCGCGGCGGTGTCGTCACCGTTGGGGGTCGGCCAGGCGGTGATGGCTTCTCCGACGAATGACGCGAAGTCACCGTCGGCTTCGTCTATAGCGATGGTCGACATACCGCTGGGACATGCCCCTACATACTCCGACGACCGTTCGATCGAGTGGAACCCGACGACGGGTGCGGTCCGAGCAATTTGATCAGCGAACTCGGGGGTCTTTCCCATTGGGTCCCCGGGAACAATGAACGCACCCAGCCGAGTTGCAGCAATCCATACGGCGACGAACGTCGGGCAATTCGTGAGCGCAAGATGCACCGCTGACCCGTGACCGACACCTTCGCGTACGAGCACCCCAGCGACGCGACCGACCACATCGTCGAACTCGCCATATGTCCAGGACCGGACGCTTTCGTCTGGTCCTTCAAAGATGAGGAAGGTTTGCGACGCGCCGCGGGTGGACGTCTCGGCCCACACCTGAGCAAAGGTCGTCGCACCAGTCCAAGTGGCCATCAGGATGTAGCTTCTCCGTAT
This sequence comes from Acidimicrobiia bacterium, assembly GCA_963854565.1. Classification (GTDB taxonomy): domain Bacteria; phylum Actinomycetota; class Acidimicrobiia; order Acidimicrobiales; family JAHEJN01; genus CAWKZT01. Next base: position 1,386 of record CAWKZT010000101.1, read on the forward strand.
CCGCCGCCACCTGGGAGTTCGAGTCGCACAACGTCCTCGCCAGAAAGCGAGATTCGGGACTGCGTCTTGACCGCTTCGCCGTTTACCTTGAAGCTGCCTGCTTCGCCGGCTGAACCACCGAAAATGCCCAATGGAGGGTCGGCCATACGGCTCGTAACGGCGTTGAGTTGCCACGCTTTGTCGGTTGCGACGGTGAATTCGATCGTTTGGCCGAGCCCACCGGTCTGTGCACCCGCTCCGCCAGATCCGGGACGGAGCGACTTTTCGTTAAACCGAATCGGCGCCGAGGCTTCGACGACTTCGATCGGCACAGCCGACACACCGGTTGGGAAAGAACATGCACTCAAGCCGGACTTAGTGGCGCGGGCGCCAACCCCACCGGCATAGGTGAACATCGCCGTGATAAACGGGCTGCCATCGTCGTGGTGCCCGTTGACCTGCATCGTCCACACTGCTCCGGAACCCTCGGCCATGGAGGCTTCAGGCCGGACCTTAGCTAGGGCCTTGAGAAGTGCGTTCGGCAAGAACATTCCAACCACGTGACGGGCCGTGCCTGGCTGGGGCGAAACCGCATTCACGATAGAACCCTCGGGTGCCTTCACCAAGATGGGAGCAAGGCTGCCGTAGTTGTTGGGGATATCGGGGTTAAGCACCGAACGAACGGTAAACGTCGTGTAGGCGTGGGTGTAGTTCATCACCACGTTGATACCCCACGGCGAAGCTTCCGATGTCCCTTCGTAATCGACCGTGATCTCGCCGGCGTCGGCGTCGACGATTAGCGCACACACGATGTCGATCTTGCTGCCATCAGCGAGGTCGAGAATCGCGCTGGACTCATAGCGACCGCTTGGAAGTTCACGAATGCTGTCTCGGGTCGCTTGTTCTGAACGCGTAATGATCTCGTCAGACAGCGATTCGATGTCGTCAAGACGGTGCGCTTCGCACAGTGTTGAAAGACGTTGGGCGCCAACTTCACCTGATGCCATTTGGGCATGCAAGTCACCGGTCATGTGGTCGGGCTGGCGAACGTTGGAGAGGATGAACTTCCAGACGTCGTCGTTGCGTTCACCCTTCTTCATCAATTTGCAGATCGGGATCCAGAGGCCTTCTTCAAAGACATCTCGCCCACCCGCGCCGATGCCGTAGCCGCCGACGTCGGTGTGGTGAATGGTGGAACCGAAGAGGGCAATAATTTTGCCGTTGCGCCACGCAGGAACCAGCACGGTGACATCGAGCAGTTGGCCGGCCGTCTTATATGGATCGTTAGTGATCAAGACGTCGCCGGGCTCGAGCGACTCGAGCGGGTATTCCTCGAGCATCTTTGCCGCGCCGATGGCGAGCGAGTTGATGTGCCCAGGGGTACCCGTCACTGCCTGAGCAACCATTCGACCCCGCCGGTCAAATACTGCGTTGGCCAAGTCGCCCGCCTCGCGCACGATCGGCGAAAACGCTGAACGTTGCAGAGCTCGGGCTTGCTCGTTCACCGTTGAGATGAGCGATTGCCACAATATCTCAAGTTCGATCGGGTCAAAGGACGCCGTGCGGTCTTCCATGATCGTCATGATTGACCCTTTCGGGTTGCGAGCAGACTTCCATCGGGAGCAACAACAACGCTCCAACCAGGTCGAATGACAGATGTGGTTTCTCGTTCTTCGACGACGGCCGGGCCATCGAAGGCCGCTCCGGCACCGAGCGTTGCTCGGTCGTAGACGGGAGCCTCGATGGCTACCATTCCCCGACCGAACACCATGGGCCGTGTGCCCTTCGGGATGGGTTCACCCGAAGCTGGTTCGATCGACTGGTCGGGTTCGACAATAGATGTTGTCGCAAAGGCGGACAGCCTCCACGTGATGCCCTCGATCGCTACGTCAGGGATCGCCATGCCGTAGATGCGTCGGTACTCGCTCGCGAACGCGGTGGCGACGTCGTCGGCGGTTGCGGGCCAAGCATCGCCCTCACCGACCCAGATCGTGATCTCGTTGCCCTGACCGGCGTAGCGAGCGTCGACCCCGTAGCGGAAGATGATTGCGTCGTCGGGCACGCCCGCTGCTTGGAGGACCCTGCGGCCCTCGGAGCGAAGCTCGTCGAGCAATGCATCGCGTTCGCCAACGTCGATGCTGGCAAGCAATCGAGGCATTGATCGGGCGAGATCGATTCGAACCGGTGAAACGAGTGTGCCAAAGGCCGACAGCACACTGGCGTTCACCGGGAATATCACCTGGTCCGACTCGAGCAGCTCGGCAACGCCGCATGCATGCACTGGACCGGCACCACCAAACGCTATAAGCGGAATGCCTCGCAGGTCGACGCCCATTTCGACACCGTGCATGCTGGCCGCGGCCGCCATGTTTTGGTTGACGACTTCGTGGACTCCGGCAGCGGTATCGATGACGTCGAGGCCCAGGCCGTCTGCAACCGTGGCCGTAGCGGCCTCGGCAAGCGATGCGTCGAGCGGCATGTCGCCACCAAGGAATGCGGCGGGATCGAGAAGGCCTAGTACAACGTCGGTGTCGGTCACCGCAGGAATGGTGCCGCCTCTGCCGTAGCTGGCTGGACCAGGATCTGCTCCTGCAGAGTCGGGTCCGACTTTTAGCAGGCCGAACTGATCTACTCGGGCCAAACTTCCGCCGCCGGCACCGATCTCGACGAGGTCAACGGACGGAACCGAGACAGGAAAGCCAGACCCCTTCTTGAATCGGTAGGCGCGGGCGACTTCGAAGGTGTTGGTGAGTTCTGGTTCGCCGTTTTCGATCAGGCACGCCTTCGCTGTGGTTCCACCCATGTCGAAACACAACAACCGGTCGATACCCAAACGGTTGGCGAACCAGGAGCCTGCCAAGGCGCCAGCAGCAGGGCCGGACTCGACCAGACGAATAGGACCGCTGGCTGCATCGTCAGCCGATACCACCCCACCGTTCGACAACATCATCAGAACCGAGCCGCCAAATCCTTCGGCAGCAAGCCATTTCTGGAGTTCGTCGAGGTAGGGCCCGATCACGGGCATCGTTGCCGCGTTGCAGGCTGCGGTGACCATGCGGGGGTACTCGCGAATTTGCGGCGAGATTTCCGAGGACACGCATACGGGTATTCCCAGCGACGCTCGGAGATGGGCAGCAACCTTCTGCTCATTGGCGCCGTTCACGTAGGAGTTCAACAAGCAAATGGCGACCGACTCGACGCCGTGCCGGCCAATTTCTGCGGCCAAGGCGTCGAGCGCCGCTTCGGTTGGATCGACCAGCACCTCGCCATCAGCGCTCACCCGCTCGTCGAGTTCGAACGTGAGGTCGCGAGGAATCGGTGGTGCCGGAAACTCGATCTGCAGGTCGTACATGTCGTAGCGATGCTCGTCACGAATAAGGAGCGTGTCTCCAAATCCTTGGGTCGTGACGAGCGATGCCCGCCCGGTCTTACCCTCGATCAGCGCGTTGGTGATCAACGTCGTCGCGTGCACGATCGGCGCCGTGATGTCGCTGGGCGACACGCCGGCACGTGCCAGCAATTGCGTAACGCCGGTTCGGACGCCATCGAGAGGCGCTCCTGGGGTGGTCAACGTCTTATCGACCACGACCTTGCCGCTCTCGCCATCAAGAAGCACCACGTCGGTAAACGTGCCTCCGATGTCAACAGCCAAACGCCAATCTGCCATCAGGCATCTCCCTTTTCAGTGATGTTGGTGTTACTCGTACTTATTAATATCGGTGCCATTAGGTCAGCGCGCGGTGGGCTGAACACATCCATAATCCAACACTCATCGAATTCATCATCACCAACGAACACACTGTCGCCGTGCCATATGCCCATTGGCGCCAGGTAAGCCTGGTCTTGGGCGATCACTTTGCGCTGCGCCTCATTTTGATCGTCAGAGATACGGAAGTCGAGCGAGCCGCGCACGATGATGCCGAGCTGTTCGTGGTCATCGTGCTTATGCATAAACGAGCCAGTCGCTCCACCCTTGATCCGCCAAAAACAGAGCTGCAAATTCTCGCCCGTGATCACGCGACGACGAAAGCCTGGACGGGCGGTCTCGGCGAACTCGTCATCGTCGAAGAAGTGGCAGTACTGGTCGGCGAGGTTCACGATTCGATCTTCATGGGGTATTTTTCTTTCGTTCGTTGTGGCCCGTTCATGCGCCAACACCAATCATTTCGGCGAATCGGCGACGCCACTCGACCGATGGCTTGTCCGATTGCACGTTGGCGAGGCCCACTCGTTCGAGTGGGAGTGTGCCCGGTACGTTCTCGAGCATGGCCCGGTCTTCTGCTCCGATGGCGCGGTCGAAGGCGATGATGTCTTTGGGGTCGATGCTGTGGTCGTCATTTCGCCAGACCACAAAGGTGAAGATCGAATTGAGATCATCGATCGGCGTGCTACACAACATCAGGATGTGTTCCAGGCCATCGTCGTACAAAATTGTGCTTCGGACAACGAATGGAAGGGCAAAGCCCGTAGTCATCACTCGGTGTACAACGTCTTCGTTGCTTCGGCTCACCATGGCGGCATCGTCAGGGTTAGCGGCGATGACCTCATAGGCATAGCCAAAAAAGTCGTCGCCGAGCTGTTGGAGATCGAGGTGGGGAACTAGCGGATCCTGGGCCCCACCAAAGGTGCCCGTGTGAACCCATGGGAAATGGCTGAAGTCCATGAAATTGTCGACAAGGCGCGGAGCCGACACTGACCAGTGTTCGACCCCGGTGTTTAGCCGGCGAAAAGCTGGATCGTCGTCCTGCGAAATCGCAGGGATTGGGAAGCGAGGCGTACCAGGGCACATCCAGACCAGGCCATATTGCTCGGCAACGTTGATGCACGTTAAGTGCGCAGCCGGCGCGATCGTGGCGTCTTCACCTGATGAAGGAACGAGGGTACATTTGCCAGAAGCGCCGAAACGCCATCCGTGATAACCACAGCTCAGTTCGCCATCGGTGACCGACCCAATCGACAAAGGCGCTTCTCGGTGCGGACAGCGATCGGGGGCGGCAATTAGCGTTCCGTCAGGGTCTCGCCACACGGCGTAGTCATCTCCGAGAAGCCTTACAGCGACGACGGCGTCGGGTAATACATCGGTGGTTTCGAGCACTGGAAACCAGACATCTCGAAGCACTGGACGATCAACGAATGTTGTCACAAGGTCACTGCACCTTCCCCAAAAGTGAGTGGTCAGACCAACTGACCACTTTGGTCATCCTATACTCGAAGGGTGACCATCACCACTCATAATCCCGAATTCGTTGTCCGCGAGTACCTG
>CAWKZT010000102.1:0-6571 GCA_963854565.1 Acidimicrobiia bacterium
CATTGGCTCCATCACTTGTGATGACTTCGGTGACTGTGGATCACAAAAGATCACCGTCATCAAGCATGATGATTCCAGCGATCCCGATGCCGGGATGGCTAACGTCGTCTTCGAATTTGCACCGTAAGTAGTACTTAGTTAAGCAACTTGGCCCCTGTTCATCTGCGTGCAGATGAACAGGGGCCCTTGTTTGTGCAATGATGCACCATCTGCATTTCCTGGGGGAATAATTCTTGACTGTTGCCGTACGTTCTAAATCTGCGTACAAGAAGTCCAATGTGGATTTTTTCTTGTCGTTCATCAAGGTCTTACTCGTACTGATGGTGTCCGTTGGTTTGTTGGCGTTTATTGCCCAACAGATCGACCCCAACAATCCCTTCGCCGAATGGCGCAACGAGGGAGCCACCCGGTTGGGTTGGCCCGCGCTCAAAGGCCTGCTTATTGCCGGCACTATCCAAGGTTTCATGTACGGCCTCATAGCCCTTGGCTATTCGATGGTCTACGGCGTGCTGGGCTTCATCAACTTCGCTCACGGCGAGGTGTTCATGGTCGGAGGCATGTCCGGCTGGATCGTTTCTGAAAAACTGTTCGAAACAGGTCTGTGGGAAGATGCCTTCCTGCTGGCCCTCATCCTCGTGATCCTGGTCTCGATTGGTGTATCGACTCTCACCGCTGTAATCATCGAACGAGTCGCCTATAGGCCGCTGCGAGGATCACCACGGCTCATCCCGCTCATTACCTCAATCGGTGTGTCGTTCTTCTTGCAGTACACCGTCTCGTTGTTGCTCGGACCGGCCAGCAAGAGCTTTCCCGTACTCCCCGAATGGCTGACCAAAGACCGCACCCCGCTCGACATCTCCGGGACCCAAATCATGGTGCTGGTTGTAGCAATCGTTTCAATGGCTGGCCTGTGGTACTACGTCGAAAACACCAAGACCGGCAAGGCTATGCGAGCCGTCGCCGAAGACAAAGAGATCGCCGCACTAATGGGAATCGATGTCGACAAGACGATCGTTCGCACCTTTGCTATTGGCGGAGCGATGGCGGGTGTGGCGGGCATCATGTGGGGATTATTGTTCAAGTCACTTATCTTCACCTCAGGGTTCCTGCCCGGTATTAAAGCCTTCACCGCAGCAGTAGTTGGTGGCGTCGGCAACCTGGGCGGTGCTATGGCCGGCGGGCTCTCGCTTGGCGTAGCCGAATCCACCGCGCCGCTCGTGCTCTTGGAGCCACTTGGCATACCGGGCGTGTCGCAGCTCAAAGATGCCGTGGCATTCGTGTTGCTCATCTCCGTGCTGCTGTTCAAACCCACCGGCCTATTTGGCGAACGACTTTCTGATGACGAGCGAGCATGAGCGAACTAATGAACGATTCGTCCAGTCTTCCTGCCCCACCACCTTGGTCTTTTGACCCCCGACGCCTTGGCCGTTTAGGCGGGCTGGCTGGGCTAACGATGGCTTTCATTTGCCTCATCGGGATGCCCGTCAAAATTGACACTGTTCCGCTCATCGAGCGGGTCCTTAGCCGCGGCTATACCTCACTGGTCTGGGTGCCAGTCGTATTTGGCTTCATCGTCGCCTCGCAGGTTGTTCTCGAAGGCATGCAAGCCCGCAAACGAGGCCTGGGCGACATCATCGACGGCACCGTTGTTGGTGGCATCGGGGGCTTCCTCGTGGGTCTACTGGCCTGGCTGATCAACAACTATGACATCCGAGATCCTCTGATCAACTGGAGTCCCGCTCTGTATGACTTCTTGTCGTTCAGCAAGGGCACCGGATTTGCGTTCTTCATCTGGACCGCGCTGGGCCTTGGATTGGGCGCGGTTGGGGCCGGTCTTCAGGTATTGCCAACGGCGTATCGTCGGATAGCTACGTGGCCAGCGATCGCAATTGTCTCCGTCTCGGTTCTTGAAGCGGCATTCTCCGACTTATTGGAAAATCTCAAGCTCGAGTTCGTCGCCGATGCCATATACGCCAAGCAGCGCGGTGTCACCGTTAAGGGAGCGATCATCCTCGCCGTTCTTGCCGCAATTGTGGCCTTTGGTCGCGACCGTGTGAAAACAGTGGTTGCTTCGGCCAATGCGAACGGAACGGTATTGCCAGGGGCAGCGTTGCTTAACAATGTTGCCGCCTCGACCCGAAAGAAAATTAGTACCACCCTGGGGGTTGTGGCGATTTTCGTGGTGCCGTTGTTCCTCGGCCGGATTATGCACGAGCTCTTGGCCAACGTCGGGCTCTTTATCTTGTTGGCGCTGGGCCTGAATGTCGTTGTTGGCTTGGCGGGCATCCTCGACCTGGGTTATGTGGCGTTCTTCGCTGTCGGTGGCTACACCACCGCCGTGCTTACGTCGCCGTTTGCTCCGTGGTGGACCCCAGAATTGCCGTGGTTCGTATCGCTCATCTTTGTGATGATTGTGGCTGCGCTGGTTGGCCTGATTATCGGAGCACCGGTTATCAGAATGCGCGGCGACTACTTGGCGATAGTGACCCTTGGGTTTGGTGAGATTATTCGCCTGTTGTTTTTGTCCGATTGGTTGTCACCGTACTTTGGCGGCGCCCAGGGAATTACCAACATTCCTGGCGTCGAAATCGGGGTAACCACTATCAAAGGCACCGACCCCCGTGCCGTCTTCTACCTCGTCATGGTGTTTTGTATCGTGGCAATCTACGCGTCGTGGCGACTTGAAAATTCGCGCCTCGGACGGGCATGGATGGCCATCCGCGAGGACGAAAGCGTGGCCGAGGCCATGGGAATCAACACCGTCAACGCCAAGCTCGCGGCCTTTGTAACTGGTGCCGTACTTGCTTCCTTCAGCGGGGCCATCTTTGCGGCCAAGGCCGGGTCGATCTTCCCGGGGAGCTTCAAGATCCTCGTGTCAGTAATTCTGCTTGTTGTTGTCATCGTGGGCGGCATGGGCCGCATCGCCGGTGTCATGGTCGGAGCGGCCGTACTTATTGGCGTCCTCGGCGGGCCAAGCCAACCGGGTTTGCTGCAAGAATTTGGCGAGTACAAGTTGCTCGTCTACGGCGTCTTACTTGTGCTGATGATGCTCAAACGCCCCGAGGGTTTGTTACCCAATGTGCGACGGAGTCGAGAATTACACGGCGACGAACTCACGCAGGATGTGTGGATCAAAGCTCAAATCGAGATGGATGAAGAAGACAACTCGGCCACAACCGAGGGGGAGGTGGCGCCAGCATGAGTCACGTGCTCGAGATCAAGGATCTTAATGTCGTCTTCGGTGGTCTTCATGCCATGAAGGACCTCAATTTTCACGTCGATGAGGGCGAGATTGTTTCCGTGATTGGCCCCAACGGCGCAGGCAAAACCACATTCTTCAACACCATCACCGGTTTGGTAAAACCAACCTCGGGCGATGTGCTCTACGAAGGTCACTCAATCCTGGGGCTCGACCCCAACCAGGTGACGGCGCTGGGTATAGCGCGAACATTCCAGAACGTTCGCCTCTTCGCCAATATGACCGTTGTAGAAAACGTGATGGTGGCACAGCACTGCCGCACCAAGCAAGGTGCGCTGAGCGCATTGCTCAACACCAAAGCGTTCAAGCAAGAAGAACGAGAGATCCGAGAGTACGGCGAAAAGGTACTGGGTTTCTTTGGCTCTCGCCTCGTGGGCTATCGCTTTGACCAGCCTGCTTTCGTGCTTTCCTATGCCAATCGGCGTCGTCTGGAAATCGCTCGGGCCATGGCAACTAAGCCAAAGTTACTCCTGCTCGATGAACCAGTAGCCGGCATGAATCCGAAGGAATCGGCCGAACTCACGGCCCTCATCGGTCGACTCCGAAGCGAGTGGGGCTTCACCATTGTGATGATCGAGCACGACATGAGTGTGGTGCGCGATGTCTCCGATCGTGTGGTTGTTCTTGATCATGGCGAAACTATCGCCCAGGGAGATTTCGACGAAGTGTCCAACGACCCAGGGGTGATCGAGGCCTACCTTGGTCGCCCGCTCGAAAACGCTGAGGACAAAACATGAGCGACGCCAAGGGAACTCCGCTTCTCGAAATGCGCAACATCAATACCCATTACGGTCCGGTACACATCCTCAAAGATGTCAATCTGGCTATCTATCCAGGCGAGATGGTGTGCTTGCTCGGCGGAAACGCTTCGGGCAAGTCCACGACACTCAAGACGCTCTTGGGCATGGTCACGCCTACCACGGGCGAGGTGGTGCTCGACGGCGAGGTCGTCAACAGCAAACCCACCTCCTATCGCGTCGAGCGCGGCGTCACGATGGTCCCCGAGAACCGGCGACTGTTCAAACGGCTCAGCGTTAAAGAAAATCTCGAACTCGGCGCGTACTTACGTAACGACAAGGCCGGAATTACCAGGGATCTGGAACGTATCTACGATATGTTCCCGCGGGTCTACGAACGCCTCCACCAGAAGTCGGGCACATTGTCCGGCGGCGAACAGCAGATGGTCGCAATGGGACGAGCGTTGATGGCGGAACCCCGAGTCCTGCTGATGGATGAGCCATCGATGGGCCTGGCCCCGACTCTTGTGCAGACTAATTTTCAACTCATCAAGCAGATCCACGACAGCGGTGTGGCCATCTTCATGGTGGAGCAGAATGCCAACATGGCATTGTCGTTGGCCGATCGCGGTTGGGTGTTGCAGACCGGCAAGGTCGTCCTTGATGACACCGCCGATAATTTGCTGAAGAACCCCGAGTTACGCGCGTCGTACCTTGGCGGCTGATTCCGTGACGCCACGAAGCACACATCAAGCGGTGGCCGACGAGCGCAACGAATCAGTTCAGATCTATATCAACGGCGAGTTTTTTGCCCGCGAGGACGCCAAAATTTCTGTCTTTGACTCAGCTTTTCTCGTCGGTGACGGCATATGGGAAGGTATGCGGTTGCATCACGGCAAGATCGCTTTCCTTGACCGACATATGAACCGATTCTTTGGTGGCCTGGCCGCGGTCGACCTCGACCTCGGAATGAACCGCGCCGAAGTGATCGCCGCACTGCAATCGGTGATCGATCACAACGGCATGGACGATTCCGTGCACCTTCGTTTGATGGTCACTCGCGGTAACAAGAAGACACCTTCGCAGCACCCCTCCAACGTGGTTGGCGGACCCAATATGGTCATTATCGCTGAGCATAAGGTGGCCGACCCGACGGTGGCCGAAACGGGTATATCGCTATTCACCACGACCGTGCGTCGTCCACCCCCAGATTCACTTGACCAGCGTCTTAACTGTCACTCGAAGATGCACGAGGTCGTAGCACTCCTTCAGGCCATACACGCAGGGGCCGATGAGGCCCTGATGCTCGATCCGACCGGTGCAGTTGCTACGTGTAACGCCACCAATTTCTTCATCATCCGCGAGGGTGGTGTTTGGACCTCAACGGGGCATTACAACCTGCGGGGCATTACACGCGACCTCGTTCTCGAAGTAGCTCGTGAAGCGGGCATCGCGGCGCACGAAAAACCGTTCTCGCTGACCGATGTGTACTCCGCCGATGAAGCTTTTGTCACGGGCACCTTCGGTGGGCTTACCCCCGCGGTAGAGATCGATGGCCGCAAGGTGGGTAACGGTACGCCGGGGCCGATGACGGCTCGACTTAACGAGTTGTACCATGCCGCAGTAGCGGCCGACGTAGCGGGATAACCAACCGTGAGACTCAACTGCTGGTCTGGTCCCCGGAATGTGTCTACCGCACTGATGTACTCGTTTCGACAACGGTCCGACACGGTCGTTTTTGACGAACCGTTGTACGGGCATTATCTCGCGGTCACCGGACGCCAGCACCCTGGCGCCGACGAGGTGCTGGCGGACATGGATACTGACGGCCAAGCAGTCGTGGATCAGACAATCCTGGGCCCGCATAAACGCGAGGTCGCGTTTTTTAAGCAGATGGCCCATCACCTTGTTGATCTCGATCGGTCGTTCCTCGGAGCGTGTCGCAACATTCTTCTGGTGCGCGACCCCCGTGACATGTTGCCTTCGCTCGCTGTGCAGTTGCCTGATGCCACCCTGGCCGATACGGGGCTGGCGATGCAGGTCGAGTTGGCAGATTCGATCGTTGAGGCGGGTGACGAACCCGTGGTGGTTGACTCAAAAGTCCTGCTGAAAGACCCTGAGGCGACGCTTGCCGAGTTGTGCCGTCGGCTGGGTATCGAGTTCGAGCCAGCGATGCTGGCATGGCCTGATGGCCCCAAGTCCGAAGACGGCATTTGGGCCAAACACTGGTATCACAACGTGCACCAGTCCACGAGGTTCGGCGAGTACCGATCACAGCTTCGCCAGTTGCCGCAGGCGCTACAACCCGTGTTAGATAAAGCAATCCCGCTATACGAAAATCTAGAGCAATACGCCCTAGAGCCCTAGAGTCTCTAGAGCAATACGCCCTAGAGCCATAGAGTCATAGAGCCCTAGAGCCCTAGAGCCCTAGAGCCCTAGAGCCCGCGGGAGCGGGAGAGGGAGCGGGCAAAAGCCGTGGCCCAGCGCGAAAACAATTCCCAACTGGTAGGCGCGGGTAGGGGTGGGGGTGTCTGTTGGGCCTACCAGTTGGGAATTGACGCGTACTGGTAGGCGC
>CAWKZT010000103.1:0-6520 GCA_963854565.1 Acidimicrobiia bacterium
GGTCCAACGGGTAGAGCCGTTCGTGCTTTCGATAAGCACCCGGGTGACCGCCCCCGTGCCTTCGCCCGCCGAGAGCACACGAACCTTAAAATCAGTAAGTTTGATGGTCTCGAACGCAGGATAGCGATCGCTAATTGCTGCGGCAAGAGCCGCGTGCAAGGCATTTACCGGTCCGTTCCCTTCGCCCGTGGCAATGATGCGTACGCCATCCACGAGCAGTTTGACCGTTGCTTCGGTCTCCATGTCAACGGCGACGTCATTCCAGGCTCGGGCCCCGGCGCCGGATCGGTGCTCGGTGTTGACGCGGAAGGATTCCAGTTGGAAGAAGTCGTGTTCCCATCCCGCGGCACCGCGCAACAAAAGTTCAAGTGATGCCTCGGCAACTTCGAAGTGATAGCCCTCGTGCTCGAGCCGTTTCATTGTTTCGACGACCGCACCGATCTGTGCTTTGTCGAGTTCGAGCCCATATTCGCGCATCTTAAGATCGATCGTGGCCCGACCCGAAAGGTCCCCGACCAACAACCGAGTGCCATTACCAACAGACGCCGGATCGACATGTTCGTAGCTGTCGGGGCGACGCGCTATGGCCGAAGTATGAAGGCCAGCTTTGTGAGCGAAGGCCGAACTGCCTACGTAGGGCAACTGATGTTGTTGGGGCATATTCATCAGTTCAGCGATGCTATGGCTGACATTTGACAGGTTGGCCATGGATGCCTCAGGCAGCGTTTGGATTCCCATTTTGAGCGACAGGTTTGGCACAAGTTGGGTGATGTCGCAGTTGCCGGTGCGCTCGCCATAACCGTTCATGGTCACCTGCACCTGGGTGGCACCGTTAACGACACCAGCGATAGCGTTGGCGGTAGCACAGCCAGTGTCATTTTGGGTGTGCATCCCGATGGTGATGCCATCGAAATGTCGCACCATTTGGGCGACAATTGGGCCAATTTCGTGCGGCAGTGTGCCCCCGTTGGTGTCACACAAAACAAGTGCATCAGCGCCATTTACCGCGGCGGCTTCCATGACACGAAGGGCAAATTCGGGATTGCGTTTAAACCCATCAAAAAAGTGTTCGCCGTCGAAGAAAACATCGAGCCCTTGATCTTTAAGGAACTTGACCGAGTCTCCCACCATGGCGACGGCCTCATCGAGCGTCGTCCGCAGTGCATGTTCAACGTGATAATCCCAGGTCTTACCAACAATGCAGGCAACCCCAGCGCCGCTGTTGGCCACCACTTCGAGCGTGGCATCTTGATCGACTTTGCCCATTGGTCGGCGAGTACTTCCAAAGGCCACGAGACGAGCGGTAGTGAGATCGAGTTCGGTTTTGGCCCGGGCAAAGAACTCTACGTCTTTAGGGTTGGCGGCCGGGTAGCCACCCTCGATGTAATGCACCCCAAGCTCATCGAGCTTGCGCGCGACTTTGAGTTTGTCGTCGGCGTTAACCGAGATGCCCTCGAACTGCACCCCATCGCGCAAGGTTGTGTCGAAAATCTCAACGGCAGCAGGCCACGCCGGGCTGTACTTCGGCGACCGATCGACCGGCGGGGCTTCGTTGGTGCTATCACTCATGTCTGGCTCCTTAACTTCCGGCTACCAATGCAGCAATAGCGTCGCCAATTTCGGTGGTGGAACCGCTCATTTTGACGGACTCGGCGCAGGCCGCACGGATACGGTCTCCCGCATCGGTCTCGCCCAGGTGATCGAGCATCAGCGCCGCTGACAAAATCGCGGCGATGGGATTGGCCAGATTCTGACCCGCTATATCAGGAGCAGAGCCGTGCACAGGCTCGAACATCGACACGCCCTCCGGGTTCAAGTTGGCCGAACTGGCCAGACCAATTCCGCCGCTAACGGCACCACCAAGATCGGTGAGGATGTCGCCGAATAGGTTGTCGGTGACAATTACGTCGTAACGCTGCGGGTCTTGTACGAAGTAGATGCACGCCGCATCAACGTGGTTGTAGGCCGTCTCAACATCGGGGAATTCGGCCGCAACTTCGTTAAAGGTGCGGTCCCAGAGATCGCCTGAAAAAGTAAGCACGTTGGTCTTGTGCACCATGGTGAGGTGCTTGCGGGGGCGACTCTGCGCCAGTTCGAAGGCGTAACGAATACAACGTTCGACACCATGACGGGTATTAACCGAACCCTGTGTGGCGATCTCGTTGATGGTGTTCTTGCGGAGGAAGCCGCCCTCACCTGCGTAGGTACCTTCGGTGTTCTCACGAATCACGACGAACTCGTGGGAGCCATCGAGCACAAAGGGACGCTGGTTTATGTAAAGATCCAGCGAAAACCGCATATTCAGGAGCAGACCGCGTTCGATTACCCCCGGCGGCACATCGGGTGTACCCACGGCACCCAGGTAGAGCGCATCAAGCCCTCGCCATTCCTCGATCGTTTCGTCGGACAGCACCACGCCGTCACGTAAGTACCGTTCGCCGCCGAGGTCGTAGTGCGTGGTGTCGAGAGTGACACCGGCTGCTGCAATAACCTTGAGACCCTCAGGAATGACTTCGTGTCCGATGCCGTCGCCGGGGATGATGCCTACTCGGTGGTTTGTCATGGTGTTGTTCCTATCGGGCTTGGCCCTAGTAATTAGGGTAGAGAACGAAAAAACCGCCCACACAGTGGACGGTGAATTAGCGCACGGGGTTGGCCGTGCGCTACAAAATAATAATGATCGCTGTGGCGAGCGAGGTGGGGCGCAATGAGCGGTCCATGGCCCAAGTCTTGCGGATGTAATAGCAAACGTCAACCACGCCAGCATTCAATAAGTGATCGCAACCCTATGCGCGGTGCCGATACCCTTTCTAGATGGCTGAGCCAACCAAACTTTCCCAAACCGCACACGACCGCCTCCAGGCCGAGCATAAAGAGCTAACCGGCATAGGTCGTATCGATATTGCCCGCAAGATCGAGACCGCCCGAGAACTCGGCGATCTCTCCGAAAACGGCGACTACCACGCTGCCAAAGAGCACAAAGGCAAGATGGAGGGGCGCATTATGCACCTCGAATCGTTGCTTGAGGATGCCATTATCGTCGACGGCGCCGACACCGATCAGGTTTCCGAGGGCTGCGTCGTGTCCATTCTCTACGAAGGCGACACCCACCCTGAACAGTTCCTCATTGGCTCCATCGAAGAGCGTCGCGAGGGTGTCGATGTCATGTCCCCCGGCTCACCGCTGGGTGCCGCGCTCCTTGGCGCCAAACCGGGCGAGACCGTCGATTTCCAAACCCCTACGGGCATGGCGCTCAGCGTAAAGGTTGTCGCAATCAGCGAGTAGCTATGGCCGAACGTTCCGAGACGATCACACGCATTCGGGAAGCCCCCGAACTTGCACCAGGACGCAAACTCCATTTGCCTGGACGCGGCACCATCATGGTCCGCGATGAGGGACCCCGCGACGGTATTCCTGTTGTGATGTCCCATGGTTGGACCGTCACTGCCGACCTCAACTACTTCGCGCAGTACGCAGAGCTAGCCAAGACGTACCGGGTCATTGCCTTTGACCATGCTGGTCATGGTTCGGGACTCCGTCCTCGTGGACGCGTCAGCGTGAAACGTCTGTCCGAAGACACCATTGCCGTAGTCGATGCCCTCGGAATCGATCAATTCGTCATTTTCGGTTATTCCTTAGGCGGCACCGTGGCGCAGTTAATGGCACGCGACCACGCCCACCGCATGGCGGGCATGGTGCTCTCGGCCACCCGGTCACGCTTTCGCACGTCGGATCTTCGCGTGTGGCCGGCCATCATGGCCACCATCGCTGGCGCCATCCGCATCGCTCCTCAACCATTAGTCGACGGCGTGTTTACCCGCATCCTGGCCAAACGCACCGAAGGTCTGCACCCTTGGGGCACGTTTCAGGTCAGTCAGCACGATCCTCGATCGCTCATCGAAACCGGCGCTTCTTTGTTCAACTTCGACTCAACCGATTGGATCCGCGGAATACGCATTCCAACGGCGGTAGTAATCACCGAGGACGACGACAAGATTCCTGCCAAGGCACAACGGGCCCTGGCTGATCTCATCCTGGGAGCGAGTCTGCATCCCACTCCAGGAATGCACGATGCGCCCCTTGTTGTTCCCGAGACGTACAACGTTGCATTGATGCAGGCACTCGACTCAGTAGTGAGTCGCCTCTAGCCCACCCCTTTCATCGTCCTTTCATCGTCCTTTCATCGTTCTGGGAGTGTGGGAACTGCGGAACGCAGTTCCCACACTCCCAGAACGATAAATTTGGGGCGCGGTGGGTTGGGCGCGGCTAGGGACCATCAGCTGGGCAAGAACCATCGGCTGGACAGGCACCATCGGCCGTATAGTCACCACCATGCGCACAACTTCCCTTGGCCAGATGACTGCGGAGGGAACCAACACCGGTAGCTTCGCTCCATCGGACTGGGGTCTTCTGCTGGCCACAGCCGGGATCTGGGGATCATCGTTCCTATGGATCTCAATCGGCCTCGAATCGCTTAGCCCAGCAGCAATAGCTTTCGTTCGGCTGGCACTCGGAGGGATAGCACTCTCGCTGTATCCCCCGGCCCGTCGGCCGGTAGACCGCGAAGCGTGGCCCATAATTGCCTTGATCGCCCTAGTCGGTAACGCCGGACCCGCGGTGTTGTACGGCATGGCGCAACAGCGAGTTGAGTCGTCGGTCGCGGGGATGATCACCGCCACCACACCCCTTTGCATACTCGCCATTTCTATTCTTATGCTTCGCCGAAGTCCCGGGACCAACCAGGTTCGTGGTCTTTTGGTAGGTTTCGCGGGCGTCATCACAATGGCTACCCCCAACGTGACCGGAGCCGACGCTCAACCCGTCGGGGTGGCTCTTCTACTCGTCGCCGTATTTGGCTACGGGATTTCCAGCAACGTGACTGTTCCACTCCAGCAGAAATACGGCGGTCCTGCCGTCATCATGCGAGCCCTCTTTCTGGGCACGCTTGTCCTGGCCCCTTGGGGCGGTTCCGAGGCAATCCGCTCGAGTCCAACCCGCAATTCGCTCGTCGCAGTAATCATCCTGGGTGTCGTCGGCACCGGAATAGCGAGGGCGATGTCTGCTTCCCTTGGCGGCAGCACCGGCGCCAGCCGAGCTGCACTGATCGGTTACATCGTCCCCATCGTGGCAATCGTCCTAGGTGTTGTTTTCCGAGATGAAACAGTGGAGGCCGCAGAAATAGCCGGAACTGTTCTCATCTTGTGCGGAGCGTTCCTCATCAGCCGAAAACAATTAGATAGGCGCCCATCGGTCCCAACCAGCTAAGTCAATGCCGCCGCGATTGTGGTAGCCGCCCTCATGACCGCAACGCCGTGCAGGTTCCCCGGTTTTGTGCTCATGCGTTCGATGGGGCCAGACACGCTCACCGCCGCTACAACATCACCGCCAACGATGACCGGTGCACTTACCGACGCTACGCCAGTTTCTCGTTCGGCGACGCTGTCGAGCCAACCTCCTGGTCCCGGGTCGGATCCATCCAGGATCCGTCCGCCCGACCCCTTACCTAGCGGCAAGACCGCTCCGGTCCGCACAATCGTGCGTAGTCCATGCGGTGATTCCAATGAAGCTATACACACCCGTGTGTCGGCTTCAACTACATACAGTTGGGCACTCTCGCCAGTGCTGTCTCGCAATGCCGCCAGAGCTGGCAGGGCCCGCTCGGCCAACGACATTTCTCCTACGGCTTGGGCCAAACTTATCGCCCGGTAGCCAATGACATATCGACCGTCGTTGTCTTTACGCAGAAGTCCATGCGCTTCAAGCGCTGACGCCAACCGGTGGGCTGTGGCACGCGAGAAGCCAGTGGAAGTTACAAGCTCGGCCAAGGACCGTTTTTGTCGTTCTACGACAGAAATGATGGTCATTGCCTTGTCGATTACGCCAACGCCGCTTATCGTAGATTCCATACAACGGGATTATTGTCCCAATATATGAGAACGTCAACTACCTCCGGGGAAATAATCATGGGAAAGACCCTTAGCCAGAAAGTTTGGGAGCAACACGTCGTCCGCACTGGCGGCGGCCAGCCCGACCTCCTCTACATCGACCTCCACCTCATTCATGAGGTCACATCCCCGCAGGCCTTCGATGGCCTACGCATTACCAAGCGTCCCGTGCGTCGCCCCGACCTCACGATCTCCACCGAGGATCACAACATCCCCACCAAAGACATCCATCTTCCTATCGAAGATCCGGTGTCACTCAAGCAGGTGCAGACGCTACGTGACAACTGCAAAGAATTCGATATCCGCTTGTTCTCGATGGGCGATCCCAACAATGGCATCGTGCATGTGGTCGGTCCTGAGTTGGGTCTCACCCAACCTGGAATGACCGTCGTATGCGGCGATAGTCATACCTCCACCCATGGTGCATTCGGAGCGATTGCCTTCGGCATCGGCACCAGCGAGGTCGAGCACGTGCTCGCCACCCAGACGTTGCCTCAACCAGCGCAAGAGACCATGTCCATCACAGTCAATGGCGAACTTCCCGAGGGCTCTACTGCCAAAGACGTCGTGCTGGC
>CAWKZT010000104.1:0-6503 GCA_963854565.1 Acidimicrobiia bacterium
CGGGCCAGCTTCTTGCACGTCGACGCGTTCGAGCCCTTCGGTGATGGAAAGTTGGCCAATCTTGGCGTTGGCAATCGTGCCATCGGCCTTACACCAAGCAATTGTTGAGCCTTTGCGAATGGTTCCGTGCTCGACACGACATATCGCAATTCGACCAACGTAGGGAGATGAATCGAGGTTCGTGACCCATGCTCGCATCGGGTGTTCGGGGTCGTGCAGTGGGGCGGGAACCTCATCGATCAAGACCTTGAACAAGACGTCCATGTTTTCGCCCGGTTCGTTGGGGTCGAGCGTCGCTTTTCCTTCGCGAGCAACGGTGTAAACGATGGGAAATTCGATCTGCTCTTCGGTGGCATCGAGGTCCATGAAGAGTTCGTAAGTTTCGTCGACAACCTCGGCAATGCGAGCGTCAGGACGATCGATTTTATTTACCACGAGAATGATCTTGAGTTCGAGTTCCATGGCCTTGCGGAGCACGAAACGCGTCTGCGGTAGTGGGCCTTCTGAGGCATCGACCAACAGCACAACGGCGTCGACCATGGTGAGCGCCCGCTCAACTTCGCCACCGAAGTCGGCGTGACCTGGGGTATCGACGATATTGATCTTGATGTCGCCGCGACGCACTGCCGTGTTCTTGGCAAGAATCGTGATGCCCTTCTCGCGTTCGAGGTCCATGGAGTCCATGACTCGATCGACAACGACCGCATTTTCGCGAAATCCGCCGGCTTGCTGAAGGAGGGCATCGACCAACGTGGTCTTGCCATGGTCAACGTGAGCGATCATCGCTACGTTTCTGAGGTCATTACGGGATACTAAAGGCACCCAAGAACGCTATCTGGCTGACGGTGTTTTAGGCGATATTCACCACGGCTATTCCGGTCACGTCGCCGATTTAGTTAACTCCGGGCCAGTCACCGAAGTTACGGCCAGTAATTGTGTTGTACGCCGCTTCGTAGCGGTCTTGGCTGGCCTGCACTACATCGTCGGGCAGCGGTGGCGGAGGTGGCTGCTTGTCCCAATCGAGAGTGTCAAGGAAATCGCGCACCGGCTGCTTATCAAATGATGGGGGCGTTGTTCCCGGAACCCATTGATCGGCGGGCCAGAACCGACTGGAGTCGGGTGTGAGCACTTCGTCGGCAACGGCTAAATCTCCACCAATAAGGCCAAGTTCAAACTTGGTGTCGGCGATGATAATGCCGCGCTCGGCCGCCAGTTCGGCCCCTTGGGTGTATAGCTCAAGGGAAACCTCGCGAGCTTTGGTGGCCATTTCAGTGCCAACCAGGTTGACCGCTTCAGCAAAGGAGATATTCATGTCGTGGCCTTCATCGGCCTTGGTCGATGGCGTGAACACCGGCTCGGGAAGTTGTTGCGATTCAACCATGCCTTCGGGCATAACCGTGCCGTGCATGGTGCCAGATCGTCGGTATTCCTTCCAGGCCGAACCCGTGATGTAGCCACGCACAATGCATTCGATCGGCAACATCTCGGCCTTGTGACACAACATGATGCGACCGGCGGCATCGGGGTCATTGATGGCAGGCACATCAGCGACATCGGTTGAGATCAGATGACTGGGAACCACGTGGGCCAGTTGTTCGAACCAAAACGCACTCATAGCGGTGAGCACTCGCCCCTTGTTGGGCACGGGCCGGGACATCACCACGTCGAAGGCCGACAATCGGTCGGAGGTAACCATGAGCAACTGTCCGTCGCCGGCGTCGAAGATGTCGCGCACCTTGCCCGAATAGATCAACGGAAGATCAATGTCCCAAGCCATGCGTGCTCCAAAAGTGACGACAGTCCTGAGGTTACATTCTGGGTTGGGGGTTCCGCGATGAAACCCCACACATCAGGAGAATTTGCTAGACAATTTCGCCTGGTGTGTAACGGGCGGCCTCAGGTCGGGCGTCAACAAGGGTGCCAATCCGTGCACAGACGGCGGCAACCTGCTGCGATGCCAAGCCCGCGAGTTCGATTGGTTGTCCAACTGCTGCCGCAATCTCATCGGCATCTAGCGGATAGCGGTTGTCGGCACCGAGATTGGCATACAGAGGATTGTTGGCGATGCCTTCGGCCCGTTGGGCCAAAGCGGCAGCTACCGCGTGTTCTTTGATAACTTCGTGCGCCTGCTCGCGACCCATGCCGGCCTTGACGCCTGCGACCAGCAGTTTCGTCGTAGCAAGGAACGGAAGATAGCGATCGAGTTCGGCATCGATCACCGCGGGATACGCACCAAACTCATCCAAAACCGTAAGCAGGGTTTCGAACATGCCATCAATAGCGAAGAAGGCATCGGGCAGCGCCACCCGGCGAACCACCGAACAACTGACGTCGCCCTCGTTCCACTGATCGCCGGCCAGACCTGCCACCATCGTGAGGTAGCCGCGGAGGATGTTTTCGAATCCATTTATGCGCTCGGAGGATCGACTGTTCATCTTGTGTGGCATCGCCGACGACCCCACCTGGCCAGGCTTGAAACCTTCGGTGGCCAGCTCAATGCCCGCCATGAGTCGAAGCGTCGTGGCCAACGATGAGGGGCCCGCACCAAGTTGCACCAAAGAACTCACGACATCAAGATCGAGCGAACGCGGATACACCTGGCCCACCGAATCCAGGGTTGCTTCGAACCCAAGATGGGCGGCTATTCGACCTTCAAGTTCGGCCACCTTGGTGACGTCGCCATCGAAGAGATCGAGCAGATCTTGCTGGGTGCCCATCGGCCCCTTGATGCCTCGTAGCGGATAGCGGGCCAACAGATCGCTGATCCGATCAACGGATTGCAACATTTCTTCGGCCGCATTAGCGAAGCGTTTGCCGAGCGTGGTTACTTGTCCCGGAACGTTGTGGCTGCGACCGGCGATGGCGAGATCGGCATGCGTTGCCGCGAGATCACCGAGGCGTCGTAGTGCCGAGATCGCACGATCGCGAACCAGTTCGAGGGCTAGGCGAATTTGCAACTGCTCCACATTCTCGGTGAGATCGCGCGAGGTCATGCCCTTGTGGATGTGTTCGTATCCGGCGAGCGCACAGAACTCGTCGATGCGAGCTTTCACGTCGTGGCGGGTGATGCGATCGCGTTCCGCTATTGACGCAAGATCCACCTGATCGGTGGCGGCCTCGTAGGCCGCTACGACGCCATCGGGCACGTCGATTCCCATTTCGCTTTGTGCTTTCAATACCGCAATCCAGAGTTGGCGCTCGAGCACAATCTTGTGCTCTGCCGACCACAGATGAACCATGTCGGCTGAGGCATAGCGACTGGCCAAGATATTGGGGATCATCATCGGGCCGCCATTTCGGCACGATGTTCGGCCAACTTGGCCTGGAGGCTTTCGTCGGTAATAGCCAGCATCTGTACTACGAGGAGCGCCGCGTTCATCGAGCCATCGATTGCAACCGTGGCAACCGGAATGCCCTTCGGCATTTGCACCGTGGCGTAGAGCGCGTCAACCCCGTTGAGCGCTCCTCCCGACAATGGCACACCCACAACCGGGAGTGTGGTGTGGGCGGCAACGGCACCCGCTAGGTGGGCCGCCATTCCTGCCCCACAGATCATTGCTACATATCCGTTTTGGCGAGCATTCGATGCCAGGTCGAGCACTGCTGCTGGTGTGCGGTGTGCCGACATGACTCGCCAGTCGACTTCGATGCCAAAATGTTCAAGCGTTTCGCGGGCGGCGGCCATCTTGGCCTCGTCGCTTGTGGAACCCATCAATACGGCGACCTTCATGGCTACTCCCCTGCCTGGCTGGCAGCCAGGGCTATATCAGTTCGGGCATAGCGCCCATTCCATTGGATCTTCTCTACCCCGGCGTAGGCCCGTTCGCGCGCTTGCGCCAAGGTTGCGCCTGAGGCGGTGACATTAAGCACCCGACCACCAGCGGTGACAAATGCGTCCGAATCGTTCACGGCCACGCCCGCACAAAAGACTTCGACACCGTCAATTGCTTCAGCATCGGCGATGCCGGTGATGACGTCGCCCTTACGAGGTACTCCGGGATAACCATCTGCCGCACACACAACCGTGGCCCAATGTCCAGCAAAGGTGGGTCTTGTCGTCAAATTGCCGTCCGCAGCACTGGCCAGCAACTCGAAGAGATCAGAGGTCATCTGCGGAAGCACGACCTGAGCTTCGGGGTCACCAAAGCGGATGTTGTACTCGATCATTTTGGGCCCGGTTGGCGTAAGCATCAACCCGGCGTAGAGAACGCCCCGGTAGTCGATGCCACGTGCCTGCAGTGCATGCAGCGTCGGCAAGACAGTGGACTCCATGATCGAATCGACCAACTGATCATCTACAGTCGGCATCGGTGAGTAGGCACCCATCCCACCGGTATTCGGACCGAGATCGCCATCGCGGTGGCGCTTAAAATCCTGGGCCGGTGACAGCGCAATCGCGTTCGTGCCGTCACACACGGCTAAGAGCGAGAGCTCAGGTCCGGTAAGTCCTTCTTCGATCACACAGGTCTGGCCAGCGGAGCCGAACCGCGCACCAGAGAGGTAGTCGTGTACGGCAAGTTCGGCCTCCGCGCGGTTGGTCGTAACCACGACGCCTTTACCCGCGGCCAGACCATCGGTTTTAACAACAAACAAGTCGTGCATCGTGTCGAGGTAGGCCAGGGCTTGATCGACATCGGAAAATGTGCCGTGATCAGCGGTAGGCACTCCAGCCTCCACCAACAATTGTTTCATCCAACCCTTGGACCCTTCGAGTTGGGCACCGTCGGCGCCCGGGCCAAAAACCCTTTTACCTTGCGTCCGAAGCCGGTCCGCCAAGCCGTCGACCAACGGCACCTCGGGACCGATGACGAACAAATCAGCATCCAACTGCTCGGCGGGGGTAGCAATCGACCATGGGATGCCCGGGTTTCCCGGAGTTACCTTTACATCGGCGGTGCGTGCCAGCACTGAACCAATGGCGTGCTCTCGACCGCCTGATCCGACGACGACTGCTTTAACCATCGATACCCCCCTGCCCGACTAGACGTCGTAGTGGAAGAACTGTTTGCGACCGGGTCCTACCCCAACCATCGAGATTGGAACACCCACTTGCTCTTCAAGAAACGCCAAATAGTCGAGCGCGGCCGAAGGTAACTGACTCTTCTCGGTGAACTCTGAGAGGTCGGTCTTCCAACCAGGCATCGTCTCGTAAATTGGCGTGGCTTTGTGCAGTTCGG
This sequence comes from Acidimicrobiia bacterium, assembly GCA_963854565.1. GTDB lineage: Bacteria > Actinomycetota > Acidimicrobiia > Acidimicrobiales > JAHEJN01 > CAWKZT01. The sequence goes on from CAWKZT010000104.1 coordinate 5,178, forward strand.
ACTGGTGATAGGGCATGTTGTGATGCCTTACACCGTCGATGTCGTAAGCGACACAAATCTTGATTTCGTCGAGTCCGTCGAGAATGTCGAGTTTGGTGACCGCAACTTCGGACAATGAGTTGAGCCGGACCGCGTGACGCAACATGACCGAATCAAACCAACCAGGCCGACGACGACGGCCAGTGTTGGTGCCGAATTCCTTGCCGACCTCAACAAGGTAATCGCCGGTCTCATCGAACAGTTCGGTGACGAATGGGCCCGTGCCTACGCGGGTGATGTACGCCTTGGCAATGCCGATAACTCGGTTGATGTGCATGGGGCCAACACCGGCGCCAACGCACGCGCCACCGGCAGTGGGGTTCGATGAGGTCACGAATGGGTACGTGCCGTGGTCGAGATCGAGGAATGTGGCCTGGGCCCCTTCAAAGAGGACGTGTTCGCCCGCTTCGAGCGACTCGTGAATGAGGTTGACGGTATCCGCCACATAAGGCTCGACCTGGGGAGCACATTCGTTGAGGTAGAGATCGCAAATTTCGTCGACGGACGGCGGAATACGGTTGTATACCTTGCTGAGTAGCGCCCCGGTCTGGTGCATGACCACCTCAACCTTTTGACGGAAGATCTTGGGGTCGAAGAGATCCTGTACGCGAAGACCAACACGAGCCGACTTATCGGCGTACGCCGGGCCAATGCCGCGTTTGGTAGTTCCGAGTTTGTTCTTGCCCAAATGACGTTCGAACACAACGTCGAGATCCTGGTGATAGGGCAAAATGAGGTGAGCGTTGCCCGAAACCTTGAGCCGACTGCAGTCGACCCCTTTGGCCTCGATGCTGGCGATTTCACTAAGTAATACGCGTGGATCGACAACAACACCATTGCCGATTACTGGCGTGATGTGGTCGTAGAGCACGCCACTAGGAATGAGTTGCAACGCAAAACTCACGCCTTCGACCACGATGGTGTGGCCGGCATTGTGTCCGCCTTGGTAGCGAACAACTAAGGACATCTCTTTAGCGAGAAGGTCGGTGAACTTACCCTTGCCCTCGTCGCCCCATTGAGTACCTACAACGATGGTTGCTGGCACGGCCGTCTCCCTTGAAAGTCTCCGGTTACCGGACAACTATACAGAAAAAGCCGAGGGTCTCGCACTGAAAAATGAGGACCCTGGCAATTACTTTCTGGTGCCGGCCAATCGGCCGACGCCTAACCGGTGGTAGTGAAGGCGAAGCCACTGTCCGAAGGGCTCACCTCTACTCGCGATCCGTCGGTAATTGAACCTTCCAAGATCGCTAACGCCAAGGCATCGCCCAACTCCCGCTGGATAAC
>CAWKZT010000105.1:0-6283 GCA_963854565.1 Acidimicrobiia bacterium
AGAGCTCGGCGGCAAGCTGACGAGTGAGCTGCATAAGCGCCGTTTTTGTGATGTTGTAGCTGCCGATGTGCTTACTGGTCAAAAAGCCGCCGACCGATGCCACGTTGACGACCGCCCCACCCTTGGTCTTCATGTATTTGTGCCAGGCGAGCTGCGTCCACACCAACGGTGCAGTCAGGTTGACCTGCAAGGTCTTGTCCCACCGGGGAATATCGGCGTCAATGACGGGCCCGGCATAAGGGTTGGTCGCCGCGTTGTTAATCAAGATGTCGACTCCGCCGAATGCCTCGATCGTGGCGTCAACTACTTGTTCGGCTTGTTCACTATTGCCAACATTTGCGGCACGCCACTGACAGCCATGGCCAATTTCGTTCGCGGCCTGTTCGCAAGTCTCGGCTGTACGGCTGCTGATCATCACTTTGGCCCCAGCATTGGCCAGACGCGCCGCGGTCGCTTTGCCGATTCCGCGTGAACCCCCGGTAACTAACGCAACGCGCCCCGTAAGGTCAAACTTCGCGTCGTCCATCAGTTCCTTCTTATCTGCGGGTTGCGTTCAGACATCTTTACCTACCACTTTGGTCGAAAACCTGTCCAACAGTGAAACCGGTCGAGATATGTAGCCACCCGACCACGAACATGTCACTATTTGACCATGACCAACACGCCCTTCCTCGATGCTGCCACCGGATTATTGGACGACATAGTTGCGGTCCGTCGCGACATTCATGCCAACCCTGAACTCGGACTCGATAACTCTCGAACCCAGGGAGTGATCCTCGAAGGACTGTCCGGACTCGGTTTCTCGATCACCACCGGCGCTGCGCTCACCTCCGTCGTAGCAGATATCGAAAGCCCACACGACGGCCCAACTGTCCTCCTGCGGGCCGACAGTGATGCTCTCCCATTGCAAGAAGACTCACCGGTCGACTTTGCGTCGACGACCGATGGCAAGATGCATGCGTGTGGCCACGATGCCCATGTCGCCATGTTGCTCGGCGCGGCGCGACTCTTGAGTGAACATCGAAACGAACTACCGGGCAACGTCAGGCTCATGTTCCAGCCCGGCGAAGAAGGATTCCACGGTGCCCGTCACATGATCGATGAAGGCGTACTTGAGGGCGTCGACCGAGCGTTTGCTATTCATGTCACTCCCAATCTGCCAGCCGGGTTTATAGCCAGCAAGGCCGGTCCACTAATGGCGAGTGCCGACGAATTTGACATCACCGTCCTGGGGCGCGGCGGTCACGCCAGCGCTCCACACCAGTGCACCGACCCAATTCCCGCGGCGGCTGAGATCGTCACCAACTTTCAAACCATGGTTACCCGGACTATCGACACCTTCGCCCCAGGCGTAGTTACGGTTGCCAACCTTCACGCTGGCACCACCAGGAACGTGATCCCCGAGACCGCCCGGATCGAAGGAACCATTCGTTCAGTGGACGAGAACAGTCGCGAGAAACTCCACACCGGAATTGAACGAGTTGCCTCCCATATCGCTAGTGCGCACGACTGCGGATGCAAGATCCATATTGAGCGCGGTTACCCCGTGACCGTTAACAACCCCGAGCAGTTCGCACTCATGAGTCAGATCGCCGACCAGACACTGGGTCCAGACCATTTCATTCCCATGCCGACGCCCGTGATGGGAGCCGAAGACTGGAGCTATGTTCTTCAGAAAGTGCCGGGAGCGATGGGATTTCTGGGGGTCTGTCCGCCCGATATCGAGAACTTCTTTGAGGCAGCTCCGGTTCATTCGAACCTCATGCGGCTCAATGAGGCCGCCATGCCCGCCGGCGTTGCCATGCATTTTGCAATGGCTATGGCTGTGGTTGAGAGCAGTCCCTGACCAGGTGCGGCTACAACTACACGTCGTGGCGCTCCATGAAATCGGCCACATCGTCCATGTCGACCCCCGGAAATGTTCGCTCACCGCTGAGCCCGACGGTTTGAGCCACAACAAAGCGACGGTCGCGCCCGGAAGGCCAAACTCGTCCTGCGAGTGAGCGGAGACGCTCTTCGCGTTGCGCCGCCTGCGGATCGCGTGCGGGGGCAACAAAGCGGCGCTCGGTGTCGTGACCACGGAAGTACTGCGCCTGGTCCTCGGTAGTCCCTAAGGTAATGGCCGAATAGGGCGTACTCGTGGTCTCTACGTGGGTGACACACCAGTAAGCACCGGACAACGTGTGGGTGTATTGCGAGTGCAGCGTAAAAGTGTCGTCCGCCATGAAGGCCTGCCGTGGACCCCAGGTAATCGGAACACGTTGACCTTCAAGGGTGCCATCGGGATGGGATGGAAAAGGCACCCCACTGTTCTCGTACGCTTTCCAGATAATTCCTTCGTTGTCAGTCCGAATGAAGTGCACCGGAATATCTAGATGACGCGTAATGAGGTTCGTGACGCGGTGCGCAGCCATCTCGTAGCCGATGTAGAAGAGATCCTTGATGTCTTCGGCAGAGATGTCCTTTTCCTTCTTAGCGGCCCGAAGGAACTGAACAACAGGCGCTTCGGGTGCTAGTACCGCACCAGCGAAGTAGTTGGATTCGATGCGGTGTCGCAGGTATTCATCGATTGATGTCGGATCTTCGTGACCCAACGCGAAGTGCCCCAGAGTCGAAAGTACAACAGAGCGCATAGCCCGTGTCGTTAGTGCATCACGTTGAGGGATGTAGATTACGCGTTCGTGGAGATCGGTAATCGACCGACTCGATGGAGGTAAGTCCTGCACACGTTGAACACTGAATCCAAAGTGATCAATCGCGTCGAGGATGTGACGTTCCGACAGTGGCCCTTGACCGGAGTAGCCCACCGCACGTAGCACCTCGCCTGCCGCGGCTTCGATATCACCAAAGTAGTTGTCGCGGTCGGTCATTTCGTGACGCAGCTTCACATTGGCGGCCCGCATCGGGTCGCCACCCGACGCGGCGATTGCTGCACCGCGCCAAGCTTCGTAAAGCGCCACCATGTGTTCAAGCGCCTCGTCCTTCGTTTTAGCGCTGGGCTTGTAGTGACGAAGCCCCAAGGCCCCATAGGCGGGATCTTCCTGGGCCCTACCCACCGCGATTTCAAGTTCGGCTCGGCGAGTGGGTGCCGTTGGATCGATTAGTTCTGCCAAAGACACACCCACCGCCTGGGCTAGCTCACCCAGCAACGAGAGCTTTGGCTCTGTATGCCCGTTCTCCAGTTGAGAGAGGTAGGGACCCGGTTTGCCAACGAGTGCTCCGAGTTGGTCAAGGGTGAGGCCGCGCTGGCGTCGCAAATGCCGTAAGCGGTGGCCAAAAATGGTGGTATCTATGGCAGAAGAACTCATAATAAGTTCCAATCTTATGAGAATGTTCGGTTATTCCCAAATGTTCGTTCTCAAGAAACGTACAAGTTGCCATCCGGTCGCATTTTCTGAAGTTTCTACAGAATCGTTTGGGCCAGCAACGACAGGGCCGCCCCGCTCGATACGACAAGCAAAGCGACCTTGAGTTGACCGCCATCGAGAAACTGGCGCGTAAACGAACTCACGAAGAACCCAGCGATCGCTCCAGGCGCTAAAAGCAAACCAAGTCTGACTTCGTCCCCGCTAATCTGGCCACTAACGGCCAACGTGACCAAGTTGATAACGAGGCCCACAAAGATGATGGCCGCGAGGGTCGACCGCAACTCGGGGCCCTGACGTTCGCGGTACAACATAGCCAATGGTGGTCCCCCAATAGCGGTTGCCGTGCCAGTCGTCCCACTTACAACACCGGTAAGAAACTGTGATCTCGTAGTGAACGGAATCCCCACCCCCTGAGCCATGACCAGCACGGCAAGGAGCACAGCTATCCCAATGCACACATCGAGAACCGTTGCTGGCAATACTGCAAGCAACGCGGCGCCAATGAACGCCCCGGGGATGCGGCCGGCCATCACCCAGCCCGCGCCGGAAAGGCTCAAAGCTGTTCGTTCCCGGAGAATCATTAGCAACCCCACCGCCAACGCCGACACCATCACTGCCACGGGAACCGCTTCAGGAACGATAATCCGTAGAAGCGGTGCGGTCGTAATGGCGTACCCGATGCCCGCCGAACCTTGAATGATGGCCGCCACAAAAACAATAGACGTAGCCAAGATCAAATCGGTAGTGCTAAGGAGATCAAACAGAAGCGCGCACGGCAGGATTCGAACCTGCGACCGTCGGATTAGAAGTCCGATGCTCTATCCAGCTGAGCTACGTGCGCAAGATGCCAAGCGTACGTCTGAAACGCAGGCGAGACGACAAATATTCGGGTGGCTACTGGTACCGGGTGCTCTATGCTTGTGAATTCTTGGTGATCGTAGCTCAGTCCGGTTAGAGCATCGCGTTGTGGTCGCGAATGTCGCGGGTTCAAATCCCGTCGGTCACCCCAACTCATCCGACTAATCCTTGGTTAGCCTGGATGATACATATGCGCCTCTAGCTCAATTGGCAGAGCATCAGACTCTTAATCTGCAGGTTCTGGGTTCAAGTCCCAGGGGGCGTACACACAAGCAAGCGCTGGCCAGACATTACAAATGCCTGACCAGCGCTTTTGTCATTTTTTGCGACGAGTAGTCTGGCGAATCGGTTGCTTTGGCGAAGTTCACCGTGGCAGTAGCCTGTTTTGCGCGTATCGTGGTCCGCTGGCGCGGACCTCCTTTTATGGCGGGATTGCGTACTGCGATTGACCATCGCTGCCAATTCCCCCCACGTAAGTCTCTGCATGAACTCTGCTCAACTCGTTTCCCCGGCCGCGCCCTCGCGCTTTACCGCACTGCGCGACGAGTGGTTTGCGAACCCTCGCGCCGACCTCCTATCGGGCCTCGTCGTAGCGCTGGCACTCATTCCTGAGGCGATTTCGTTCTCAATCATCGCCGGCGTCGACCCCAAAGTCGGACTCTACGCATCGTTTTCTATCGCCATAATTATCGCATTTGCCGGCGGGCGATCCGGCATGATCTCAGCGGCTACTGGTGCCATGGCGCTCGTCATTGTGCCACTCGTCGAAGAACACGGGGTGGCCTTTTTGTTTGCGGCCACCATTTTGGCCGGGATTCTCCAAATGGGGTTTGGTTGGTTGGGAATTGGCGAACTGATGCGCTTCGTCCCCCGAACCGTCATGGTCGGATTTGTCAATGCGCTGGCCATCTTGATCTTCTTAGCGCAGATCCCGCACATCTTTCTCACCGATGAAGGCGTCGACAGCAACCAACTGCCCCTCAACCTGGCCTTCATCGCCATTGGTCTGTTGGTGATCTACGGCCTGCCGCGCCTCACCAAAGCTATCCCCTCACCGTTGGTTGCAATTGTGTTGCTAGCTGCTGCGGCAATGACCTGGAACCTTGCCCTTCCCACTGTCGGCGACATGGGAGAACTGCCCGATGCCCTTCCCGGTCTCAGTCTTCCCGATGTTCCGTTCACCTTTGAAACGCTGAAGATCATCCTTCCGTACTCGATTACCTTGGCGTTGGTGGGCATCTTGGAATCACTGCTCACTGCCCAGTTGCTTGACGATCTCACCGACACTCCATCAGACAAGAATCTCGAATCACGCGGCCAAGGGGTCGCCAATATCGCCACAGGATTTTTTGGTGGTATGGCCGGGTGCGCCATGATTGGGCAGTCAATGATCAACTACCGCACCGGCGGTCGCGGTCGACTGTCGACGCTCGCCTCCGGAGTTTTCCTTCTGATCATGGTGATTGGACTTGGCGATCTCGTTGCCCAGATCCCGATGGCTGCGCTGGTAGCGGTCATGATCATGGTGTCGATCGGCACGTTTAATTGGCGCAGCGTCAAGATACCTACGCTCAAGCACACCCCTCGAACGGAGACTGCGGTAATGACCTCGACCGTTGGGATTGTGGTAATCACCCACAACCTCGCCTACGGCGTGGCTGCTGGAGTGGTTCTCTCCGCAATCTTCTTCGCCCGGCACGTGTCGGGAATTGTCAAGGTCACAAGCGTCGTCGACCCCGACAACACCGAGCGGCTTTACGCCGTTACTGGGGAACTATTCTTCGCCTCGACAAACCAACTGGTTGGGGCGTTCCATTACGACTCCGTCAAGGTCAAGCGAGTCGAGATTGATCTTAGCGAAGCTCGAATCTGGGATACCTCCGCGGTAGCCGCTCTCGATGCTGTTGTTGCCAAGTTCGCGGACCGCGATATTGATGCCGTCCTAATTGGTCTGAATCGCCATGCCGAAAATCTCCACATGCGCACCACCGGACACGTCAGCGCTCACTAGTCCCAAGTCGATAGAACCTTCTAACTAGCCGGCTACGCCTCGCTGG
>CAWKZT010000106.1:0-6212 GCA_963854565.1 Acidimicrobiia bacterium
AGCGTCGGCGACGTAGAGGTTGCCGTCCCCATCAAACGCCGCCCCCATCACTTCTCCGAAGCCGGCTGCGGTGCCGGTCCCATCATCTGACCCGCTCGACCCGCTACCAGCGAACGTGGTCACCTCGCCGGCCGGAGTGACCTTGCGAATCGTATTGTTGTAGGTGTCGGCGACGTAGAGGTTGCCGTCCCCATCAAACGCCACCCCGATCGGGTTGTTGAAGCCGGCTGCGGCAACGAAGGTAGTTACCGTTGCGACCGGGGACGCTACGCAGTACGAGGAGAACAAACCGCTGGAGTCGAAACCCGACGCCGTAGTCCCGACAACACCACCAGCAGAAGTACACGCCGAACCATCAGCCGTGCCGTTCGCACCAGCAGGCCCAGCGTCTCCGGTATCTCCCTTCGATCCCGCAGACCCGGTGTCTCCCTTCGATCCCGCAGGGCCCGCCGGTCCTTGTTCACCGTCAGCGCCGGCTGGTCCTTGTTCACCGTCAGCGCCGGCTGGTCCTTGTTCACCGTCAGCGCCGGCTGGTCCTTGTTCACCGTCAGCGCCGGCTGGTCCTTGTCCGCCGTCAGCGCCGGCTGGTCCTTGTTCACCGTCAGCACTGGCGCAACCCACCGCCAATAACCCGACCACGACCACGCCACAAAAAGACCGAAACACCGAACGATTCAAAACCATTCTTCACCTTACTTATCCCCACCATCACAAGCTGGGACCATCGGCCCTCTCAACAACCAGCCCGATGCCAACTCCGCTGGAACTCATCTAGAGCGAGTTCGGCCGACATCGCCCGTGTGTAGCGAGCAACCATCGCCCCCGAGGACCAGCCTTCGGCGGCTCGCACAGACGTCTCAGAGACCCCGATGCGTAGCGACTGTACGGCCCAACCTCGCCGCCAAGCGTGAGCGGACAATAGGTTGTTTCGTCGGAGCATCAGTCGAATCCCATTCGTGGTCATTGCAAAGAGGTCTGACTCGTTCCAACCTCGGAGATGGCGACGGACTGAACGCACCGTGATCGGGGGCATCGGCACCACACGAGGCTTGCCAGTCTTGGACGATCTGACCAACAACACTCCGTCGCCGATCGACTCAGACCAGCGACCGAACGCCCGAACCGCCTGAGCACGTTTCCGACGCATTGGAACGGTCACCGCATCTCCAACCCACGCTTTGGCTTGAAGAAGGTCAGGTGAGGTGTTCTCACCACCCAGCAGGTGAAGCAGGCTGACGTAGAAGTCAACTGTTGTTGAGGCCTCACCGGCAAGCAACCAGTCAGCCCGAAACTCAGGCAAAGCGTCTGTGAACATCGTGAACCTCCCGAAGGAAAAGGTCACGGAACACCCGAAGGAGACAACCAGACGGCAAGAGCCTTTATTTGTGGAGGTGATGGGACTCGAACCCACGACTTCCTGCTTGCAAAGCAGGTGCTCTAGCCAACTGAGCTACACCCCCAATATTGGGACCCCAATAGGTTATTGGCTTTCGGGCCAACTCATGCAGCTAAAGGCCGACCAAATGGCATAGATTCGCGCCACGTAGCCAAGAATGTCTCAGCTTGGACGAACGCACCGAATAAATGACCTCGTTCATGTTCGCCAACTTCGTTGGTTAGTTCGGTGAGTTTGGCGATGACCTCGGCCCCGATGGTGTCCGTTGCCGCTCCATCAGCGGGCCACATGGCCATCAACGGTCCGGCGAGTGAAAGAAAATCGGGTAATACCGCAACGTCGGCCCGTCGCAACATTGCGTAGGCCCGGGCGGTCACGGGGATAGGACCAGTTGGGACGACTATTGCGGTTGCGAGTTTGTCGGCATTGGCATGGCTGATGGCGCCCATCTTTGATCCGGCGAACACAATGTCGGCTTTCTGGATCGTGGCTTTCCATGCGGGTTCGACCTCGCCCAAAGTTTCGATCATGGCCGCGCCAGAAGTCGTCCAGCCTTCGGCGAGGGCATTGGTATCGAAGCCGCCCGAACGAAGAACAGCTCCGTCAGATGTGGAGAGAGCGACAACCGTGGCCCCCCATTCGGTGACCTGACGAGCTAGTGCTGGCCCATTGGCCCCGAAACCCTCGATCACTACCGTGCGTCCATCAAGCCCACCCGCTGCGGCCGACGCGACTGCTGCGGCGCCAACTCCCTCGAGGTGGTCGGCCAGCGATGACCCCTCTATTTCTGCAACGTGCAAATCGGATCGACTACCGATGGCTGATAACGGAGCGAGGTCATCAGCAAAAATCCCCTTGCCTGGCCGCGCCAAGAACAGCCCGGATTCGGCCATTGCCTTCAACTCCGGTAACACCGCAGCGAGCGCTTCGGGCCGTACATCAGCTTCGGCATTGAGGCCAGAGGAGGCGCCGCCTCTTTGTTGGCCCAACAGTGCGAAGGAGTAGGTGACAGAGCGAGCTAACTCTTGGCCTCCGCCCTGCAAAATCTTCCGAGCCGACCGGATGACGCCGACAGACTCGATCGCTGATCCATCGGAGGTGGTGCCTTGTAGATCGACAGCAACGTAGCCGTCGGACTCATTGAATTTATGAATCTTCATTCTGGCATTCTGCCACGGCTACGGCCGCCAGCACATATGAAAGGGTGACGGGCTAGTTGTCGGTGATGGCGAAAACTCTGCCGTCGCTCGAACCGACGTAGATAATGCCGTTCCACATCACTGGGGTCGATTCGAGGCAGCCCCCGAGTTTGATCGACCATTCTTCGACCGGCGAAGCGGTGGAATCGCTCACATCGAACCCGCGCAACGTGCCATCGCAGTCGCCGATGATCAACTGATCGTCCACAATTATCGGCGAAGCCCACGTGGGACCGACAAGTTGGGTGTCCCACACCAAAGTTCCGTCCGCCGCCGAAATCTGCAACAGTCGGCCACTGTTGGTCGTCACAAACAACGAACTGCCGTGCAAAGCAACAGTGGACTTGATGCCATGGAACTGCTCGACGCCATCCTCGAAGGACCACACAACCGGATCATTGGCCAAGGGATCGAGCCGCAAAATCTGTCCTGCTGCGATGCCGCGCTCATTGGCTCGATCTAACAACTGGCCCACGTAGAGTTCGCCACTGGAACCCACCACGACCGTCGAGTCAGCGTTATCGCCGATCCAATAACGAAAGACTTGCTCGGGTTCGAGGCCCGAAATAAGTGGGCTGAGGTCCCAACCCAAGATCAAGCCGCCCGAGTTCGCCATCCACACCGTGGTACCCGACATCGAGATGGACGACTGAACCGCCCCATTCTGATCCGGCACTACGCCGCCACCTAAAGCAATATCAAGTTCGTCGTCCCAAGTAGGTGAGTTCCAAGCGATTTCGGGCGCAACGGTAACCAAGCCGTCATCATCAAGACCCTTGTTGAGCTTGACCACTACGATCTGCCCATTGCCACCACCGACGACCAAAAGCTCGCCTACGACGAGAGCCGAGCCGTCCCAGTCGTCACTGAAACGAACTTCATCGAACTGGGCCGCTTCCATGCGCCACAATTCCACCGGTCCGTCGGCCTGATCAAAGGAAATAATGCGGAACGTGCCATCTTTGGATCCGGCGTACGCAAGCGCATACCCATCGGGGTCGATAGTGACCGAAGAGGTAATGGGGCCATCAAAGGCGAACGGTGGTAGTAACTCTGCTCCCGACGATCCATTGAGAAAGTGGACGGCACCGTCGTAGCCACCTGCGACGACCCAGGTCTCCCCGTCACGCTCAAATACCGCCGGTTGCCCGGTCCAGCCCAAACCACATCGAGCCTCAGCACCTTCGAGTTCCGCCTCACACCATCCGCCCCGGGGTACAGCCCACCGAATAGCTGGATCATCTGGGGCAGGTCCGGTGCCATAGAACGTTCGCGTTGGATTGCCGCGGAAGGTCAGAACACCTTGTATCTCGGTGCCAAAGGGTTGCCCTACCGACGAAAGCTCGATTGTTTCGATCGCTATCGAGGGGCGAATAGGTGTAGGAATCGGCGTGGGCTCAGGTGTTGGAGTTGGAGTAGGAACCACCGTCGGTTCGGCCGCCGGTGGGGGGGAGGGGGCGGCTTCGGGGACAGAAGTGCTGCGCGAGTCAAACAAAAGCCACAATGAAATCACCACAAAAAACACGCCAACACCTATTGCTGCTTGTCTGAAGCGATCCATGCAGTAAGTGTAGGAATTTCTGGCACCCAGGTGGTGTCAGCCCACTAGGGGCGTTACAAAAACGCAATATTAGTTAAGTTGAATGATGCCCATATTTTGAGCAACCTACTTTGTCCTGGCTTACCTCGGCCCGGAGTTGGCGAAGGGTTTCGAGCGGTTCACCGATTACTGACTGGACATCACCGTGCAGGTTGTTGACTGTCCGGACGGTCCTGATCCTGTATCGGCAGGCCAGACACAGGAATTAGTCGTCTGGCTCGTTCGTGTCGAGTTCGGTGACGATAGTGCTGACTTCGAGTTGAGCATGGTGGATTCGTGCTCGACAGAACTCGATAAGCACCGCGGCTCGCGCCACCTTGGTGGACAACAAATCGATGTCGATTTCGTCGTCGTCTAGGTCGATGAGCAAACGGTCTAGTTCGGCCAAAGCCTCGGCGTAGCCGGCAGGTTGGTCAGCGGAATCGGAGGTCATTTTGGGTCCTTGTCTTGGACAATTGACGTTAATACGCCGTGAGAGGTCTGGGTGGACAATGTGTCGCCAACCTCGACCGTGGTGAGCGAGCGCACTACTACCCCGTCGGAGTTGCGAGTAATTGACCACCCGCGGGCCAATAGATGTTGCGGGTCGAGGAGTCGAACCGTAGTGGCGGCAAGGTCGAGGTGGCGCCCCGAATTGAGAACACGTTGTTTTGTTTGCTCACCAATTTGGGACACGGTTGCTTCGATGCGGGCCCTTGCGAGATCGAGGCTACGGGTAGATGTGGCAGGGAGTTGGGTGGTGCGGCGGGAAAGGTGTTCTTCGGCCAAACGCAATGTTGTTTTCACCTGATGACCCATTCGTTGGGATGTGGTCGTTAGGTGCCCATCGTGGCGACTGAGAACGCGTGCGATTATATGTGACATCGACCGAGACTGGCTGTCGAGGGTTTGTTCGAACTGGTTAAGGCACTCGACGAGCGAGACCGCTGCCGCCGTGGGAGTCTTATAGGACCGAGCCGCGACATCGTCAGCCACGGTGTGATCAATCTCGTGGCCGACTCCGGTGATGACGGGTTTGGAGCTTTGGGCAATTGCTCGGGCGACAGATTCGTGGTCGAATGCCACTAGGTCGGTTCGGGCCCCTCCACCGCGCACCACCGCGATCACGTCGCCATGCTCTGCGGCCCGACCAATGGCAGCGGTGAGGCCATCGACCGCAGCAAACCCTTGCACACGAGTGTCGATAAGTTGCACCTGCCAGGCGGCATCGGTAAGGCGAAGTTCGGCCAGGAAATCCTCGGCGGCGGCTGACCCGGCAGAGGTAACGAGCGCCACCCGAAGCGGCAAGAGCGGGAACGGTACTTGGGCGTTGCGATCAAGAAGACCTTCGGCTGTCAACATGGCCAGCAACTGGTCGCGGTCGGCGACAAGGCGGCCCAGCGTGAAGTTGGGGTCGATTCCCGTCATGCGAATTTGGGTACGTCCCTGGGGTGCGTAAAAGTCGACCGTGCCTCGCAGTCGCACCATCATGCCGTCTTCCATCTTCATGGAATTGGCCCCACCCACCGCGGTCAGCATCTGATTAACTACCACCCGGACCTTGTCGAATAACACAACCGACATCGTTGCTGCCGGTTGCCGACCGCCCTCGGTTGGTTCGATGAGATCGAAGTACACATGCCCCGCGGCGGACTTGCGCAGGTTGCGAAGTTCGCCTTCGACCCAGAGGTCGGTGCCGAGCGCTTGGGTGAGCGTGGCCGAGATGCGAGATGTTAACTCGCGCACCGTGAAGGTGGGTTGGCCCGCAGTGGGGTCATCGGCAAAAAGGGTGGCGTCGGACACCACACCAAACTAGTGGCTGGGGTGTGACAGTCGTTGAACTACAGGCGCGGAAGGTGAGGGATTCGAACCCTCGGTGACGCGAAGCGCCACAACGGCTTTCGAGGCCGGCCCATTCGTCCGCTCTGGCAACCTTCCACTTTTGAGGTTAGTAGCGCCCGTTGGAAATACCGACTTAGCGACGGCTATTGCCGGTCGCGAAGACCAGAAAACAAGGTGGTAAGGAGTTCAGCGCATT
>CAWKZT010000107.1:0-6127 GCA_963854565.1 Acidimicrobiia bacterium
CGGTCTGTGGGACGGTCCGGGTGCGTTTTGGTGATGGCTTCCATTGGGTTGTCGTCGGAAACAAAGGTGAGGCCACACGCGGCGATAACTGGATCGTCGGGCAACGGACCGGTCAGTTTGGCCCAATGGGCCGCGCGGTAGCGGTTGACCGGGATCGAACGGGTCTCGAACATATGGGTGTAGCCATCGGGTTTGAGATCTTCGGGCCCAACAACGTCGGGAATCTCTGATGTCTGGACATCGGCACCGTCTTCCATCTTTTGGAAAGAAGCAGAGAGGTTGAATATTGCTCCCGCCGATTGGCGAGCAACGACGCGGCGTGTGGCGAACGAACGGCCGTTACGAATGCGGTCGACTTCGTAGCGAATTGGTTCGTTGGATGCCCCGCCGCGAATGAAATAGGCATGCAGTGAGTGGGGCAGAAACTCAGGGTCGACGGTTTTGGCTGCCGCATATAAAGCTTGGGCCGCAACCTGGCCTCCGTACACCCGGTCACCCCAGTGGTAGGTGGGCCCGGCGCCGACGAACGCGTCGATTCCGTGTGGCTCCAAGTCCAGTAGATCCATCAGTGTGTCGTAGGTGCCTTCCACGCCACAGATCCTACCGGTGGTCGCAGTTCAGGCAAGCAACATTTTGGAGGCGCCAAAAGGTTGAGAACGTGGAGGGGTTAGAGATAGGTACGGAACAGCTTTAGTGTCCGAGCGAACGCGACGGCTTTGGCCTCCTCGTCGTAGGTGCCCAGAGGATTGTCCTCGTTTGTGAAGGCGTGGCCGGTTCCTTCGTAGATGTGGAACGTGACGTTCTTGCCCATTTCGACGAGTTCGGCTTCGAGATCCTTAACTGGTCCAGCCCCGAAATGGTCGTCGAATTCGGCGAAGTGGCCCTCGACCACAGCGGTTAAACCGGACCAATCGGGTCCGCCTTCGCCGAGAGGAGCGCCGTAGAACGGAGCGGCGGCAGCGACACGGTCGCCTGCTCCAGCAGTGATCATCAAGGTGAGAAGGCCGCCCATACAGAACCCAACGACGCCAACTTGTTTGCTGGTTACCTCATTGAGGCTTAGTAGGTGATCGATTGCCTCCGACATGTCGGCTGCAGCCCGCTCGGCTGGCATGGAGGTCATGAGGTGACCCGCCTTGTCCATTTCGTCGTGCTCGGCGAGTTCGCCGTGGTAGAGATCGGGAGCGAGGGCGACGAAGCCTTCGGTTGCGAGGTAATCACAAACCCGCTTGATTTGCGGTACCAAACCCCACCATTCTTGCAGGACAATAAGGCCCGGCCCGGAGCCGCTTTCGGGTACGGCCAAATAGCCACCGGCTGTCTCCGCAAACTCAATCATGTTTCCCATGACTGCGACGTTAGTGGAGCGAGCAGACCAAGATCAATGGCCCTTTACGGAGTATGAGATTTTGTTCTAGACCCCACAGGGGCAGGCCTCCGACCCTTTGTCAAGACTCACCGAAAACAGAAAAAGTGCCCGGCATAAACCGGACACTTTTTGAGTGCGCGAGGGGGGACTTGAACCCCCACGCCCCGAAGGGCACAGGAACCTGAATCCTGCGCGTCTACCAATTCCGCCACTCGCGCGTGGCTGCACAAAGACTATCCGCGTTGATGGCCTCCCCAACCACGGCCCCCGCGGATCTGGTCAACGATTGTCGGCCCTACTCGGTGCTATGGCGTGGAGGCTCTAACCTCTCGGATATGGGAATCCGCAACTTTGAAGCACGCGTCGAGCGCATGGTTGAAGGTACCTTCGCCAAAGTCTTCCGATCAGGCCTAAAGCCGGTCGAAATCGCCCGTCGTCTCGTCCGTGTGCTTAACGATGGCCGCAGTGTTGGCGTATCGGGTGAAACCGTGGTTCCGAACCACTTTGATGTGATGTTGTCGGCCGAGGACTTCGAACGATTCCAAGAGGTTGAGGCTTCTCTTCGCCGTGAACTTGCCGAGGCTGCTCGTGAGCATGCCCGCGATGAGGACTATCACTTCATGGGTCCTGTTGAGGTGCACTTGCAGGTCGATCCCAGCTTTGCGACCGGTTCATTTCAGCTGGCAGCGCACATGCGCGAAGGGGTTGGGGGTAACCCTGGTTCACTGCTGTTGCCAACAGGTGACCGGGTGCTACTGGGTGACCAGATCATCACGGTTGGTCGTATATCGGATTCGATTATCGTGCTGGCCGATCCTAATGTCAGTCGAAACCATGCCGAGATTCGCCCGACGGCTACTGGCTTTCAGGTTGTGGATTTGGGGTCCACCAACGGCACCAAGATCAACGGAACCCGCACTACAGGGCATCTTCTGCAAGATGGTGACGAGATTACGTTTGGCAATACGTTGATTCGGTTCGAGGCCAGTTAGTTCACCATGTCTGAACAACTTCTGGCCATCTTGAAGCTTTGTCTGCTTGCCGCTTTGTACCTCTTTTTCATGCGTGTGTTGTGGTCGGTGTGGACCCAGGTACGCGAGCCCAAGAAACGGGTCGCAGCACCGACGGGTAAACGTGGTCCCCGCAAGGTGGTGGCGTCCAGTGTGTTGGATGGCAAGTTGGTGGTTTGTGAACCCGCAGCGATGGTTGGCCAAACCTATTCACTGGGTGACGAACTCACCATTGGTCGGGCCGCCGGGTGTCAAATCATGCTGGACGACACCTACATCTCGCAGTTGCACACGCGCATCTTCTTACGTGAAGGCAAGTACATGGTCGAAGACCTTGGCTCCACAAATGGCACCTACCTCAACCGTCGCAAAGTGAGCGGACCGATGGTGATGCAGGTGGGTGACATGTTGCAGGTGGGTTCGGTCATCTTGGAACTCACATGACCTCGTTTTCGTGGGGTTCGGCCAGCCATGTGGGGCAGGTACGACAGATCAATCAAGATTCGCTGTTGGCTATCGATGGTCTGTTTGTTGTGGCCGACGGCATGGGTGGTCATAACGGTGGCGAAATTGCCTCACAAGTGGCGATCGATTCGTTGCGTCCGGTGGCAACCTCACCGTCGGTTGATGCGCTGGTAGAGGCGGTGCACGATGCCAATGCGGCCATCATTGAGCGCACTATTGACGAACCCGAATTGAGAGGTATGGGCACCACGATTTGTGCCATCCACCGTTTGGACGATGGTCATCTGGTGATCGCTAACGTCGGTGATTCACGGGTGTATCTCTTCGATGGTGACGACGTTCACCAACTGACCGACGATCACAGTTTGGTCGGTGAGATGGTTCGGCTAGGGCAACTGACCGAGGCGCAGGCCGCTGTCCACCCCAAGCGCAACATCGTCACTCGTGCCCTCGGTGTCGATGCGCACGTACAGGTCGACTGGTGGGAGTTTCCCGTTCGTCCAGGCGACCGTTTTGTGTTGTGTAGCGATGGGCTATTTAACGAAGTTTCTAATGCGGCAGTTGCCTCGACTTTGCGGCGTCTAAGCGACCCCAATGAAGCCGCTGCTGATCTTGTGCGGCAGGCCAATGCCAACGGAGGTCACGACAATGTCACGGTCGTGGTGGTCGATGTCGACGGCGAAGGTGACGCCGACGCTGCGACGGTTCCGTTGGGCGAGGTGCACATCAGCAGTCGTCTGGCTCAGGTTGTTCAGGCGGACGCCAATATGTCGAGTCCAACGGCCGGGTTCACCACAGCCGAGGATCCGCCGTTCGAAGAACCCCCGCGAGAAGGCCGTGGCATTTGGGGTTTCGTTGGACCGGCTGTTGCCGTTTTAGCTCTTGTGGGTATTGCCGTCGTTGCTATCTCGTTTTATGCCCGATCGAATTTTTATGTTGGTGTCGACGAGGACCGGGTTGCGGTTTTTCAGGGTCGTCCCGATGGGGTGTTGTGGTTTGATCCAACGCTCAAGGAGACCACCGGGCTGTCCGTCGCCGACCTCACTCCGGCATTGCTCGACGAAGTCATGGCCAACCCCGATTACAACAGTTTGCAGGGCGCGCGCGGTCATGTTGATCGCATTATCGAGCGCCTTGTCGAACTGATTGGTTACCAACTCACCGATGACGCGGCCGAAGCCAACTGATGCGCCGCACCACAGAGTTGAGTCTGCTGTTTGTCGCTGTGGTAGTGATCGTGTCCACCTATGTGTTGGCGAGTCTGGGGCGCGAGGCGGAAATTCCGGCCAACATATTTCCGTTCCTGGGGATCATCGTGGCGCTGCTTATCGGCGCTCACATCGCGGTTCGACGTTTAGCTCCTATGGCCGATGGTGTGTTGTTGCCAATTGCGGGTCTACTCAATGGTGTGGGTTATGTGTTTATTGCCCGCCTCGATGAAGACTTGGCGGCCAATCAGGCCATGTGGACAGCTATCGGTGTAGCGGCGTTCGTGGCCACGCTTGTGGCGGTAGACAAAGTGCGACTGCTCGACAGTTACCGCTACACGTTTATGGTGATCGGCATCATCTTGTTGTTGTTGCCGCTGCTGCCGGGGCTTGGGCAAACGATCAACGGTTCACGAATCTGGGTGAGCGCCGGTCCCTTCAATTTTCAGCCGGGCGAGTTTGCCAAGATCGCGCTGGCGATCTTCTTCGCGGCGTACCTCGTAGAGAACCGTGAAGTGTTGGCCATGTCCACGTACCGTCTTGGTCCGTTTCATCTGCCCGAACCGAAGCACTTGGGCCCACTGTTGTTGGCGTGGGGTGCGTCGGTATTGGTGATGACGGCGGAGAAGGATCTTGGTTCGTCGCTGTTGTTCTTTGTGCTGTTTGTGACGATGTTGTGGATTGCTACCGAACGGGGCAGTTATCTGGTGGTGAGTTCGCTGTTGTTCATGGGTGGAGCGACATGGGCCTGGATGAGATTTGAGCACGTGCAGGACCGGGTTGATTCGTGGATTGACCCATGGGCTGATGCCAGCGGTAGCGGCTATCAGGTGATTCAGGCCAGTTTCTCGTTGGCGAACGGAGGGGTGACGGGAACCGGTCCAGGACTCGGCCGTCCTGATCTGATCCCCGAGGTTGAGACTGACTTCATCTTCGCGGCGGTTGGCGAAGAGTTGGGCCTGTTTGGGGCGACGGCCATCTTGGTGGCGTTCATGTTGATCATCGGGGCCGGGTTACGGATTGCCCTGACCGCCACCCAACCCTTTGAGAAACTCCTGGCGGCGGGAATCACGACGCTGTTAGGGGTGCAGGCCTTCATCATCATTGGAGGCGTAATTCGGTTGCTTCCGCTTACGGGTGTGACCTTGCCGTTCGTTTCTTACGGCGGGTCGTCGCTGTTGTCCAACTACATCTTGTTGGCCCTGCTGTTGCGTATCTCTCATGAGTCAACGGCACGACAGATGGCCCCAGCCAAAAGTGGGCCTAGAGCGAAGACGGACGCATGAATTCGCAGATCCGTCGTGTCGGTCTTGGTCTGTCGTTGTGCTTCTTGGCGCTATTTGCTCAGCTCAACTGGTTACAGGTGTTTGGGGCCAGTCGATTAGAGAACAACGCCACGAACACCCGCGCTATTGTGCGCGACTTTGGTCGGCCTCGCGGCACAATCGCTACCGCTGATGGTGTCATCATCGCCCGGTCTATCGAGGTCGAGAGTGCGTTGGGTCGCGAGCGTCAGTACCCCGAGGGCGATTTGTACGCGCATGTCACGGGTGCATTTACGTTCAACTTTGGGGCCACCGGTGTCGAGAAGATCTACAACGAACTCCTTGCCGGGCAAACCGACGAACAGAAATACGGCAACCTTTCGGCCTTGCTTGAGGATGGCGACACCACCGGCAATCTGACGCTCACATTGCGTGACGACGTGCAGCGTGTCGCCCGCGAGGCGTTAGGTGATCACAACGGTTCGGTGGTGGTGCTTGATCCCCGCGATGGTTCGGTCCTGGCTATGTGGTCCTATCCGTCTTATGACCCCAACACGGTTGCCACGGTCAATTTGGCCGCGGCCAGCACCTCATGGGACGCCTTACGTTCGCAAGATCCGACCGCTCCTGATCTTGCCAAGGCCTACCGCCAGACCTTCCCGCCCGGGTCCACCTTCAAACCTGTGACGGCAGCGGCGGCACTTTCCAACGACATCGCCGATGCCAATAATCCGTCCTTCCCGGCTTCGTCGGGTTATACCGCACCGTTAACTACGTCCTCTATTGGCAACTTTGGTGGGTCTACTTGTG
>CAWKZT010000108.1:0-6087 GCA_963854565.1 Acidimicrobiia bacterium
TGGGAGTACGTCGGCGCGTTCGCGTACAAACATCGTGCCGGGCATTCCAATGTCGTGGCGCGACAGGATTTGTGTCGCCCGCAATTTGTCTCGTGAGTTAGCGATGCCTGCCGCGGTGTTGGGCGTGTATACGTCCATTTGCTCGAACTGGCGAATGACGGATAGCCCGTAGAACGTTATTGATGCACCGATTCTGGGAAGAATCGCGTCGTAGTCCGAGAGGCGCTTGCCCCGATACATCAGGTCGGGTTCGGGGCCGGAAAGATCGATGGCGAAGCGAAGCGTGTTAAGTACCTTGACGTCGTGACCGCGTTCTAATGCTGCGGCCCGGAGTCGTTGGGTGCTGTAGGACTTTGGTGCTCGGGAGAGAATTGCGAGCTTCATTGTTTCGGTCCTTTCAAGGGCGGGAGAGAATATAGGAACGACCGGGGTCAATCACGAAACGGCGTTTTGTAGCGGAGCGACCCAGCAGCATTCTGAAACCCATTTGATCGCGAGAGGTGAGGGTGACCTCAATTGGCCACGTGAGGCCACCGAGTCGGACCGGCACCACGATGACCGGGCGCTTTTCGTCGCGGCCATTTGATGACCTGACTGTGCGGAAGCCCTTCACTGGATAACTGACGTGTTGGGCGCCGGCGGCGGATCGTTGTGTCGGTTGGATCTCGAATGTCGCGATTTTCGAGTTGCCCGTGCCGCTTATATGAAGGCCGAAGGCGTGAAGTGATGAGGTACGAGCGCCTGTGTCGACCTTGGCCTTGATGGGGGAACGACAAAGCGTGGGGAGCTCCACCCACTCGCGCCAGCCGATCACCAACCGCGGTTTTTGTTTCGTCATGGTGCATTGCTACCACCTCGACGACGTTTTGCATTGTTCGATTGGTGTTTAAGCCGCAAATCGAGGGCAACTATCCGTCGCACCTTTTGACCCTATGTAGAGGGGAAAGTTTGTCCCCGTTTAAGTAAGCGCTGTTCAACTGCCATATAGGTGTCCTGACCTGCCAAAATAAGCTTGTCTCGATTTACGTGTTATGTCCTACTTTTACGCGTGTAGTGAATCACTCCGCGGCTGTTGGAGACTCAGATCCTTGAGAGGATGGAGCGTGTCAGAAGTAAGTGAACATGGCTGTTGGGCGAGTGGTCAGCGCTTTCTTGGGACTAGCGGTACAACGGCCGAGTGATTTCCAATAACGCTTCGGCCCGCATTGCATCCCGTCTCAATCCGATGGATCCGAGAAACCAAAAGCTCGACAAAAAACAATGGCGCCAATGACGACGAACAGGACCGCAGACGCTATTGAGTCAGTGCCGTTTCAGAGAATCTGAAAACGCCCTCATCAACTTCTGAGTAATCGAACCAATAATCTCTGGCCACCTGAATGTTTTGCGGACTAAAGGCCTCGGGTTGTCCTCCGCAGTTCTGGTACAAAGACCCGTCCATAACCTCGGATGTTGCTAGCTGCCCCCGGTCAGCGAGCAACCGCAACGCTATCGCGCCCTTTTCGGCGATGGCAGGGTCCTCCAACTCAAAGCCAATTTCTTGGTTCCCCAGCAAATCGGAAACAAAGCGCATGTGGTCAGCCCACACCAATGCAGAGTCTAAGTCCGCAAGTTCAGCCGCCATCTCCAGTGAGAAGAACGATGCACCAGCCTCATGAATCCAAAATTGATCATCATCTGAGGCACCGGAATAATTACAGGTGGGTCCGGGGCTGGCTTGAACTGTGTGGAACACCTCGTGAAAAAAAGTTGTAACTAGCTCTGTGGAGGGGCCTGCTCGATCGGGATCAATGCTCAACGCTATCCATCGCTTCTTCGCACACTGATCCGAACCGCCCGCGGATGATGCGGCCTGCTGCCCTCCGCCCAATTCGGCAAAGCGTGATATTTGGCGAGCCTCGAATATCGCAGCCTCCTTGCCGCAGGCAGGTTCTAAATAGCTTTCCAGCAAACTAGCCATCGAGTCCCTTTGATCCGCTGTAATTACTGGCTCAAAACCGGCGCCTCGGTAATGGGTGTCGTTATCCTTCACCTCACCGGGGGGCAACACTATTGGCCCCACTGGATAGATAATCATCATTACGTCAGTTTGCACCTCGGTAATTTTATTCGCCGCAAAATTGAAGCAATTTATGATTTCATCGTCTGGATAATCCGAAAAGTTAACCAGGCTCAGTTGGCTTTTTGGGATCGCAGATTTCGGGCAGTCGAGCACCTCTGCAAACTTGGGTTCGAAAGAGACCCCTTCCTCATTAGCGACGGACTCCTCCGCGGTTGGCGATGGAAGAGCCAAGTCTTTAGCAGGCTCATCGCTCGCAGTCGCGCAGGAGGTCAGCAATAAAAGCCCAGCGGCCAGTAAAGAGATTGAAGTAAATACCAGTCGATTATTTTTCAATGAGCTCCTTAGTGAAAGTTATGCTCAGACATCCATCAGTTACTAAATTCGTAACACCTAGGAGTCAGCATCCGCAAACTCAACGGTCACGGCAAAGCCTTCACAGTTAATAGTGTAAATTCCCTGCCCAAAGAAAGCAGACGAGCATCAAAATGAAGAAGATTCCTAAATCGTCTCCTTCGACGATGATTTAAATAACCATGAATACGATGGCAGCGATAATTAAGTTGGCTTTGAGTTGCCCTCGCCTCAGCCTTTCGTTGTGCATGTCTTGAGTCATTCTTTCGTGTTTGGTGGCACGTATTTCTTTTGGAAGAAGACTGTGGGGCTTCGAGGCGAGTTCTACGGCCCGGTCACTGGATTCAAACTTTTGGACATCGACGGGGTGAAGTTCGTCAAGATGGTGTTCCTCTAAATGTTCGCACAGTAATTTAAAGATAGCGGTCGCTGAATGGTCCATGTCGCTCATAAACGTTGTGCCGCAAAAGAAACACTCGGCGAAACCCGGGTCATCGAACGGATCGCCGGGCCAGTGCGCCGATCTGACAGCGGTTCCGTCTTTGTAACGCATCCGTGTTCTCCTTAGGCAGACTCCAAACGCCAAATTAGCTTCGAAAAGACGATAGTCGTTCGCCGATCTCGCGGTCAGCGCTTTCTTGGGACGAGCGGTACAAAGCCCGGTTTCGTTCCAATAACGCTTCGGTCCGCTTCTTGGCCTCAGGCCGGGAGAGGTTCTCTCCCTGCTGAGACATCAACTGAACAAACTTGTCCACATACCAATCTGTCCACTCCTTTGCATCCCCGCCCAAGAAGGATCGTATTTCGGCCCGCATTGCATCCCGTCTCAATCCGATGGATCCGAGAAACCAAAAGCTCGACAAAAAACAATGGCGCCAATGACGCCGATCCAGATCATGTGCGCACCTTACTTGGCCAGATCAACGCCCGCCGAAGTTCTGGGCTGCTGTCTTGTTGTCTGGGCTATTGCCGTTGACACCATAACGGCAGTTCAGGGGTATAAATGATGGTAAGTCGACCTATAGGCGGGGTTCTGTTCCAGGAGTCCTCACGGACTTCCTTTCGGTGACCATCCATCTATGCGGCCTACCTGGTGATTGCCCCGAGGGGCGAGCCGAACGGCTCAAATCACACGCTTGGC
This sequence comes from Acidimicrobiia bacterium, assembly GCA_963854565.1. GTDB lineage: Bacteria > Actinomycetota > Acidimicrobiia > Acidimicrobiales > JAHEJN01 > CAWKZT01. The sequence continues at coordinate 3,555 of CAWKZT010000108.1, forward strand.
CTTGCTCCGAGTGGGGGTTACCAAGCCGCCGAGGTCACCCTCGACGCTGGTGCGCTCTTACCGCACCGTTTCACCCTTACCTGTGCCTAGCAAGCTAGGCCATCGGCGGTTTACTCTCTGTTGCCCTTTCCGACAGGTCGCCCCGTCCTGACTTTCGCCAGCACTCTGTTCGGAGGAGCCCCGACCTTCCTCGACATCGAAATGCCGCGGTCACCCGGTCGACTTACCATCGTCTTCAGCCTAGTCGTGCCCTTCAGGCACTCCTACGAACTGTTTGCCGAAGAGCGCAGCTCGCGCTAGAACTTGATTCCCGATAGCTCGGGGTACCACTCGCCCGAGCGCCCGATTGCATCTTTCCACTTGTCTCGATCGACTTCGGCATTGGGATCGACGATCGAACGGGGCGATGTTTCGCTAGCTGCTGTGGAAAGGTCGGGCCATATTCCGGTGGCCACGCCCGCGAGGTAGGCGGCGCCCAACGTCGTGCTATCGGCTTCGGTTGCGGTTTCCACGGTTCGGCCAGTGGCGTTAGCTAAGGCCTGAACGAAGGTGGGATTTACCGACATTCCTCCGTCGATTCGTAAGGTAGCCAGGGTAAGCCCCGTGTCTTCCTCGGCTGCCTCGACTAAATCGGCCCCGCGGTTAGCGACCCCTTCCAAGACGGCGCGAGTGATGTGGGCTTTGGTCGAGCCCCGGGTCAGGCCGAGCAATGTACCGCGCGCGCCGAAGTCCCAATGCGGTGTGCCTAGCCCCAAGAGGGCGGGAACGTAGATGACGCCGTCCGTGGTTTCGACCGATGCTGCCAGGTCATGTGACTCGGCAGGGGAGGCAATGATCCCCATGTCTTCGACGAGCCATTCAATGTTCGTTCCCGCGGCTAACATCACGGCCTCGATACCCCACACGGTCTCGTTGTTACCGCGCCAGGCCACAATCGGGAAGGTTCCGTTGTCGCTTTGTTTGTCGAAACTGGGCCGAGTGGTTCCGACACACACGTCGAGCATGCCACCGCTGCCAAATGTGATCTTCGCCGCTCCGGATGTGACACAGCCCTGGCCAATAAGTGACGCCTGTTGATCGCCAGCGATGCCAGCTATAGGCAACGATCGGGGCAGGGCGGAAGCCTCGCCCACCACTCCGATTGAATCGACGATTGTGGGCAGAGATGTCAACGGAATGCCTAGAGTGGCGCAAATATCTGGGCTCCAGGTGGCCGCGGTGATTTCAGTGAGTTCAGTTACACCAGCGTTGGAGGGGTCGGTGACATGGTTGCGGCCCTCGGTGAGGTTCCAGATAATCCAAGAGTCGACTGTGCCCACACAAAAATCGCCCGCACCTGCATTGGCGAGCAAATGCGCAACCTTGGTAGACGATCCGTTCGGGGAGAAGCGGAGTCCTTCGGCCTGCCACACCAAACAATCGCCAAGTGTGCGAAGGTCCTGCCAACCAAGACCTGGCCCAGTGGGAACACCCGTGGCGCGGTCCCACGCGATAACCGATGCCCGTTGATTGGTAACGCCGATGGCGGATACGTCATCAGCTTGAGCGAGCGCGGCAAGTGCGGTCGCTTGGACGGCTTCCCACAGGATTGTGGCGTCAAACTCGACCAGCCCAGGCATAGGCGAATCGGGAAGATTGGCTTGACGAACATCGAAGCGCAGCGTTCCGTCGGTGTTCACTACCGCAGATCGAACGCCGCTTGTGCCTACATCGATAACAAGAATGCTCATGGGTTGATAGTAGTTCGCGCCCTGCTACCGGTCCCAACAAAGGGCGACGACAGTTAACTCCAGGGACTAGCCAGGCCCAGTTTGCCTGGGTTGAGAATGCCATTGGGGTCGAGCGCATCTTTCATGTCGGCGAGGACCCGAAACGCGGGGCCCATGGCGTCGGCCATGAAGCGGCCTCGATTGAGTCCGATGCCGTGATGATGCGATAGCGCGGCGCCGGCATTGAGCGACGCAAGAGTGCCGGCGTCCCAAGCAGCGTTGTAGTACTCGTCGCGGTTGGCGATTTTGTCCTTGTGGCCGGCGAACGTGAAGTACAGGCAAGCACCATCGCTGTAAGCGTGGGACTGGTGGGCGCCCACGGCCATAGTGCCGGTTACTGCGCTAATGGCAGCGATAGTTTCGGTATAAATTCGGTCGAGATCGGCCCACGGCGCAGCCACTTCCATGGTGTCTACGACAAAGCCCGCGTTGATGAGCGATTCAAGGGCATCCACATTGTTGCGGTGACCCAACCAATCTTCGACAAGTTCGGGATCGAGTCGCTCGGCCTGGGCGCACTCTTGATCGACAATTGTCTCGGTGGCGGCAATGAGCGCCGGATCGGCTTCGTCGAGCACCAGCAGTACGTGCCGGTCGCCGGTGGAGAAGTTTCGGTCGCTCTCCAGAGCGTCGTACACGCGCAACACAGCGGGGGTTCCGCCGCGGTGCAAGATGCGGCGGCAGGCTTCGAGGCCTTCCTCAAAAGAATCGAAGCCGAAGGCTCGACGCATTTCGGCGGTGGGGACAGTGAAAATCTTGAGACG
>CAWKZT010000109.1:0-6067 GCA_963854565.1 Acidimicrobiia bacterium
GATCGACTCATCAGGCCCAACAAACAGCGGTACCTGAACAACGAGACCGGTTTCGAGCGTGGCGGGCTTGGTTGCGCCTGACGCACGATCGCCCTTCTCGCCTGGTTCCGTAGCGGCAATTGCCAGCACGACCGATGACGGAAGGTCGACCCCGACAATTTCGGTGCCGTACATGAGCAAGGTGGCGACGGAGTTTTCGATGATGTAGTTCGAGGCATCGCCAAGCTGTATGGGGTTGATCGACATCTGGTCGTAGGTTTCGGTATCCATGAAGATGTAGTCGGTGCCATCGTTGTAGAGGTACTGCATGTCGCGCTTGTCGATATTGACACGTTCCATCTTTTCGCCTCCTCGGAACGTCTTGTCAACAACTGCTCCGGTGCGAACGTTCTTCAGGGTGGTGCGAACGAACGCGGGACCCTTGCCGGGCTTCACGTGTTGAAAATCGACGACCGAAACGAGCAGATTTTCGAGTTCGAGCGTCATGCCGTTCTTGAGGTCAGAGGTGGAAATGGTTGGCATGGCAAGTCCTTGCAGGTAATTCTTCGATCGCCGGTGCGGCAATCGACCTAATAAAGCTAGTGGTTCGGAGAACTATTGAGTCGTTTCTCGGGTCGGCCGAACCGATTCAAGAGCCGCAATAAGCAGAGCCGGGTCAATCCCTGAAACTGGCTCCACGCCATCGGGACCATCAAGCACGAATGTTACGCCGTCGATGGCCTTCTTGTCGCGGCTAAAGAGATCGACGATGACCTGTTCGTCTAGACCGCCTGGCATTGTGGCGACGAGATCGTTTTGGGCCAGCAATTGGTGATGCTCGGCCACACGATCGGCGTTGATGCGCCCCAGTCGGAGCGCTAAGTCAGCGGCGTAGATAAGGCCGATAGCCACTGCTTCGCCGTGCAGTAGCGCATGGTCGGTGGCATTTTCAAGGGCGTGAGCCAAGGTATGGCCGTAATTCAGGATGGCCCGGCGTCCGGATTCGCGTTCGTCGCCCGACACAACGTCGGCTTTGATGCGGACCGAAGCGGAGATTTGTTCGTCGAAGCTGAGTTCGGTGAAATCAACATCGGACAGAAAATGGTATTTGACCATTTCGCCGAGGCCACAACGCATTTGGCGAGGTGGCAATGTCGCCAATACATCCGGATCGCAGATCACGGCCTGAGGTTGCCAGAAGGCACCCACCAGATTCTTGCCTTCGGGTAGGTTCACCCCGCATTTCCCGCCAATGGCCGCATCGATTTGCCCCAGCAACGTGGTCGGTACATGCACCACAGCGGTGCCGCGGTGATAGGTCGCCGCGGCGAACCCTGCAACATCAGTGACGACGCCGCCGCCCACGCCTATTACGACGTCGTTGCGAGTGAGTCCCCATTGGGCGAACTGGCTGCAAAGGTCTTCGATGGTTGCTAATCGTTTGGCGTGTTCGCCGTCGCCAATGGTGAACACCTTGGTCTCGATACCGGGATCAACCGACACTGGAATGCCGGCCTGGGTGACGACGGCCGCCCGTTTGGCGCCGACCGGCATGTTGTTGACCAAAGCCTCAACAGCGCCGCGGCCGACCACCACGTCGTACCCGCGACTGCCAAGACCAACGCTAATGGTTTCCATGTCGCTGGATCGTACTCCCCCACCACCCCCGGCATTACCTAAATTCGGGCAATCGGTGTCGCGGCGTTGCAGGTGTGCCGGAATCTGGTTATTTACCAGGCCGTACTGATGTATTGGGTCTCACAGAACTCGAGAATGCCTTCGCTCGCTCCCTCACGCCCAAGCCCACTTTGTTTCATGCCGCCAAACGGGGCAGCTGGATCAGAAATTGATCCGCGATTGAGGCCAATCATTCCCGCCTCTATGCGCTCAGAAACCGCTAGCCCACGCGCGAGGTCAGCTGTGTAGACGTAGCCGGTAAGTCCCATTTCGGTGTTGTTTGCGGAAGTAATCATCTGATCAACGTCGGTGAAGGGAATCACGGGGGCAACCGGAGCAAAGAGTTCCGCCCTTGTGATGGGCGAGTCTGCGGCAACGTCGGCGAGGACGGTCGGCTCAAAGAAGAATCCCTTGCCTTGGAGGGCATTGCCGCCAAGCACCGTTTGCGCTCCGGCAGCGACTGCGCCGTCTACAAGTGCGCTCACGTCGGCCACCGCCTTGGCGTTAATGAGCGGCCCGCACCCGACCCCCACATCCATACCATTTCCGAGTTTCACCTCGGCCATGGCTGCTGCCAAACGTTGCGTAAACTCGTCCGCTACCGGCCGCTCCACAAAGAACCGATTGGCGGCAGTGCATGTTTCGGCCGAGTGCCGCATTTTGGCCATCATCGCGCCATCGACCGCTGCGTCTATATCGGCATCTCCAAAGACAATAAAAGGAGCATTGCCCCCTAACTCCATTGCCACTTTTAACACCCGATCGGCGGTACGGCGCAACAACACCCGTCCGACCTCGGTTGAGCCGGTGAAAGAAACCATCCGTACGGATTGGTGATCTACAGCGGCATCAAACCAGCTTCCCGCGTTTGCGGTCGGAACGACGTTTACGACGCCCGGCGGAACACCAGCTTCCGTGAGCAACTCGGCTACACGCAATGCCGTTAGCGGTGTTTCTTTGGGCGGTTTGATAACTACAGCGTTGCCCGCACCTAGAGCTGGCGCTACTTTGCGCGTAATCATGGCTGCAGGGAAGTTCCAGGGCGTGACCATCACCACGACGCCCACCGGAGGATGATGCACAATAATCTTGTTGGCCCCAGACGGAGCCGTTCCAATGCTGCCCTTAATACGCACGGTCTCTTCGGCGTTCCATCGAAAGAACTCGGCGGCGTAGGCCACCTCGCCCTTGGCGTCGGCCAATGGCTTACCGTTCTCTCGCACAATTATCTCAGCCAACTCATCGGTGTGATCCAGAAGTACTGACCAGCAATTACGAAGGATCTCCGACCGGTCACGCGGTGCCACCTTGGCCCAGGTCTTCTGAGCCGCGGCCGCGACATCACAAGCATTGTGGGCATCAGCGGGAGTGCCAGCTGCAACCGAAGCAAACTCTTCGCCGGTAGCGGGATCGAGCACACTGATTCGCTCGCCGTCTGCTCCAGCTTTCCACTCGGCACCAATGTATAGATCTGTTTTCATAAGCAACCTCTTCGTCTCTTCGTCTCTTCGTACGCAACTTCGTCAATGTATTTTACAGGTACGGGCCGGATCAACACGACCAACTATGTAAATGAACAGGTAATGATTCCGTGGGGACCAAAATCGATCTCGAAGTCGTCGCCGGGCCGACATATGACCGGCCGAGTGAACGAACCAGCCAGTATGGTCTGGCCCGCTTCGAGGCCTTGTCCAAACTGGGCGAAGCGCTGGGCGAGCCAGACAATCCCCATGACCGGGTCGTCGAGAACACCAGCGGCTACTCCTGTTTCTTCGACCACACCGTTGCGCTTGAGAATGGCACTCACCCACCGCAGGTCAGTAACCAAGGGGTTGATTGGATTTCCGCCGGTAATGATTCCTGCGTTGGCGGCGTTGTCAGAGATTGTGTCAAAGACCGTGCGGGAGACACCATCGTCGGGATCGACTCGGTGCGAACGCGCATCGATGAGTTCGATAGATGGAATGACGCGCTCCGTGGCCGCCAGCACGTCTTCGCGGGTGACGTCAGCCCCAGATAACGGCGCCGAAAGCACAAAGGCCAATTCGACTTCGAGGCGTATGTCGCAAAATTGCGATGCGTCAAGGACTGCACCATTGTCGAAGAACATGTAGTCCAACAGCGTGCCAAAGTCTGGTTCGTCAATCTTCATCGCCGACTGCATGGCTCGCGACGTCAATCCAATCTTGTGACCGCCCACCGAAGCCCCATCGGCGATTTGTTGATCCACCCACGCTCGCTGACAAGCGTAAGCATCGCCGATATCCATGTCCGGGTAGTCCAACGTGATGCGCCGGATTTGGCGGCCTTGTTGACGGGCACGCTCATGGCGGGCCGCTACTTCTGCAATTTGATCAGCTGTGAGCATCAGTCGTGGTTACCAAGCTTGGGAATAATGTGGTCTCCGTAGGCGACGGCGATGTTCTTGGTCTCCATATAGAAACCGAAGCTGTAGTCGCCACCATCGCGGCCGATACCGCTTCGTTTCACTCCACCGAACGGCGCCGGAAGGTGCCGCACGTTCTGCGAATTGACCCAAATCATTCCTGCCTCTAGGTCGCGGGCGACGCGATGCGCCCGACCAGTGTCGCTCGTCCAGAGGTACCCGGCGAGGCCATATTCGATGTCGTTGGCCTTGGCCACCGCATCGGCTTCGTCGTCGAAGGGAATCACCGTGAGCACTGGACCAAAGATCTCCTCTTGGGCCACGCGCATATTGTTCTCGGCCTGAGCAAACATCATGGGGTTGACGTACTGCGAGTCAGGGTCCACATCGCCTCCCCCACCCACGACTACCTTGGCTCCGTCCTGCTTGGCAATGTCCACGTAGCTGCGCACCTTGGCGCATTGCCGTGGGTGGATAATCGGACCAATTTCGGTGGCTGGATCGAGTGGATCGCCCACGGTAATCGCAGCAATTCGTTGCTCAATCCTGGCCTCAAAATCGTCCCGAATGGATCGTTGCACGAGCAATCGACTACTTGATGTACACCGTTCGCCATTGAGGCTGTAGATCATGAATATCACTGCATCGAGTGCCCGCTCTAGGTCGGCGTCGTCGAACACAATTACCGGGTTCTTGCCTCCTAGTTCGAAGTGCACTCGCTTGAGCGTCGGCGCTCCTTGAATTTGGATCGCCGTACCAGTACTGGACTCACCGACGAACGCTATAGCAGCGATGTCGGTGTGCTCGGTAAGCGTCTTGCCGGCGGTCTCGCCTAACCCGTGCACCACGTTAAGTACGCCCGGCGGTAAACCAGCTTCGAGCGCAATATCGGCCAGCAGCGCGGCGCTTAACGGACTCCACTCAGCTGGCTTCTGCACAACAGTGCAGCCTGAGGCCAGGGCTGGTGCAATCTTCCAGGTGGACAACATGAACGGTGTATTCCATGGCGTGATCACGCCGATGGGGCCAATGGGTTGGCGCATCGTGTAGTTGATGTGATCCTCGGTGGGCAACGACACTCCGTCGTTGGCACTGGGAGCCAGGTCGGCAAAAAATCGGAAGTTCGCAGCGCCGCGAACCGCCGCCGCCGCCATGAAACGAATCGGTTGACCGGTGTCGATGCTTTCGACGATGGCGATTTCGAGTGCTCGTTCCTCAATGAGGTCGGCCACGCGGTGCAAGATGCGCTTACGTTCGGCCCCCGGTGTAACACTCCACGTGGCGAATGCTTCCTTAGCCGCGGCAGCAGCCGCGTCGATGTCTTCGCTAGCACCCGAGGCAACTTCGCCAAGCACTCGTCCGTCGATGGGAGAGTTGTTGGTAAAGGTCGCCCCACTGGCGCTAGCCACTTTCTTCCCGCCGATGAGATGAAGCAGCGGGGCTGCCCCAAACTTTGGCATCAACTCGGCGGCAGTCGCCAAGTTCTGTTCGTACGTTCCTGCTGCGGCCATCGAGGACCCTTTTCGGTTTATGAGTTGACATTTGGTCCTGCGGCGCACGGTTGTGATCAAATACTCTGGGTCACAACCAATACGTCGCCCTCTACGTTAGACCGAAGCGACTTGGCAACCGAAAGCGAACTCCCAAAATGCGACTTCTCAGCTATTCGATCGACGGCAAAGCCTCGTTTGGTATCGCGTCGAAGACCGGCGTAATCGATCTCGCCAACAAACTCACCGATGTCCGCGACCTAAGTGATCTCATTGAGAAGGACGCACTCAGTGCCGCGGCGTTGTTCCTCACTGCCGACGACGATCACTCCTACGACGACATCATCTTCGAACGCACCATTCCCCGCCCGGGCAAAATCTATTGCATCGGTGTCAACTACGGCGGGCGCAACGCCGAATACAAGGACGATTCAGTTGAGGCACCCAAACCCAGTGTGTTTGTAAGGTTTCCTGCTTCACTTACCGGTCATGGTCAGTCGCTGATCCGTCCCCCGGAGAGCCCACAACTCGATTA
>CAWKZT010000110.1:0-6061 GCA_963854565.1 Acidimicrobiia bacterium
ATCTATTGGTTACCAATGGCTTCGTTGATTCGGAGCGGTATTCGAACGATGCAACACGGTTGTTTATGGCCGATGGCGCGGGTGGTTTTAACGATGGTGCGGCGGTGTTTGGTATCGACCACACCGACCAGGGTCGGGGAGTCATCTGCGCAGATATCGACGCGGACGGCAGGGTCGATGTTTTGATTAGCAACAACGGTGCCGCGCCCAATGCGTACCTCAATGAAACGGACAACACCAGTCATTATCTTGCGGTCGACCTTGTGGGCGCCGGAGCCAACCCGGATGCGATCGGTGCACGCGTCACGATCACATCGGCTACCGGTGAGCAGACCCAGGAGGTCCAACTCGGTACCTGGTACCTGTCGCAGGGCCCGCAGACGCTGCACTTCGGCCTGGGCGAGGATCAGGTAGTCACCCGCATCGATGTCGCCTGGCCGGGCGCGCCCAGCGCAGAACGCGTAACCAGCAGTTTAGTCAATGTTGCGGTCGACCAACGGGTCGTGATCACCGCCCCGGCGGCCGCCGGCGGTGGATCGGGGCCAGCGCATTGCAAGAGCAGTGGCAGCGGAGCGTCGTTCAGAAACGTTACGACTGAGCTGGGCTTGTGCTACAACGCCATCGTCGGTGATGGCGCGCAATCTGAAGCCCAGGAGTTAGGCGGGGGACTGGCGCTGGTTGATATCGACAAGGATGGCATGCTGGAGTTGTTCGTCGCCCATGGACACAGCACCCTCGGCAAGCTCTACAGTTTCGACGGGACACGTTTCAATGCACGGACCAACAATGGCCTCGACATCACCCGCATGGATTTGGCGGGCTATTTTGTCGACCTTGACGGCGATGGATGGAAGGACTTTCTCTCCGCCCAGTACGAGGGCGTCGAGATATTCATGAACGACCAGACGGGTGCCTTTGTCGATGGTGATGACGCCACGTCCATATCGCATCGCCGAGCGACGCATTCCATGGCGGCTGCGGATCACGACAACGACGGTGATCTGGACCTGTTTTTCGCACATTGGGGAACCGGCATAATTGATGGTCAAACGGAGTATCTGTGGGTGAACCATGGTGGCGGGACCTATACAGACGAAAGTTTTCGGATCCCGATAGAGATCGGTCGTTCGGGCAACAACTTCGAGTCTGAATACTCGTTCACGCCACTGCTCACCGACATCGATGCAGATGGCGATGTGGACCTGTTGCTTGCCAGTGACTTCGAGTTGAGCCAGGTAATGGAAAACGAAGTGGGCGGCGATCTTTTCGTCGATCAGACCATGGACGTCATCTCGGATGAGAATGGCATGGGTGGCGCGGTAGCGGACTACGACCGGGACGGCGACATGGATTGGTTTGTCACGAGTATCTGGGATCCGGAGACTGCGAACAATGGATCTGGCAACCGTCTATATCGCAATGATGGTCGGGGCAATTTCGAGGACGTGACGGACGAAGCAGGCGTGCGCGAAGGTGATTGGGGCTGGGGAGCTTGTTTTGCCGACTTCGACAACGACGGCCACGCTGACATTTTTCACACCAATGGGCACCAGTCGGGCGCGAAGTTCGAAGACGATCCATCACGCTTGTTCATGTCGAATGGCGATGGTACGTTTACCGAACGGGCGTCGCAAATGGGGATAACGCACACTGATCAGGGCCGTGGGGTTGTCTGCGCGGACTACGACCGCGATGGCAAAGTCGACATATTCATTGCCAACAACGGCACGTCCCCCACGATCTTCAAGAATGAGATCGACAATGCTAATCATTATATTGCCATCGACCTGCTTGACACCGATGCCAATGCCGAAGCCGTCGGCGCACGTGTAACAGTCACCACGGCGTCGGGGAGTCAGGTACAGGAGGTCTATCTCGGAACGGCATACCTGTCACAAGCGCCGTCGACCCTACACTTCGGACTTGGGGCCGATGACCTGATTTCGTCGATTGACATTGCCTGGCCCGGTCCCGGCTCCATCGTCAGTCGGGTCGAGAACGTTGAAGTCGATCAGCGCGTGGAGATTATGCAGGGCGGGGTCAATTTGAATCTGATCGTGACGCAAGGCGTGGGCGGCGGCGTTTATGATATTGGCGACATTGTGCCTGTGCAAGCCAATGAGCCGGCGGAAGGGTACTACTTTTCGCACTGGACGAGCACAGGTAGCGGGACGTTTGCCGATCCGACGAGCGCCGCTACGCAGTTCATGATGCCCGGCGGTACAGTCTCGATTGCTGCGAATTACGTGCCGGGTATTGCGCCCGGTGCCGACGTGTCGGTCGCGCGGAGTTGGAATGAGGTTTTGCTGCAGGCGATTCGCAACGATTTTGCCCGGCCCACAGTTCATGCGCGCAACCTTTTTCATACATCGTCCGCGATGTATGACGCCTGGAGCGCTTACGCGAGTGTGGATGTGCCGTGGTTGTTAGGGCGTACGCGTGCCGGTGTCACGTGTGATTTTGACGCGATACCCGAACCGGCAGAAGTCGAGGCAGCACGAAATACGGCGCTGAGCTATGCGACCTATCGCCTCATCCGCCATCGATTTGCCAATTCACCAGGGTCGAGCACGATTAGACGCGATGCCGAAACGCTCATGAGTGCGCTCGGCCACGATGTGGATGATGAAGACAGCGATTACACGAGCGGCTCTGCTGCGGCGCTGGGCAACCATATCGCGCAATGTTTTATCGATTTCGGTTTCGCCGATGGCGCTTACGAAGCGGACGATTACGCAAATCAGTTCTATGAGCCGGTGAACGCGCCGCTGGAACCGGCGGAACCGGGTAATCCTGACATTACGGATCTGAATCGGTGGCAGCCATTGTCACTGGTCGAGTTCATTGATCAGTCCGGTAATCAGATCAGCGATTCGCCCGAGTTTCTGGGTCCGGAATGGGGTCAAGTGGTGCCGTTTGCGCTATCGCCCCAGGATCTGACAACGTATCAACGCGACGGCTTCGATTACCTCGTATACCACGATCCCGGTCCGCCACCGACCTTCGATGGCGCCCTCGCAGATCATTACAAATGGGCATTTTCGTTGGTCTCGATCTGGTCGTCACACCTGGATCCCAGTGACGGGGTGATGATCGATATCTCACCGGCCAATCTCGGCAATATCACCACATACCCGACGGATTTCACTGATTACGATACATTCTACGACACTCTGCAGGGTGGTGACGGCAGTATCGGTTATGCGGAGAACCCGGCGACGGGCGAACCGTATACCCCACAATTCGTGGCACGCGGCGACTATGCGCGTGTGCTCGCAGAATTCTGGGCGGACGGCCCCGAGTCGGAAACGCCACCGGGACATTGGTTCGTGCTCGCCAACGGGGTCAACGATCACCCGTTATTGCAGCGACGCATGGGTGGGGGGCCCGGCCAGGAATTGGACCGACTCGAGTGGGATGTCAAAACCTATTTTACATTAGGCGGAGCGATGCACGATGCGGCGGTGACGGCATGGGGAATAAAGGGTTGGTACGACTATATCCGTCCTATCTCGTCGATTCGTGCCATGGCGGACCGGGGGCAGAGTAGTGACCCGGGGATGGCGTCCTATCACATCGACGGCATTACGCTGGTGCCAGGTTACATCGAACTGGTCGAGACCGGCGATCCGCTGGCGGGTGACGGTGACGAGCACATCGGCAAGATCAAAGTGCTGGCGTGGCGCGGCCCTGACTACATTGACGATCCGGACACCGACGAAGCCGGTGTGGATTGGATTCTGGCCGAGAACTGGTGGCCGTACCAACGGCCAAGCTTCGTCACGCCGCCGTTTGCCGGATACGTTTCCGGGCATTCGACTTACTCGCGCGCCGCGGCTGAGGTCTTGACCGCGTTAACGGGCGATCCGTTCTTTCCAGGTGGCATGAGCCGGTTTGAGGTCACGGAGGGTGACTTTCTTGTGTTCGAGGACGGACCGTCTGCCAGTATGACGCTGGAGTGGGCGACATACCGCGATGCATCCGATCAATGCAGCCTGTCGCGCATCTGGGGCGGGATCCACCCGCCACTCGACGACATTCCCGGCCGTTTGATCGGTATTGAAATTGGCACCGATGCATTTGATCAGGCGACCACCTTCTTTAATGGTACGGCGACGCCCTAACTCGCCAGCGGCGTCTTCAGCCTGCGGCTTCTGGCCCGAATAACCCTGGTTCAAAGGAGACTTCAACCATGAACGTGTTACCAAAACTTAACGCTACACCTGTCCTTTTTGCCATTTCACTGTATTTGGTTTTGCCGATTTCTGGATTGTCGGCGAAACCGATGCATACCCCCACAAAGATGCCGCTGGCCAAGGCGGAGTCGGTCGGCATGTCGACCGAAGGCTTGAGTCGTATCGACGAAATGATGCAGGAACAAATCGACGCCGCGCGTATCCAGGGCGGGGCCACGATTGTAGCCCGACGCGGCAAGGTAGTTCACTTCTCGACGCATGGCGAAATGGATGTCGAAAAGGGCCGTGTCATGGAGCCCGACGCCTTATACATTATGGCCTCCTCGGCGAAGCCCGTGATAGGCGTTGCCACGCTGATGTTAGTTGACGAAGGATTGATCAGTCTGAGTGATCCCATATCGAAATTCATCCCCGAATTTGCCAAACAGAAAGTAGCGGTCTCAGCCAAACCGGCGAAAGGGGAAGGCAAGAAAGCCTGGAGCAAAGGAGAAGGCGACAACAAGGGCAAGAAATGGGACAAGAGCAACAAGGGTAAAAAATGGGACAAGGCCAACAAGGGCAAGGGAGATGTTCCAGCGCCGCCTCTCGTACCGCTCGAGACGCCTGTGACGATTCACCATCTGCTTACGCATACATCTGGTCTCACGGGCGGTGGAATCAAGCGCAGCAAAGCGGATTCGCTTGCGACCTACATTCGCAAGCTCGCTCAGGCGCCGCTGGTTTTCCAACCCGGGACGCAGTGGGTCTACGGCAATGTGGGCATCCATAGTGTATTGCCACGTATCATCGAAATTGTTTCTGAAACCCCATTCCATGAATTCATGCAGGAACGGGTGTTTAATCCGCTGGAGATGAATAACACCTATTTCCATGTGCCGAGTGATAAGGAATCAAAAGTAATCCTGTGGGAGGCCCTCAAGAGTAAAGGGGGCGGCGGGCTTATCAGTACAGCCGAAGATTTTCTTCATTTCGAACAGATGCTGCTCAATGGAGGGGAGCTTTTTGGGCGCCGATTGTTGAGTCCGGCCAGCGTAAAGATGATGGGCAGCAATCAGGTTGGTGACCTCTTTGCGACCTCAGGCAAAGGTGCGAAGGCGCAAAAGGGGATGGGTTTCGGATACGCCGTCGCTGTCACGCTGGATCCGATCGCCGCAGCCAATGGCCGTGAGAAAGGCGCTTTCGGATGGGGCGGCGCGGCCGGTACGGTATCCTGGACGGATCCCGAAAACGAACTAGTTGGCGTGCTCATGCTGCAACAGCCGCGCGGCGGGGGGGATTTCGCAAAAATCATCCAAGAGGCTATTATCGACTAGGCATGTGCCTGGACACAAAACAGCAACTCGGTCAGCACCATCCTGCCCATTTATAGTCGGTGCACCGTCACCCCGGCAAAACGATAATCAACAGAGTTGTCCACCAACTCTGTTTCGTCGTGTAACAGACTCTCCTCTTCCAATTTCAGGATAGCCTGATCTGGCTTGGGGAGTTTCTGCATCGCGCTCTTGAGAACGCTGTTCAGGTCGGCGGCACCGTATCTATCGTCGATGAGCTTTTCGATTTGATTTCGGGTCAGATCGCGAACGACCTCCCGCAGGTAGTCCGAGCAGAGGGTGTCATCGCCCAGGATTTCCTCCTGCAGGGCACGCTGCGCCGCTGACCAGGCCTCGTATTCCGGGTACAGCAGCATCTGAAAGTCCTTTGGATTGCCAGTCTTCGCACCACCATTCTTGGCACCAACTTTCTTGGCACCACCTTTCTTGGCTTGGGCCATATATTTATCGATATCAGCCTCTGTCATACCTTTGCTTCTGAGACCGGCACGCATTTCCTTGTCACTTATCGGCTTCTCGAGCGCTTTAGCCCCT
>CAWKZT010000111.1:0-6007 GCA_963854565.1 Acidimicrobiia bacterium
GAACGCGAGGGTGTCGACACGGTATTTGGCCTGCCCGGCGGTGCAATCTTGCCGGTGTATGACCCACTGCTTGAATCGTCGATGCGCCACGTTCTGGTGCGGCACGAACAAGGCGCCGGGCATATGGCACAGGGCTATGCGCAAGCGACCGGCAAGCCGGGTGTCGCAATGGTCACCAGCGGCCCCGCTGCCACCAACATCGTTACCCCGCTCGCCGATGCCTACCTCGACTCGGTTCCGATGGTTGCCATCACCGGTCAGGTCGCGTTTGCGTCTATCGGCACCGATGCCTTTCAAGAATGCGACACCACCGGCATCACGATGGCGGTTACCAAGCACAACTTCTTGGTGAGCAAAGCCGAAGACATTCCGCAGGTCATCCACGATGCATTCCACATTGCCACGACCGGCCGCCCAGGACCCGTACTTGTCGATATTCCTAAAGACATCGTGGATGAGTTCAATCCCAACTCAGCTATGACCGATTATGTACCTGACAGTCACGACCTTCCCGGTTATCACCTCGACCCCGAACCCGATGTTTCGTTGCTGGCCGAAGCAGCGGATATGATTTTGGCCTCGGAGCGTCCAGTCATCTATGCCGGCGGCGGAATTCTTAAGGCTCGGGCGGCCCAGGCACTGCGGGCTTTGGCCGAGCTCACTGATATTCATGTCGTCACAACGTTGATGTGCCGGGGCGGCTTCCCCGATGATCACCCTTTGGCGTTGGGCATGCCCGGCATGCACGGCACCTTTAGTGCGGTTACTGCCATGCAAGAAGCCGATCTGCTTATCGCTCTCGGCTCCCGGTTTGATGACCGTGTTACCGGCAAACTCGACGGATTCGCCCCCCACGCCAAGATCATCCACGTCGATGTCGATGCCGCCGAACTCAACAAGGTCCGGCCCGCCAACGTCGCCATCCAGGCCGACGCCAAGTTGGCCATCGAAGGCCTCATAAGTGCCCTTGTCGCTAAAGGAGCGCCGGATGCACAAGCCGAGCGTTCAGCATGGAAATCTAAGGTGTCTGGTTGGCTTGAGAACTACCCGCTCACCTATGACCCACAAGAACCAGGCGAGGGTCTCAAGCCGCAGCAGATCATCGAGGATATTTCTGCCGCCAGTCCCGACGACACGATTGTGACGTCGGGTGTTGGGCAACACCAGATGTGGGCCAGCCAATTCTGGACCTACAACAACCCGTACACATGGATCAACTCGGGCGGCCTCGGCACTATGGGCTTTGCAATTCCGGCTGCCATCGGCGCCAAGGTAGGCATGCCCGACCGGACGGTGTGGGCCATCGATGGCGACGGCTGCTTCCAAATGACGGCCCAAGAACTCATCACGGCATCGGTCGAGAACATTCCGATCAAAGTTGCGATTCTCAACAACTCGTACCTGGGTATGGTGCGACAGTGGCAGGAGATGTTCTACGACGAGCGTTATAGCGAAGTGCGTCAGTCCGAGACCATTCCGAACTACAAGATGTGGGCCGAATCTATGGGTTGTGTCGGCATTCGGGTAGACGACTACGACGAAGTTGGCGATGCCATTGCGCAGGCCAACGAAATCAACGACCGACCAGTAGTCATCGACTTTCGCACCGAGTGGACCGAAAAGGTATTTCCCATGGTTCCATCGGGCAAAACGAACACCGATGTCATGGTTCACCCATCGCAACCCCACGACGAGAAGGGACGGGCTCTGTAATGGCTGCCAACGACAACCTGCACACACTCGTTGTTCGGGTCGAAAACAAGCCCGGCGTCTTGGCTCGAATCTCGGGTCTCTTTGCTCGACGTGGGTTTAACATCAATTCGCTTGCGGTGGCGCCTGCCATCGACGAAAAGTTTAGTCGCATCACCATCGTGGTCGATGTCGAGTCCGCACCGCTCGATCAAATTGTAAAGCAGCTCTACAAGCTCATCAATGTGGTCGACATTCGCTCGCTCGCTCCTACTGAGGCCGTCGAACGCGAACTTATGGTAGTGACCGTCCAGACCGAAGATTTTGCCGGTGTGCGTGCGCTTGTCGAGCAGTACGACGCGACCTGGCTTATTGATTCTCATGGCAAAGCCATGCTTTCGATTTCTAACTATCCCGACACCATCGAAGAATTCGAAGAAAAACTCACGCCATTCAATATCATCGAGGTTCAGCGCACGGGCAAAATTGCGCTGATCGCTCTTGATGATTACCCGCAAATCTGAGCAAATCGCTCGTACCCTTTCTCGCAACCAAACACCCGGAGACCCCTGTGGCAAATATCTATTACGAAGCTGACGTCGATCGTTCCCTCATCGCTAACCGCAAGGTGGCCGTGCTGGGTTACGGCTCTCAAGGACACGCCCACGCGTTGAACCTCAAAGAGTCCGGCATCGATGTTGTTGTTGGGCTACGTGACGGTTCCGCTTCCGTAGCCAAGGCCCAAGAAGCTGGCCTCACGGTAATGAACGTTGCCGACGCATCGGCCCACGCCGATCTCATTATGGTTCTGTTGCCCGACACCGAGCAGGCCGCCATTTACGCCGAGCACATTGCGCCCCACCTCAGTGCTGGTGACGCACTTTTCTTCTCCCATGGTTTCAACATCCGTTTCGACCTCATTGCTCCACCCGACGATGTCGATGTGTTGATGGTTGCCCCCAAGGGCCCGGGACACTTGGTCCGTCGTACCTATGTTGAAGGTGGCGGCGTACCGTGCCTTATTGCTGTCGAGAACGATGCTTCCGGTAACGGTAAGGGTATTGCCCTCGCCTATGCCGATGCTATTGGTGGCGCCCGGGCCGGTGTCATCGAGACTACATTCACCGAAGAGTGCGAGACCGACTTGTTCGGTGAGCAGGTCGTGCTTTGTGGCGGTGCTACCGAGTTGGTGCGCAGCGGTTTCGACACGCTTGTCGAAGCTGGCTACCAGCCCGAGATTGCTTACTTCGAATGCCTTCACGAACTCAAGCTGATCGTCGATCTAATGTACGAAGAGGGTATTGCTGGCATGCGTTACTCGGTAAGTGACACCGCCGAGTATGGCGATCTAACCCGTGGCCCTCGCGTGATCAACGACAGTGTTCGTGCCGAAATGCGCCAGATTCTCACCGAGATTCAGGACGGAACTTTTGCCGCCGAGTGGGTCGAAGAAGCCCGCAGTGGGCGTAAGAACTTTCATGCCCTCGAAGAAGCTGGCCACGACCTCGGCATCGAGAAGGTCGGCAAAGAGCTTCGCGCCATGATGCCGTGGATCAGCGCCGGCAAGACTTCAGTCCAGGATGCTTCAGGCGGCCAGGGCTAGCGCTAGTCGAAGAGTTCCGGGTCGCTGCGTTGGATGTCTTGCCACATGGGCTGGAACGAGAACCAGCCTGCAAATGGATTTCCGGCAATTTCGAGGCTGTGCTGGGCCCACTCGTCGCGTATCAACTTAGGTTCACCCGCGGCCATGGCAACGAGTTGGGCTTGGCAGGTGCGTTCCATAGTGACGAACCAGAATGCGGCTGCGTCGACCGTGTCTGCCACAGTGAATAGTCCATGGTTCTGGTGGATAGCGGCCTTGCCAGTAGGGAATCCGGCAGCAAACTTGGCGGCGGCGTCTTCGTCGAACACCACAGCGCCACCTTGTTCGGTAATGAGCGTGTGGTCATTGAAGAAGATGCATGAGTCTTGGGTGATTGGATCGAGCGGTATACCCAGGGAGCTGAATGCTTTGCCGTAAATGCTGTGGGCGTGCGCGGCGGCGATGACATCGGGGCGGGCCTTATGTACCGCGGCGTGTAGAGCGAACGCGGCTGGGTTCACCATGCGATTTCCGTAAACCACATCGCCATCATGGTTGACCAAGATGAGGTCGGAGGACTTCATGTGGCGGAAGCTCACGCCGAATGGGTTTACCCAGAAACAATCGGGGAATTCAGGATCGCGAACGGTGATATGGCCAGCTACACCCTCGCCAAAACCGAATTTTCCAAACAGTCGGAGGGCGCCCGCCAATTTGGCTTTGCGGTGAGCGCGTTCCTCTTCAACTGTGGCGAACTCTTCCGGGAAGGGAATGCTGACATCTTTGGTGGTGAGTTCAACGCCGTCGATGGTGGGTACGTCGGATTCGTTAGTGGCCATGTAACAACACTAGGCCGTCAAGACACGGCGAAGCGAAGCATCTAGTGCTCGATAGCTCGACATGGCGGCCCGGCGCGGATGAGGTGCTCATCGATTCTTTCGCTCGTTCTTGCGGGCAATCCACTGGTCGCGTTCGGCATCCACCTTTAATTGGTCAAGACGGTCGGTCCAGAATCCGTTGAGCCAGTCCCGCATTTCGAGCAGACCCTCAGGCCGGGCGCGGTAGAAGCGTCGGGTTCCTTCTTGGCGAAATGTCACGAGTTCTGCGTCCTCTAGGATGCGCAGATGCTGCGATACAGCAGGGCGACTGATAGGGAGTTGTTCGGCAATGGCTCCCACTGTGAATTCGTCGTGGTGTACTAGCTGGAGTATTTTGCGACGGTGAGGCTCACTTAGCGCTCGAGCGGTTGCATCCATGTCGTGACCTTCCACCGATAGGTAAGCGCATGCTAACCGTTGATGGTGGCGTTGAGGCCAAGGTCGAGCGTGTCCCGCGCATGCCGCGCATTTGCCCGAATTAGCTGCCGGTGAAGGTGGCTGGGCGTTTTTCGATGAAACTTGCCACACCTTCGGCGGCATCGTTGCTCTTGGCCAGGTGGGACTGCATCGGCCCCATCTTGGCTACGGCGGCGGCGTGGCCGTCAAGAACGTAGGCCAGCGAGTTGGCCTTGGTGGCCTGAACCGCCAGCGGGGCACCTTCACAAATCTTGTTGGCCAGTTCTAGGGCACGATCATATTCGGTGCCGATCGGGACAATTTCTTGAACGAGCCCGATGCGATACGCCTCAGCTGAGTCAAAAACATCGCTGGTAAGCAGGTGGTACATAGCGTTTCCCCATCCGCCTCGTTGAACGAATCGCAGGGTGGCTCCACCTGTGGCATGGATGCCTCGTAGGGGTTCGAGTTGAGAGAACCGACAATTGTCGGCGGCGATCACAATGTCCCCAGCCAACATCAACTCAATTCCAAGGGTGTAGGTGACCCCTTTGACGGCGGAGATGATGGGTTTCGAGCATCCTCGCCCTAGTGCCGTTGGGTCGACGCGCTCTTGGTCGTTGTCCCGACGCTCGCTGCCTTGCATACGACTGGCCCACCGGGGAAGGTCAAGGCCAGCGGTGAAGTGGTCGCCGTGGGCGTACAAGATCCCAACCCACAAATTGGGGTCTTGATCAAGCTGGGTGTAAGCTGCAACAAGTTCGTCCATCATCTCGGGCGTAAAGCCGTTCATTTTGGCCGGCCGGTTGATGCCCATCGACATGATGTTTCCGTCGATGTCGATGGTGATGGATCCCAATTCTTCGTTCATAGAAAGAATCTTAGATTTCTTTGCCTGGGGTGTAAGGATCGGACGGGTTAGCCGTCTCCTATGCAACAACAACGAGCCCCACGGGGCGCAAACAAGGAGACAGCCTCATGGCTGCCACAACAAACACCAAGACATTTACCAAGATCCTCACCAGCCTGGCGGCCCTGCCAATCGCTCTGACCGGACTTGGTCTCACCGCCGCTCCAGCCAGTGCTGTACCACAGATTGACCCGGGCATTTTCGACTTGGAGCTGCCCACAGAGTGGTTTAACGAGGTGCCCGATTTCGAGTTGCCCTCCCTTACCGTCGAGGTAGTCGTGGACTGCGAAGCTGACCCGCAGGTAACGGTCGACATCACTAATACGACCAGCAGTTTGGTCTGGGTTGAGGTATTCGCCGACGGCGAGAAGGTCGATGCCCCGCTGGTTGGTACTCACCACACCCAACGCATCGAGTTGGACTTCGCCGAGAATGAAAGCAAAGAGATTCGGGTTGACCAGAGCACCCTCCCTATTTTCGAAGACACCGTCGAACTCGATTGTGTACTTTCTGCACCCAGCTACGAGATTCTCGAAAACTGCGACACCGGGC
>CAWKZT010000112.1:0-5899 GCA_963854565.1 Acidimicrobiia bacterium
CCGCCAACATCGCGGCATGGGAAGTACTCGGCCAGTTCACGAAGCCTGTCTTGACGATGTTTAGCGACAAGGATCCCATTACCAACGGGGGAGAAAAGGTGTTCTTGGAACGTGTGCCTGGATGCGCGGGGCAACCCCACACCATTATTCAAAACGCAGGGCATTTCCTGCAAGAAGATGCCGGACCAGAAATGGCCGAGATCTTGAACACCTTCATCGCGTCGTAGCATTCTCACATGTCGTCCATACCGGTCATTGACATCAGCACATGGACGGGACCAGGAGCATCATCTTCGCAACAAGAAACGACGGCAAGGCTGTTACGCGATGCCAGCCATGAGCCCGGGTTTTGCCAGGTCGTTGGTCATGGCGTTGACCCCGCACTAAGCGAACGGCTCCTCGAGTTGAGTACCAAATTCTTCGCCCTGCCGACCCCCAGCAAACAGGCCCTGTTGATCAGCAACTCACCAGCGTTTCGCGGCTACACCAAGCTGGGCAACGAACTCACGCAGGGAGTGTCCGATGTTCGGGAGCAGATAGCGTTCGGGTACGACGACCCTGTCAAGATAAAGCTGGATGACCCACCATGGCAGCGGCTACGTGGGGCAAACCAGTGGCCCGCAGACCTGCCCGAGTTGCAGACTGTTGCCCAGGAATGGCTGGACGCAATGGGCCCTATGGCTGCGTCGGTGTGTCGGGCTCTTGCCGTGTCGCTGGGACAGCCGCGTGCGGCTCTAGATCACGTGTTCACACCTCGTCCCGATCCTTACGTGAAGCTTGTCCGCTACCCGGCGGTGGCGCCGGGGTCCTCAGATCAAGGCGTGGGTCTGCACCACGACTCGGGACTCCTGACGTTCATTCTTGCTAACGATGTCCCTGGACTTGAGGTCCAGATTGATGGCCAAATCGTCCCCGTCGAACCTCGTAAAGACGCCTTTGTGATGAATCTCGGGGAGATGATGCAAACAGCATCCGATGGCTACTTTCAAGCCACCAAGCATCGCGTAAGCAGTCCTCCGCAGGGCCCCGACCGGATCTCGATTGCCTATTTCTTCAACCCGAGATACGAATCTGTGTTCACTGCGTTTGAGTTGCCGGCTGATGTGGCTGCGATGGCGCCGGGCGGAGCAGGCAAAGACACCAACGGTGATGACCTGCACGCCACGTTTGGGGACAACAACCTAAAGACCAGACTTCGGTCACATCCGGATGTGGCGGAGCGGTTCTATACGGACCTTCACGAGTAATAAGTCATCGAAAGGCTTCGGGCAGAACTGGAGTAACGCAGGTGACGGGTACAGAAACTTTGGGATTGAAGGGTCGGGACTTCGTCTAGGAGTGCACTTGCATGGCAAGATAGCCAGCGGAGGTCTCATCGATGAGCCACGCTGAAACACAAC
Source organism: Acidimicrobiia bacterium (assembly GCA_963854565.1). Taxonomy (GTDB): domain Bacteria; phylum Actinomycetota; class Acidimicrobiia; order Acidimicrobiales; family JAHEJN01; genus CAWKZT01. The sequence goes on from CAWKZT010000112.1 coordinate 1,401, forward strand.
CCACAGATGCTGAAGCCGCCCGACACGGACGGTTCAACGAACTGATTGATAGCGACCAGTCGATTGAACCGCGTGATTGGATGCCTGACGCGTATCGCAAGACGTTGGTCCGTCAAATTGCTCAACACGGGCACAGCGAAATAATCGGAATGCAGCCGGAGGGTAAGTGGATAGCCAGCGCTCCATCGCTGCAGCGCAAAGCCATTCTGCTGGCCAAGGTGCAAGACGAAGCCGGCCATGGCCTGTACCTGTACGGCGCGGCCGAGACGTTGGGCACCCCACGCGAAGAGTTAATGGACGCGCTGCATGAAGGTCGACAGAAGTACTCCAGCATCTTCACCTACCCGACCCCAACGTGGGCTGACGTCGGAGCAATTGGTTGGCTGGTTGACGGCGCAGCTATCACCAACCAAATTCCCCTTTGCCGCTGCTCGTACGGACCATACGCACGAGCCATGGTCCGAATATGCAAAGAGGAAAGCTTTCACCAACGCCAGGGTTACTCGATCATGTTGGCCCTGTGTCAAGGCACATCTGAACAGAAACAAATGGCTCAGGACGCCCTCAACCGCTGGTGGTGGCCGTCGGTCATGATGTTCGGTCCACCTGACGACGCATCGGCGCACTCCGATCAATCGACCCAATGGAAAATCAAACGGTTCTCTAACGACACGCTTCGGCAACGCTTTATTGACCAGACTGTTTCTCAGGCCGAAGTGCTCGGCATCATGATTCCCGACGACGACCTTGTTTGGAACGAGGAAAACCAAAACTACGACTACGGCGAGCCACCCTGGGACGAGTTCTGGAAAACAGTCAAAGGTGATGGCCCAATGAGCAAGGAACGTCTTGCCTGTCGAGTCGACGCCCATCGGGAAGGCACATGGGTGCGCGAGGCTGCCAGAGCTTACGCCGATAACCAACGGGCTTTGGAGGTCACGGCATGACAGATGGTCCACTCTGGGAAGTATTTGTCCGTCCTCGCCGAGGGGTAAGTCACGGACATGTGGGCAGCGTGCACGCCCACGACGGCGAACAGGCATTACAAGCGGCGCGCGATTTGTTCACCCGTCGGTCAGAGGGCGTGAGCCTGTGGGTCGTGCCTTCGGCTGACATTGTGGCATCCAACCCAGTCGACGCGGGCCAACTCTTCGATCCCGCCGCCGACAAGGACTACCGGTTTCCCCCCGCCCATGTGCTGCCCGACGAAGTCGATTACATGTAATGAGTGACCTCTTTGTCCGTTACCTGTTGCGCCAAGGTGACCGTGCCCTGGTGTTGTCCCAGCAACTCTCGGCATGGGTAACCCACGTCCATGATCTTGAGGAAGAAATGGCAGTCGCCAACATTTCACTCGACCTCATTGGACAAGCACGAACGCTCTATGCATATGCCGGCGAGACCGAGGGCAGTGGACGCACCGAGGACGATCTGGCCTATTGGCGCCCGGCGGAGGATTTCCAGAATCCGTTGCTCGTCGAACAACCAAACGGCGATTTTGCCATGACCATGGTGCGGCAGTTCCTACACGACTCCTGGGCCGCGTTGTACTGGCAGGCCATGACAGAAAGCGTCGACGACACACTTGCGGCGCTCGCTGGCAAGGCGGCGAAGGAAACGGCATACCACCTGCGGCATGCCAAGTCTTGGGTGATTCGCATGGGTGATGGCACCGAAGAAAGTCACCAACGGGCCCAGACCGCGCTCGATCATCTTTGGGGATATACCGATGCACTGTTCGACAGTGATGATGCCGAGATTGCTGTCGTGGCCAAGAATATTGGCATCGATCCAACGGACTTTAGGCCGGCCTGGCTGACCGGAGTTGCGGCTGTCTTCGCCGAGGCCACCCTGCATCAGCCTGTCGCGGCTCAACGGCGCGGCGGACGAGACGGGTTGCACCAACCTGGTTTCGACCAACTAATCGAAGAGATGCAAAGTGTGGCGCGGGCCCATCCGGGAGCCCAGTGGTAACGGCAATGACGGGAATGCCATTGGCTCGCGTGAGGCGCGCTATTGAAGCCGTCGAAGACCCCGAGTTGCCGCAGGTCACTATTGGCGACCTCGGCATTGTTCGTTCCGTGGCAGTGGAAGGTGGCGTCGCTCGGGTGGCGCTAACACCAACATTCACGGGATGTCCGGCCATGGGCGTGATCATCGAAGATGTGGGAACAGCCATCGAAACTTTAGGGCTGCGCCCGGCGATTGAAACGGTCCTGGCCCCGGCATGGAGCCCCGACTGGATTACAGCCGATGGACGCCGAAAATTGTTGGAAGCAGGCATTGCGCCGCCTGTCGGTTCGGGAGGACAGGACCTTGACACCTTGTTGTCGTTGCCCTCGCCGTGCCCACGGTGCGGATCGATCCGAACCCGACGACTATCTGAGTTTGGGGCCACCGCGTGTAAGGCCCCCCATGTTTGTGATGCGTGTAAAGAACCGTTCGAAGGATTCAAGCCACTATGAGCACTGCGTTACACCCGTTGGTGGTGACCGATGTCCGCCACGACACCACGACCTCAGTCGTGGTCACCTTTGCCCAGCCTGAAGCAGGAGCATGGAGGTTCACCCACGGCCAATTCCTCACTGTGCAAGCGACAATTGGTGGTCAGGCTGTCCGCCGCTGCTATTCGCTTTGTTCGACGGCTCCAAACGGCCCGCTTACGGTCGGCATTCGCCAGATCCCGTCCGGACTGTTCTCGACCTGGGCGAACCACGTGCTGGCGCCGGGTGATGTTGTTGAGGCATTGCGTCCGTCGGGAGATTTCACCCATGGGCTCGAACCAGATCACAGCCGCGAGTATCTGTTGGTGGCGGGCGGCAGTGGAATCACGCCCTTGGTCGCGATTGCCAGCACGATCTTGCATCACGAGCCTAAATCCACGGTCACGTTGTTGTATGTCAACCGCACTTCGTCAAACACCATGCTGCTCGACGAGGTCGAGGCCCTTCGCAACCTGTTTCTGGGTCGATTTCGGATTTGGTACACGTTTACCGGCGAGACATCGGATATTGATTTGCTGAACGGACGCCCGGATGCAGATCGACTGGCGCAACTTGTTGCCGCGGGTATGTTGCCGGCCAAACCGGACCATGGTTTTGTTTGTGGGCCCGAAGGTCTGGTCGGTGTTGTAGTCGAGCATCTAAACCGCTGCGGCTTGAACGAGAAGGCCATTCATACCGAACTGTTCAACGCCGCGACGCCCGCTCGCGATTCGCCGGTCGAGACGCTCTCAACAGGGATTGTGGCCACCGCCGCCATCTTGCTCAACGGGCGCACCACCTCTGTCGAATTGGCCGCAACCGACACAATTCTCGATGCCATGGAACGGGACCGACCCGAAGTTCCATGGTCATGTCGGCGAGGAATATGTGCCACATGTCGGGCCGAGATTACCGATGGTGAGGTCACGATGGCTGTCAGTCACGGCCTAAGCGACGAAGAGCTTGCCCAGGGGTATGTGCTCACGTGTCAGGCCGTACCAACAACTGATTCGGTCACCGTGGACTACGACGCGTAAACGTCGCGGCATGATCTGTTCCCACCCACGTGATGTCTGCCATGTGTAGCGATCCGCCGGTTAGCTGTGTGATACTTAGGCAATGGATGTTTCCTCATCATCTGGTCGCTCGACTTACGATGCCAACGTAGCCAACGCAGCTGTTCGCGATGTGCCGTTCGAAACAATGTCAGGTGTGCCGGTTGACACGATCTATGGCGATGGCCCCTACCCGGGGGAGTACCCGTACACCCGGGGTGTGTACCCCACGATGTATCGGTCCCGCCTTTGGACGATGCGGATGTTTGCCGGTTTTGGTACTGCGAAGGACACTAACGAGCGATTTAAAGAACTGTTGCGACACGGCGGAACCGGACTTTCGACGGCTTTCGACATGCCCACACTTATGGGACGCGACTCTGATAGCGAGTGGGCCTTCGGCGAAGTGGGTCGCGCGGGGGTAGCTATTGACACGCTGGGCGATATGACCGATCTTTTTGCCGATATCGATCTGTCGAAGGTGTCGACGTCGATGACCATCAATGGTCCCGCCGCAACAATCCTGGCGATGTATATCGCTGTTGCCGAGGATGGGGGTGTCGCCCGCAAGGATCTCGCGGGAACTATCCAAAACGACATCCTCAAGGAATATCAGGCCCAGAAGGAGTACATCTACCCGCCACGACCATCGATGCGAATCGTCACCGACATGGTTAAATTTACGACCGCGGAGATGCCACGGTGGCATCCGGTATCTATCTCCGGTTACCACATCCGCGAAGCCGGTTCCACCGCCGCACAGGAGCTGGCCTTCACCTTGGCCAACGGCTTTGCCTACGTTGAGGCGGCGGTAGCCCAAGGCCTAGATGTCAATGACTTCGGGAAGCGGCTTAGCTTCTTCTTCAATGCCCACAATGACTTTTTTGAAGAGATAGGCAAACTCCGGGCGGCGCGCAGAATCTGGGCCCGGTGGATGAAAGAACGGTATGGCGCCACCGAT
>CAWKZT010000113.1:0-5884 GCA_963854565.1 Acidimicrobiia bacterium
AACGGTCACGTGCAGATTCCACCGGGTGCTTGAGGCGGTGGACCGTTGCGTGGTCCAGTTGCCGGCGTCCACCCAGAACCAGGTAGAGATGCCCACCACCGCACCAGGATCAAGAGGGGGACTGGTGCCGATGGTGAGCCGAGGCGGTTCAACCCGGGCGCGAGCCTGGGCAATGAGACCGTCGATGTCGATTTGGGTGGGGCCAGCGGGTACCGCCGGCGGTGGATCGAGTACGGCCACAAGAAGGCCGCCACAAGTGTCGATATACCAGGAGTGTCCTTCTGGAGGGTCCGGTACACCAACACCAGCCGTGTAGTCGCCCGCCAGACCCTGAGCCAAGGTGATCAAGCCACAGGAATACGGACTATCACCATCGCCGCCAGTAGGAGTTCCGGAACCAGGCGTGCTATTCGAGTCGCCTGGAGCCTGGTAATCAGCAAAAACGCCGCCGCCATTGGAATCGTTATTTGTCGAAACATGGCCTGGGCTATCGGTCTGCGCGGCCGCGGGCGACATCGCCCCTAGAAATATCAGCCCAACCATGCCCGAGGCGGCTAGTAGATAGCGTCGGGATCGTAAATTTCGTGAAATTCCTCGCATGAGTCCACCTCCTCAAACCGTTGTTCATCGACCAACCACTTGGTGTCGCTCCGTTCAGCGCCGAGGAGCACAGCGAACGACAAATTTGGTGGGCTGCTTCGAGCCTCGTCCCGTCCCATTCCCTGATCAAAGAACCCGCTGTCTTCGCTCCAGGTGATGCATACGGCGGAAATCGCACCACGAGTGTTTATGAACACAAGCAATCCAGGCTCGACAGGTGATGGGAAAACCAGGTGGATACCAGCGGTTCTGAGTTGCTCATAGCTTGGTTGCAACGACTCCTCGAGTCGTTGCGTTGCTTGCAAGATCGCGCCCTCATTGTCGAATGAAGCTTCTACCGCCGCAAAGTACGCCTCGGGGAGTGCTTCTAGTTGGGCCCGGTCGGCACTGGGCACGCAGAGCACAGTGCCCGCCACACCGTCGGCGTTGACGCCGGTGACAGTTTGGTTGTTGAACTTCCACTCTTCGTCAGCGAACACCATCTCGACGGTGCGTGTTTCGTACCGGTCCCAGACAATTGCGTTGTCGGGCGTTGGTTGCGTTGGGTCGTCAAATACTCGGCGGAACCCGTGGCAGTCGGTGATCGTGGCGGATGTGCCGTCGATTGAGATGTCCTCGATGTTTGGATCGATGGTGACCTGCCATGAGGGTTTGGCCGAAGGAAGCACGGCGCGGACTTGGTCGACCCAAGAAGCGGTGGACACCTGGGCCAAAGCCTCAAAATCTGGAACGTTATCGAACCTCTCGTCGCCGAACACGTTGAGGAACGCGAGGTAGGCATCGACAACTTGGACGAGCGGATCGGGGGTAGGAGTTGCTGTGGGTTGAGGTGCTGTGGTGGCGGTGGGCTGGGGTGCCGCAGCGGGTTCGGCCACCGGTTGTTCTTCGGTGGTGACGGAGCGCTCTACGGTTGGGTCGGCTATTTCGTTCTCTCCGTCAGCCGAGCAGGCGCCAGCGAACATGACCAATGCCATCACCAGAGCCGCCCGCTTCTTCACTGCCTGTCCTATCCGTCGTGTTCGCCGTTTACATCGTTTCATAACCTTTCATGCGTTGCAACTGAGAACTTGGGCACCGTGAATTGAATCTGTGCCGATAGCCGCATATCCACTCACGCCTGCGGGGTCATTGCGCCCGTCGACAACGGCCGACGCTGCTTCAGATAATCCATGGGGGGGGGTTGAGGCTGTAATGGCTCATGATGGCCGCGAGGCGGCCCCTAACCAGGTCGGTTGATCACGCCATCGGGAGAACTCCCCGAACGGAATTGGGCGATTGATTCAACAACAGCAATCGCCGCGGTTTTGGGGTTGGTACGCCCGGCAATGTGCGGGGTGATGATGCAGTTGGGTCGATTCCAAAGGGGTGAGTCAGCAACCAGAGGCTCGGCTGTTACAACATCGATAACAGCCGCTCGAAGGTTCCCTTGAAGGGCATCGTTGAGAGCTGTCTCGTCCACGGTAGAACCACGGCCCACGTTGATAAACACGCCTTGGCCGAGGTGCTCGAACATGGTGGCGTCAACCAGTTGATCGGTTTCTGCGCTCATCGGCAAGGTGTTGACGACGATGTCGCTGCCAGAAAAGAACTCTTCCAAAGATCGGTCGTGGTTGCTGCGCGACCAGCCGAGGGTGGTGAACCCCTGAGAGTCGAGTTTGGTTCGGGTCACCGCACCGATCTTGCCGACACCCAGCACACCAACAGTGACATCGACCGGAAACTTGTTCGGCAACGAGGGAATCCACTCGCCTCGGGCTTTGGCATTTCCGTAGTGATCAAAATCGCGTTGGAAATGGATCACCCAACTGAGGACATAGAGCGCAATGTCGTCAGCCATCTTCGGGTCGATCAGACGCACAATCGGCACCGTTGGCATCTCCGTTAGATCCAAATGGTTGAAACCAGCTCCGGTCAGCAGAATTGCCCGCAGGTTAGGAAACGACTTGATCAAAGGGGTGACCCTCCAGCTGACCACGAACTCGATGCTGGGATCACCCAACTCGGCATCGAGTACAAAGGTGGCGGACGGGAGCTCGTCTTGCAAAGCAGCGAGCCACTCGTCGTTGCGGCGTTCGTCGGATACGAGAATCGTCATTGCTTCATCATGGCGTACGTTTCCGTAAAACGCAGTCATCACCCAAGAGCCATCACGGTGAAACAGTGGCTGTCTGCCGACGACTTTCCGCTGGAGAATTTTCGCGGTGACTTAAGGAGATGAAGCCAGCAATTGCTGGCGATGTCGATCTCGTTAAGTTGATCCACGATCACGTGGCCGATAGCCCTAAGGCTAGGCATTCGCTTCGACCGGTTAGCCGTTGAAGCGTTTAGCCTCTAGGGAGTGGTGTATCGAGAGCCTGAGTTTTTGCCGTGGGATGGGCGGATTGTTCCGCTGACATTGCTGGGCGGATACCTCGGCGCGGGCAAGACGACGATCATCAACGAACTGTTGGCCCGGACCGACCGTCCTATCGCCGTGTTGGTAAATGATGTTGGGGCGGTCAATGTTGATGCAGCCCTTATTCGTCGGCGGGACCGCGAGACCATTGAGTTCACTGATGGCTGCGTGTGTTGCAGCCTTAGTGGAGGGCTGGGGCCGGCATTTGATCAGTTGCGTGACCGCCCCGACCCTCCCGATCAGGTGATCGTGGAACTGAGTGGCGTTGCCGATCCTGACCGCGTACGACCATGGGGGAAGAGCGCGGGGTTTCGTCTGGATGGGGTAGTGGTCTTGGTGGACTGTGACCAGTACTACGACATGTCGCACCATCGGGTCATCGGCCCGACGCTGATGCGTCAGATCGAGGCGGCCGACATTTTGGTGCTGACCAAAACTGACCTCGTGGGGTCAACAGTGCGGGCCTCCGTTGAAGCTGAACTGCGCATCGTGGCTCCCGCTACACCAGTCGTTGATTCAGCCACGGCACTGACTACGGCCGGAATTCTTGAACTGGGAGCCGAGCACCCTGACGGCATTGACGTCTTATCTGCACCAAACCTGTTCGACCAGTATTCAATCGACGCCATGGCGGTGCCGGTCGGAATTAGTAGGCCTGACCTCGATGTCTTGGTTGAAGCCTTGCCAGCCGAGGTGATCCGCGCCAAGGGGATTGTGCAGGCCGATACCGGTGACCGGTTGCTCGTGCAAGTGGTGGGTAAACGTCGCGTGATCACCCAGTTGTCGACAGGTGGTCTGACCGAGGAGCAGATGCCCATGCCGACTGACCTGGTGATCATCTCCCTCACGTAGGGATTAGCCGATGGGTGCTCTTCGGGTAGCTACCACGAAGCCAAGAACCATCAGCGCCGCAATGACGGCCGCGGTGGTGATTGTTTCGTCCAGAAACAGTGCTGACCACACCAGGGTGAGGATGGGCTGGATGAGTTGTATTTGGCTGACGCGCGCCACGCCAGCCATGCTCAGACCTGCATACCACGCGAAAAAGCCTAGAAACATGCTGCCGACCGACACGTAGACGAGTCCCAGAATTGCTGGGCCGGTGAGGTTTTGTATTCCGTGTGAACTCATGGCGAGCACAGTTATGGGGATAGTGAGTGGTAGCGAAACAACGAGCGCCCAGGAGATGGTCTGCCAGCCGCCGATCTCTCTACTTATCGCTGCACCTTCGGCGTAGCCAATGGCGGCGGCCAGTACGGCAAGCAGAAACAGCCCATCGGCGGCTTCGGGTCGACCATTAGTGCCCGTCACGATGGCGAAGATAACCACGGTGATAAGACCGCCCGATGCGGCCAACCAGAATTGCCGACTCGGACGTTCGCCGTGACGGATTGTGCCCACCAGGGCGGTGGCTGCGGGCAGGATTCCCACCACGATTGCGCCACGAGAAGCAGCGGCGTGTTGCAGCGCCAGCGCCGTGAGCAGGGGGAACCCGAAGACCACACCTGCGGCGGTGATCAAGAGGCGACCGCGCAATCGGCGTTCAGGGAACGGGACTTTTTTGACCCGCAACACGATGAGGGCGAGGGCGGCAGCACCGACTGCACGACCGATGCCGACGACCAACGGCCCGAATACGGGAACCGTTGACTTGGTTATCGGGAGGGTGAAAGAAAAAATGAGGACACCTAGGGCGCCGAGCCCAAGTCCGAGTATTTCTTTTCGGGGATCAGCAGCGCTGGTTTTTTCTGACACGGTTCACATTAACGCTTCACAACGGGTTCGGGAACGCTTCACAGCGAGTTCGAGTCAAGATCAAGGCGAAGATCAAGGCCGATCATCCCGCTGCTTCATCCGTTCTGGGAGTGCTGGCAGTGCGTCCCGCACTGCCAGCACTCCCAGAACGATCAATGGGGCGCGTGGCGACGGGGCGACTGGGCTATGGATTCGGCTTCGCTGCGTCGGGGTTGACCTTTCTACCGACAGACCGGGTGCGCCCCCGAAAGATTGCCACCAGTTCACCATCGGCGGTGATCTCCACATCATGCACGGCCGTACGACCGGGCTTGGCGATCTCCGATGCTACAGCGACGACCACTTGACCCTCCCGGGTGGGGAGCAACCAATCGATCTCGGCGTGGACGGCAAAGGTCGCCTCGCCGTGGGCATTTGAGGCAAAGGCCATAGCCGTATCAGCCAGCGTGAACAATAGGCCCCCGTGGCAAACCCCAAGACCGTTGACCATGTCCGGCCGCACCGTCATCGTGGCCGTGGCGTGCCCGGGTCGTTCCACTTCGATCGTGATTCCCAACGCTTGGGAGGCGGCATCGTCGACGTACATGCTGGGGTCGTTATTCATAGTCAAACATTAGAGCGTGAAATGGAATCCGACCCTATTGGGTCCAACCAGAGGGCAATGGGCAGCGGCACCGAGCTAACTCGATGCCTTGCTTCGTGATGCCATCAGGGCCCCCGCCACGACAAAGGCAACCCCAGCGACCGCCAATGCGGAGACGTCATCGTCTTGAAATGCGACACCGAGTGCCAGCGCTACCACCGGAATCAGGTAGGTAATGAATGAGGCGCGGGTACCGCCAACTCGACCAACCAAGGTGGCCATGATGGCAAACGCAATACCGGTTCCGACGACCCCGATGAAGATGACAGACAACGTTGGCTTGAGTTCATAGCTGACTTCGTCAACCTCCCATAGGCCGTACGGAGCGGTGAGCACGGCGGCGACGACTAACAACTTGGCCATGAGATTGACCGGGCCGTACTTTTTCTGAAGCGGTGGAGCAATGTTGAGAGCGACGCCGTAGGAAACTGAGGCCCCTAATACCAGCGCCACGCCTAGAGCCTCGTTGGGCCCTTCGGTTAACGATGGAA
>CAWKZT010000114.1:0-5815 GCA_963854565.1 Acidimicrobiia bacterium
CACCGAAAGGTCATGGCTGATGAACAAAAGGGTAAGACCATAACGGTCTTTCATGTCTTCGAGCAGGTTGAGCACCTGGGCCTGGACTGACACATCGAGGGCCGAGACTGGCTCGTCGCACACGATGATCTTGGGGTCCAGAACAAGCGCACGGGCTACCGAAATGCGCTGACACTGTCCACCGGAATACTCGTGGGCTCTTTTCTTACGGGCAGTCTCGACATCGAGGCCGACCTCCGCGATGATGCTAGCTACACGGTCGGTAGCGAAACCGGCATCGCCTTTGCCGCTCCAAACACTCACGCCCTCACTCACAATGTCGAAGACCCTGCGGCGAGGATTGAGTGAACTAATCGGGTCCTGGAAGATCATCTGAATCTCAGGACGCATGCGGCGCAGCTCTTCGCCCTTTAGCTGCGTAAGATCCTTGCCCTCGAAGACAACCGAGCCACTGGTAGGGCGGGGGAGCTGAATGACGGCCTTAGCGGTAGTTGATTTACCGCAACCGGACTCGCCGACGAGTCCGAGTGTTTCGCCTTCAATAATGTCAAAACTTACATCGGTTACGGCATGAACGACGCGGCCATTGCCAACAGGAAACTCCACCACCATGTTGTCGACGCGAAGCAGAGCCTCGCCCTCGGCGCGGAGATGAGCCTTACCAGATCCTGCCATTAGACCGCCTCTCGCTTACGCACAGGAAGGCCAACTGCGGTAACACCAGCGGCTTCGTTGCGTTCCAATGCGGCGTTGCCTTGATCGGTCCCAACTGGGAAGAAACAAGCCCAACGGTGATTGGACCAAGTGCTTAACTCAGGGCTCGACACTATGCACTCGGGTTGGGCGTACTTGCAGCGGGGAGCAAATCTGCACCCGGGTGGCGGAGACACGATGTCAGGTGGGCTTCCCGGGATTGGTTCGAGTCGGGTATGTTTCGGGTAGCTCAACCGGGGAATCGAGGCCATTAGGGCCTCCGTGTACGGATGGCGCATTTCGCTGAAGAGTGTGTCAGTTGGCGCATACTCCATGACCCGTCCGCCGTACATAACCATGATGTCGTCGGTCCGGCCTCGGGCGACACCCAGATCGTGCGTAATCAGTGTCATTGCCATGCGGCGCTCAGCTTGCAGGTCGTTGAGCAGATCGAGAATGTACTTCTGCACAGTGACATCGAGTGCAGTCGTAGGTTCGTCGGCCACCAGAAAGTCGGGTTCGGCCGACAACGCAATCGCGATCATGACCCGCTGACGCATACCGCCAGAAAGTTCGTGGGGATACTGGTTGACCCGCTTGGCTGGCTCGGGGATACCGACAGACGTGAGTAGTTCGACGGCCCGTTCGATGGCGGCCTTTTTGTCGAGACCCAGGTGCTTACGAATCGGCTCGGTGATTTGCTTGCCGATGCGCATGACCGGGTTCAGCGACGTCATGGGATCCTGGAAAATCATGGACATGTTTTTGCCCCAGAAATCCTGTCGATCGTTGTTGGCTATTTCTTGGCCCTTGAATTTGACCGAACCCTGTTCGATCTGGTGTGAACTGGTCACGAGTCCCATGATCGACCGATTCAGTACCGACTTCCCTGAGCCGGACTCGCCCACGATGCCAAGCGTCTTGCCTTGTTCAAGGGTGAACGAAATGCCGTCAACGGCCTTGGCCAAACCGCGTTCAGTACGAAATCCGACCCGGTAATCGGTGACTTCAAGTAGCGGGGGAGCGACCGTTTCTTCGGTGGAATCGCTCATAGCGAAAGCTCCTTCACATCAAAGTAGTCACGCAGTTTGTCTCCCGCGAGATTGAGCGAGAGGACGGTGAGGAACAGCACCCCAATAGGCGCGAATGCAGCCCATGGTGTGTCTTCCAATGTGCGGCGTGAAGCACCGCGTCCGATGAGATTACCCCAGGTGATGGTTTGCTCAACCGAAAGGCCGAGGAACGCCAGTGCACCCTCACCCACGATGGCAATAGCCATTCCAAGGAGGGCTAATGCGCTCATAGGGATGAGCACGTTGGGTAGGAGTTCTCGAGTGAGAATGCGGAAATTGGTTGCCCCGATGGTCCGCGAAGCCATGACGAACTCCCGCTCCGCGAATTGCATTGTGGCTGCTCGGGCCAGGCGTCCAATCGGGGCAATTCCGAGGATCCCGATGACAACCGCAATGACGGTCAAGCTTCGGTTCAGCAATGCGGTCAACAAAATCGCGAGGATGAGGGTGGGGAACGACAACAGCACCAGGAAAATAAAGGAGATAATTTTGTCAAACCAACCCCGCACGAACCCGGCGATCATGCCGAGACTACCGCCGATGCCCATGCCGAGCGCAATGGCAACAAAGCCAACGGTGAGCGAAACTCGTGCTCCCCAGATCGTGCGAGAAAACATGTCGAGGGCATCTTCATCGGTTCCGAATGGATGGGCCCATGACGGGGGAGATGATGGTCCAGCGGCACCGCTCCCGAGGAAATTCTTTCGAGGATCCTTAATGGGCAATACCGGAGCGAAAACGGCCAGCAACACGACCGTGACAAGCCAGCCAATACATAGCCAAAACGCCCATCCGAGCTTCTTCTGCGCGACGTGTTCGGAAGGGACCGAATCGTCCGCCGATGTCGCCAAAGATGTTCCCGGATCGTCCCAGTCAATGCTCATCGGCTGACCCTCGGATCGATGATTGTATACAAGATGTCGACCAGCAAGTTGATGACGACAAATGCAGCGGAGATCAAGATGACGACCGCTAAGACCACGGGGAAGTCCTCGCGGAGAATGGCTTCAACTATGGCAGTACCAAGACCTGGGATGCGAAACACCCGCTCGATAACAAGCGTGCCGCCGATCAGCGCTCCGGTGTTGATGCCGAAGACGGTGATGAAAGAGAACATTGATGGTCGCAACGCATGCCCAAAGAGCACTCGGCGCTTTGACATGCCCTTGGACCTCGCCATCAAGATGAAGTCGTCTTGCAGGGTGGTAATGAGATCGGTGCGCAGCAGGCGCTGATAAACCGCGGCGGCGGGTAAGGCGATGGTGAGTGCTGGCAATATCAGTTGCCAGACGTGTGATTTGAGCGGATCCCCGGCGGTGTAGGTCTGCGGAAATATGTTGAATTTGATCGCGAACGCATATTTAAGGATAATCCCGAGCGCGAAACTTGGCAGGGCCAACAGTCCAAAACTGACGACCATAGACGATCGGTCAAATGGCCGTTGTGGTCGAGACGCGGCCAATACGGCCCAAGGGATGGCAATGACGGCCGCCATCAATTGCGCCAGCACTAACAGCGAGACTGTACGAGGTATTCGCTCTTTAATGAGGTTCCAAACGGGCGGTTCGCCGTCTTCGGAGAACTGAACCCCAAAGTCGCCGGTTACGAAGTCTGCCACCCACAGTCTGTAGCGGGTAACCAGCGGCTTTTCGAGGTTGTATTCCTCCCGTGCCGAGCGGAGTACGTCGAGCGTCTTTTGGTCTTGAGGAGTAATAGATCCGTCGGAAGCGAAGCTTTCGAGCTCGTCATATTGGATTGCTGTGGGACCAACGATGTTGAACAGCGGGTCGCCCAGCACGTTCATTGCCCCGAAGGTCAACACGGACACAGAGAATAAAAGAAGGATACCAAGCGCTACTTTTTGCAGCCAATAGCCCATATTCTACAACGTCTCGTGCTGACCTTCAGACAATATTCGTTACTTACTCGCTAATCCAGGTGGTGCCGAAGGAAGAGCTTCCGTTGGTGGCGCAAGCCAGCGCGACGCCTTCGGGAGTTACTCGATCACAGTGGCCATTGACAGCATCGGTGAATGCGACCGACCAAATGGTTCGGGTGTAGAAAATGTACGTGTAGTCGTCGTGGATACGAGCCACGAGTTCTTGGTAAATCTCGGCCCGGCGTCCTTCATCGGTTGAGGCCATAGCCTCGAGCAACAAGACGTCGCGGCCTTCGTCACAAAAGCGTGGCCAGTTGAGCGAGATACCGCCCACACCAGCGCACCAGAGCCACACGTTGTCTGCCACCGGATCGTTAGCGCCAAACTGTCGCCAGGTGTTGACCTGGTACTGGCCAAAGGCGATTGCTTGGATGAAGGAATCCTGCGGGATCATGTTTTGGCTGACATTGAACCCACCTTCGGTCCAACCAACGGTCAATATGTCAGCAATGCGATCCTGAACAACCGACGGACCGGAATAAGACAAGGCAAAGTCGATACGACCATCGTTGCAGTTCGCCGGAAGTTCGGCGCAGTACTCCTCGACTAGCAGTAACGCCGCAGCGGGATTCTCGGTCTCCTGCACCACATCGGGGTTGAAGTACGGGCTTTCGGGAGCGAACATTTGGTTCGCTCCACGCTGTATGCCGGCGCCGACGAGTTCGATGTAGTTCTCCCGAAAAGTTGCCAGTGTGAGCGCTTCTCGGACACGAATGTCGTCGAATGGTGCGTTCTCGGTGTTGATCATGGAGAAGGATTCTTCGGTGGTGTCATTGAGCAGCATTTCGATGGAATCATCTTCCGACAACTCGACAATTGATTCAGCGTTGGTGGTGTGCAAGCCCTGCACATCGCCCTCAAGGAGAAGATCGACTCGTGCGTCGCTATCGGTGACAGGAGCAAACTCGAGCGCATCGAGGTATACCTCGCCGTTCCAGTAGTTGTCATTGCGCACGAAGCGGGTGAGTGAGTCTGGGGTGCGACTGTCAAAGAGGAACGGGCCGGTACCGACGGGTTCTTGGTTGAGTGTTGGGTCGGCGTCAGCAGCAGCCAACCAGGTAGGCGAGGCAACCATGCCGACCTGGCCAGTCAATGTCGCCGGGAAATGAGCGTTGGGGATGGCGAGATGGAATTCAGCGGTGAGGTCATCGATTACGGTTATCTTCTCCTCGACACCCACGAAGAATGGATTCACGGCTAGCCCCACTAGAAGGTCGCCTAGCTGCCGGGTAAAGTTATCGGCGATTGCGGCCGAGGTGAGTGGCGTACCATCGGTGAAAGTCATGTCCGGGCGTAGTTTGACTTGCCAGTTCAGGAAGTCATCGCTCGGCGTGAAACTCTCGGCTAAGAAAGGGACGATAGTGCCGTCAGCTGCCACGGCTGAAAGTGTTTCGAGGACTGCGCCGGTCATCATGTAGCCCGAGGCGGCTAGCGCGGAGGTGGTGGGGTTGAGTCCATCACCGTCTGCTTCGAGAGCAAAGCGGAGGGTGCCGCCCTTTACCGGGACGATTTCTGCGGGTTCTTCTTCGAAGGTTTCGATAATTTCGGGGGCAGGTTCTTCGGCGGCAGGTTCTTCGGCGGCAGGTTCTTCGGCGGCAGGTTCTTCGGCGGTGGTATCGCCCGAAGCAACGTCCTCGGCAGAAGAGCCACTGTCGCTGCTACCGCAAGCGGCGGCAACAAAGGTGAATGCGAGAAGGATGGCTAGCAAGCGCATCCATTTCGACGCGTGAGCGCCCTGAGATTTAACCATGAAGATATGTCTCCCCCGGAGGTATCGGTGCGACGTGCGTTACACCTGGATGTTAACTGTGGCAGATCAGTAGTCCTGAAGCCAATCAGATTGGCCAATCGTCGTAGAAATGTCATGACGCCGTTCCCAGATACGCGGATGCGCAGGGCTTATGCTTGCCGCATGGTTGTTGTCTCGGTGTTTGCTGGTGGAGCTGGGCTACAGGTCGAAGAAGTGGCGTTGGCGAAGTCCACGGACTATGTCATTGCGGTTGATCATGGTTACCTATTGGCCCAAGCGGTTGGGTGTGGTGTCGACGAACTCATCGGTGACATGGACTCGCTGGCCCCGTTCAAGGTGTCTGAGGCGAATGCTTCTGGG
>CAWKZT010000115.1:0-5803 GCA_963854565.1 Acidimicrobiia bacterium
GGATTGGGGGACTGGTGGTGGACGGAGGGCGAACTGGTGGTGGACGGAGGGCGAACTGATGGTGGGGAGAAGAACGGCTTGATCATCTAGAGTCGTGGGGTGATCACTAAGTCGTACCTTCCCATGTCCGAACTCTCCGGTAACGATCCGTACAAGCTGGCGAGTGGCCTGATTGTGCCTCGGCCGATTGGGTGGATAGGTACGGTATCCGCGGCCAATATTCCCAACCTGGCCCCGTACTCGTTTTTCAATTGTGTGTCCGGACATCCCCCGACATTCGTGTTCTCGCCCGGCGTGTCCTCCCGGAAGGACACCCTCAATAACGTGCGCGAAGTCGGCGAATTTACCATCAACATCGTTTCGGAGGAAACCGTCGAAGCCATGAACGCGTCAGCTGCAAGCGTTGCCGATGACGTCGATGAGTTCGCTTTGGCGGGCCTCACGCCAGTCCCGTCTCGCTTGATCGGGCCGCCCATGGTTGGAGAGTGCAAGGCCAACATCGAGTGCGTTGTAAAACAGATTCTGCCCGTGGGTGACGCAGAGCTTGGCAACGCTTTAGTGATTGGCGAAGCGGTGGCCTTCCATGTTTCTGACGACGTTCTCGATGGAACTCGCATCGACCAGCGGGAGCTCAAGGCAGTCGGCCGCCACGCTGGAGCGGGTTACAGCCGGACCACAGAAATGTTCGAGATACAGCGCCCTACATGAATAAACCGCTCGCCATTGCGTCCTCAGGAGCGGAGTTGTTCCGCTAACTCCGCCAGATCCGGAACTTTTACCGACGGCATCGACCCGGGCACGATGATGTCGCCCATGGTGTTTGTGGGCAGTAGATGGATGTGAGCATGGGGAACTTCGTAACCGATAACCATGGTGCAAACGCGGGCGCAACCGAGCTTGTCTTGGAGAATCTCGGCTACCCGTTTGGCAGCTAGATTCAGCGCCATGTAGGCATCGTCGTCAATGTCGAACAGGTAGTCGACCTCGTGTTTGGGAATCACGAGGGTGTGCCCAACGACCCAAGGGTTTATGTCGAGAAATGCGTAGTGATTTTCGTCTTCCCACACCTTGTGACTGGGTATAGCACCGTCAACAATCATTGAAAAAATACTGGCCATTTGGGCACTCTAGACTCAAGCGGGCAGCAAACCCGCCGATAGAGCGCCTCTTGCGCTGGGTGTCGCGCTCAAATGTTTTGTCCGTGATGACACGGACCCCACCGGACTCATGTTCACTATTCCAGCGCAACACAGCACAAATTACCGCTGATGATGCCAATCTGGCACTAACGTTTCGACCGTGGCGACTAACTACCTTGACGCAATTTTGGCCCACCACCGTGCCCGGGCTGGGGCCGACGTGCGCAATCTTGACACCCTGATCGAGCAAGCTATAAATACCGAACCCACCCGCGGTTTCGCCGCGGCGTTGCAAGGCTCGGATTCTCTGGCCGTGATTGCGGAGGTTAAGCGCCGCTCGCCGAGCAAAGGTGACATCTTCACCGACTTGTCTCCCACCGATGTTGCGTTAGCGTACGAACTCGGTGGAGCGTCATGCCTGTCAGTACTCACGGACGAACCCCACTTCGGTGGCAGTGTCGCTGATCTTCACGAAGCCCGGAGTGCGGTAAATCTTCCGGTCATCCGCAAGGACTTTACGGTCGGCATGGCCGACGTTTGTGACGCCAGACTGATGGGGGCCGACGCAGTCTTGCTCATCGTCGCGGCGCTCGACGATGATGAGTTGCGTTCGTTTCATGCACTAGCAGTTAGCCTCGGGCTTGACGCTCTGGTCGAAGTTCACGATGAGGTCGAACTGGACCGTGCCATGGCTGTCGGAGCCACACTTGTGGGTGTCAATCAGCGTGATCTCCTCACGTTCGAAGTCGACCAAGATCGAGCAGTGCGAGTGGGCGCGCTGATGCCCGACACGGTCGTCAAAGTTGCCGAATCTGGAGTGCGCGGCCCCGACGATGCGCAGATCCTCGTCGACGCAGGATTCGACGCTATTTTGGTCGGCGAAAGCCTGGTTACTGCTCGAGACATTGCCGCAGCAGTTACGGCGATGCGCAGCGAACCAACAACCACTTTGTAATAGACACTGGCCCTGGGCGGTCGCCGACTATTATCGGGACCATGTTCGTCAAGATCTGTGGAATCACTAGCGAAGAAGACGCGTTGTTAGCTGTGGCTATGGGAGCCGATGCCGTCGGGTTCATTTTTGCTCCGTCCAGCCGACAAATTGCCCCGGTGCGAGCGGGCGACATAGCGAAGCGATTGCCGCCCGAAGTGCTTACTGTTGGCGTTTTTCGCGATGCCTCGCCGGCGCGAGTGATCGATATCACCCATAAAGCTGGTCTTAAAGCCGTTCAGCTTCACGGGGCCGAAACGGTTGATCAGGTGCACGAAGTTCGCGCTTCGATTCCGTATGTGATCAAGGCCTTTCCCGCCGGGTCCAGCAAGCTGAAAAAGTTGGATGACTATTGGTGCGATGCGGTTCTCGTTGACTCACCCACACCAGGCTCAGGCGAAACGTTTGATTGGTCGTTAGCTAAGCAGGCCGCCTATCGGGCGCCGCGCATGATTCTGGCGGGTGGGCTAAATCCCGACAATGTGGCCGAAGCTATAGCGACGGTGCGTCCGTGGGGAGTCGATGTTGCCAGTGGCGTCGAATCTTCCCCAGGCAATAAGGATCCTCGACTGATTCGAGCCTTCATCGCCAACGCCCACAGAGCGTTCGCCGAAGTCGAGTACGCCAACGCGCCTCCTGAACACGACAATCAGAGCCCCTATGATTGGCAGGAAGATGACTGACCAATCCTTGATGGGTGAGCCCGACGAGACCGGCCGTTTTGGTCAATTTGGGGGAAGGTTTGTCCCCGAAACGCTGATGCCCGCCTTGCTCGAACTCGAAGATGCATTCCGCGACGCCTGGGCCGATCCATCGTTTCGTGCCGAACTCGATCAACTGCTCGCCAACTACGCCGGACGGCCGTCGCCGCTCTACGAATGCAGTCGACTAGGTGAGGAACTGGGCGGCATTCGTGTCTTGCTCAAACGCGAGGATTTAAACCACACTGGTAGCCACAAGATTAATAATGTGCTGGGCCAAGCATTGCTGGCGAAGCGCATGGGCAAGACCAAAATGGTGGCTGAGACGGGCGCCGGTCAACATGGTGTCGCCGCTGCCACCGCAGCAGCGTTGTTGGGCATGGAGTGCGTTGTATACATGGGCGAGGTCGACATCGAACGACAAAAGCTCAATGTATTTCGGATGGAATTGCTCGGGGCGACCGTGGTGTCCGCGGTGAGCGGTAGTCGCACCCTAAAAGACGCAGTGAATGAGGCCATGCGTCATTGGGTCGCCGTCGTCGAAGACACGTTTTATTGCCTGGGTTCGGCTATGGGTCCACACCCTTACCCATGGATGGTTCGCGAGTTTCACCGAGTGATCGGTACAGAGGCGTATGAGCAGTGTCAAACATTGACGCAGGGCGAGCCCGACGTGGTTGTGGCTTGTGTCGGTGGTGGTTCCAATGCTGCCGGCATTTTCTCAGGATTCGTCGACACAAAGGCTCGCCTCATTGGGGTCGAGCCGGCCGGAGGCGCTGCAGTAGGACGTGGCGTGCCCGGCGTCGTGCATGGCTCCCGCTCATATCTCATGCAGAGTGAATTTGGCCAGGTACTTGAAGCCGAATCGATTTCGGCGGGACTCGACTATCCCGGTGTCGGCCCCGAACATTCTCATCTTGCCGACATTGGTCGTGCTGAGTACTACCCGGTCACTGATGCCGAGGTGGTCGTTGCATTTCAGTTGCTGAGTAGCACAGAAGGCATCATTCCGGCCCTCGAATCCGCCCACGCAATTGCTTGGGTAACCCAACAGAAATCGTCACTGCGCGGCAAAACCGTCCTGATCAACCTCTCGGGACGCGGCGACAAGGACGTCGCGCAGATGATGGACATACTCCCATGACCGGCGTGCTCGAATCTGCCCTGCGGTCTAACCGGGACGCAGGTAAGAAAGCGTTGGTTCCTTACATCACCGGCGGACTGGGCGACGACTGGGTCGAGTCGCTTCGCGCTTCGGCCGCAAACGGAGCGACCGCAATCGAGATAGGAATCCCGTTCTCCGATCCCGTGATGGATGGTCCAACGATTCAATTAGCTTCCGAGCAGGCTCTGCAATCAGGCGCATCGCCGGTATCAGTGTTGCAACAACTGCGAGGCGCCGACATTGGCGTGCCACTTGCCGTCATGACTTATTACAACATTGCCCATTCGATGGGTCTGGAGCGGTTCGCTTCGTCGTTGCTCGAAAGCGGTGTGAGTGCAGCAATCTTGCCCGACATGCCGTTAGAAGAAGCGGGCAAGTGGGCGGCGGTTGCCGATGCAGTCGGCATCGAGACGGTCATGTTGGCCGCTCCAACTGGTTCCGACGAACGTTTGGCCCAGGTCTGCGAACGCGCTCGTGGGTTTGTCTATGCGGTTGGCCTTCTTGGCGTTACCGGCGTCCGCGACAAGCTGGCGGAAAGTTCGTTGCAGATCGCCAGCCGTCTGAAAAATCTAACCGACAAGCCGGTGCTGGTTGGCGTGGGCATCGGAACCCCCGAACAAGCGGCGCAGGTGTGCACCGTCGCCGATGGGGTAGTCGTTGGTTCTGCGGTGGTGCAACGTCTGCTTGATGGTGAAGGACCCGAAGGCGTTGGTCAGTTCGTCGGGGAAATTCGCGTGGCACTGGACGAGTTGTAGGGAATCTTCGTGACGAACGACGGGTTCTGACTTCGTGCCCGAATTTCTTCTCGACTTTTTGTTGCCCAAAACGGACAAGGGCGTCGGCCAGCAGTGGATGATAATGACGCCTATCTGGCTTCTTGGGCTGTGGCTGGTTCGTAGACAAGTCAAAGACATTCGTCAGTTTGTTCTGGGTCTTGTCGTGATCAATATTGCTTGGTTCTTTGCCCGGATGGTGCACTAAATGGCTGAAACACGGTTCGATTTGGTGGCCATTGGTGGTGGGTCCGCCGGCCTGGGCGCAGTACGCGCTGCGGCGAGACAGGGGCGGTCGGCCGCGCTCATTACCGACGGTCCGCTTGGTGGTGATTGCACGTTCACCGGGTGCGTCCCCTCGAAAGCGTTGTTGGCAGCTAGTGCCCAGGGGGCCGATTTTGTTCAGGCCATGCAACATGTGCAATCGGTAATCCGTGAAGTTGCGGCCCTAGAGAACGCCGAAGTGCTTACTTCAGAAGGGGTGACCGTTATTGCGCACCGCGCCACCTTCGTGAACTCCTCCACGTTGCAGGTAGGTGACGACACCGTGGTGGCCGACAACATCGTGGTTGCCACTGGGGCGCGTCCAGCGGCTCCGCCCATCCCTGGCCTTGACGATGTCGGGTACCTGACCAACGAAACTCTTTTTCAGTTGGCTGAGAAGCCCACCCACCTGCTGATAGTTGGTGGTGGCCCCATTGGGTGCGAGATGGCAACCGCTTTTGTCCGCTTAGGTGTGCCGGTGACCGTTTTGGAGGTGGCGCCACGCCTCATGAATCGCGACGATGCCGATGCGGCGGCAGTGGTGCATTCCTCGCTCGCCGATTTAGGCGTCACAATTCACACCGGTGCAGCTATAACCGCGTTTCGGGCCGACCTTGGTGGCATCGTTGCCGTGGTTAATGACGAAGAAATTGTTGGCAGTCATGTGCTGGTAGCCGCCGGGCGAAAGGCCAATACCTCTGGGTTTGGTCTCGAAGCACTGGGCGTTGCTCTAAAGCCGAACGGATGCATTGACGTACGTCCGACAATGG
>CAWKZT010000116.1:0-5727 GCA_963854565.1 Acidimicrobiia bacterium
CCACGCTCATTGGGCAAGCCCAAGAACGCAACATCACCAGTAATAGCGTTCAACGAACGAATCTGAACCGCTTCACCAGCTTCGACAGTTACAACGCCAAGGCTGCCGTCACCAAGATGGTCAGCGGTCCCCTCGTCGGTTGTCTCAGCAGTTGTCTCGGTTGGCTCAACGGTTCCTTCTTCATCACTCGAATCGCTACCACAGGCGGCAGCAATTAGGGCGAACGAAAGAAGAATACCGAGTAGAGCCAAAAACTTCTTGGAACTAATCACAGTCTCTTCCCCTCCTATATTTAGGTGGACTGTATTACGGCAGATGAGGGTAACAGCGAAACAGCCTCATGGAAAGGGGCAGAGCGTTTTGTAACCATGTGTCGATTTGACAACAGTCTCAGCGCCCAGCGGTTAGCCCCTTCTGGGGTGAGTTCTGGTCATTGGCTAGCCCAACATCAATGTGATGGTGAAGACCATGGATCGAACGAGCAATCTCTACATGATGTAGCTCTAGGTGATGTAGCCCTGAGCTATGTCGTTCGATTGGGCATCAGTGTCACGGTCAGCTGGATCGCCAAATCCGCCACCACCCGGCAACTCCAAGATTAGTCGTTGCCCTTCGGGCACTAGCTGCTTACCTTTGGCGTCAAATGCCGTGCCGTCAGCCAGATAGACGGCTCCGCATGCTCCGTCATGGCCACCGCTGCGGCCGCGCGCCGGATGCGTAATGCGATCGAACATGGCACTGAACTGAAACTCGTACCCGTCGGTGGGACCCAATTCGATGACTTGGCCCAGCCCACCTCGATAAGTGCCCTCGCCCGCGGAATTGGGGAGCAACTCTTTGCGCCAAAACACAATCGGGCCAACTTGCTCGGTCGCCTCGACCGACATGGTGCGCACACCCGAAGGGAAAGCAGTCGCACTGAGACCGTCCAACGACGGCCGCGCTCCGGTGCCCCCACTGTTAAACATCAAGACCTCGACGGGCGGCAGACCAGACCCCGCCACTCCCCTGGCACTGACCTGGAAGTTCCAAAGGGCCCCGGACCCTTCAGCAGGAATCAGATCCGGCAGCACGTCAGCGATAGCTCCAAAGGTGAGGTCGGTGACGAAGTGGCCAATGACATGACGCACCGAGACGGGGTCGGGGTGCACCGCGTTAAGGATTACTCCCGGCGGAGCGCTGACGGTGAATGGTTCCAATGAGGCGAAGTTGTTGGGCACCTCAGGCGCCAGCGCGCACAGAAGCGCATAGGTGAAGTACGCCTGGGCGTAGCCAAGTGGCACGTTCACGCCGAACGGGCTAATCGGCGAGGTTCCTGCAAAGTCGGCATGCACCCCGTCGTTGGAAGCGGTGAGAGTGACCGCCAACACTGTCTCGTCGTTGTAGCCATCGACCGCCATGGTGTTGGTGTAGGTCCCCGGTGGCAGGGTCGCCAATCGTTCCAATGTGGCGGTGCGCGTCCGGTCAAAAACAAACTCGGCCAGATCGACCAGGTCGGTGATTTCGAATTCGTCGAACATCGCGAGCAGGCGTCGTCGACCGGTCTCGTTACATGCGGCCAGTCCATGGATGTCGCCAACCACTTGGTTGGACTCACGCACGTTGTGGTGAACGATGTTGATGAGGTCCTCGTTGAGTTGACCGCGGTCAACGAACTTCATGATGGGAATGAACAGGCCCTCCTCGTACACCTCACTGGCGTCGGGTCCGTAGCCCCGGCCGCCGATGTCGACCACGTGGCAGGTGCAGGCAAAATAGCCAATCAACGTGCCATCGGCAAAAACCGGGGTGGTGACGGTTATGTCGTGCAGGTGGCCGGTGCCCTTCCATGGGTCGTTGGTGACATAGACGTCGCCTTCGTAGATTCGGTGTGCTCCGATGTCAGTGATGAAGTGTCCGACCGCAGCAGCCATCGTGTTGACATGTCCCGGGGTGCCAGTGACGGCTTGGGCAATCATGCGTCCCTGCACGTCGAAGATGCCAGCGGACAGATCGCCCGCCTCGCGGACACTGGTAGAGAAGGCGGTGCGAATAAGCGTGAGTGCTTGCTCTTCCACGATCGAGATCAGCCGATTCCACATAACTTGATTTCGCAGGTCATTCATGACGCATCCCCGCTTCGGCTAATCACGAGACAACCATCGGATTGGGCGATTGCTTGGTGGCGTTGCCCTATCCAGGTGGTGGTTTGTGGTTCAACAATGACCGCAGGGCCCAGCACCCGGACGCCGGCGCTCAACGAAGAGCGCTCGACAACTTGCGCTTCAACCATGGCGTTGCTTGCCGTGTCATATATCGATCGCGACCCAGTCGACGCAGCATCGGTAACGGTCTCGGCCCAGGAACAGCGCTCGACCGCTTGACGTGGCGTCGCAACCTTGACCGCCCAACTTACCGCTTCGATCGCAAGCCCTTCGATGGCTCGCCCGAAGTACTCCTCATAAGACTTGACGAACCGCGCTCCGAGTTGGTCCTGGCTTAGACCATCAAACTCACCATCACCGAGTTGCACCGGTATCTCCCACCCTTGACCGGCGTAACGCATATAGACCCAGCGTTCGATCTCGCGGACGTCATCGGTCCCCTCGGCTACAAACGCGTCGGCCTCAGCGGTGAGGTCGGTAAGGAGTTGGTTGACCTCTACATAATCAAAGGCATCAAGCCGGGCGTAGTACGAGCGCACCGCTTCATAGGCAAACGGTGCCCGCAGGAAACCAATGGCCGAGCCAACACCTGCACCCGGTGGCACGAGCAATTGGTCGAGTCCTAATTTCTCACATAGTCGGCTGGCGTGAAGTGGGGCTCCGCCACCAAACGCGATCATGGTGAACCCCACGACATCTTTACCGTTCTCAACGGCGTGAACCCGAGCCGCATTGGCCATGTTCTCGTCGACAACCTCGGTAATGCCAACAGCACCCGCCGCCGCGTCAAGTCCGAGTTGCGGGCCAAGCGCGGCCTGTACTGCCTCGGCGGCATGGGCCGGCGAAAGCTCGATTCCGGTCGCGCCGAAGGTCTCCGGAGATAGCCGCCCGAGCACCACGTTGGCATCGGTTACGGTCGCCTGCGTTCCGCCCAGTTGATAGGCCGCCGGCCCTGGCTCAGAACCAGCGGACTCGGGGCCAATACGAATTTGACCGAGCACGTCGACCGAAGCAATAGAGCCTCCACCCGCACCGATCTCGATCATTTCAATCACGGGAATCGAGATTGGCATGCCGCTGCCCTTGGTGAAGCGGTGGGTACGAGCTACTTCGAAGGACTTAGCTGTGCGTGGCGTGCTGTCTTCGATCAAGCAGATCTTCGCTGTAGTGCCACCCATGTCGAACGAAAGCACCCGATCAAGGCCGTAGCGTTCGGCAATGTCAGCGGCAAAGATCGCTCCGCCCGCGGGACCAGACTCGACGAGGCGAACAGGAAACTTAGCCGCGCTTTCCAACGACATCAGTCCCCCACCTGAGTGCATCAGGTACACCGGACACGTTGCCCCGCGTCGTCCCAGTTCGGCTCCCAGCCGGTCAAGGTAGGACGCCATAAGGGGTTGTACGTAGGCGTTGGCGCAAACGGTGTTGAAGCGTTCGAATTCGCGCATTTGGGGGGAGACCTCAGCTGAGGTCGAGATGGCAACATCGGGCAGCGCCGCACTGAGTAACTTCCGAAAGGCGTTCTCGTGTTCGGGGTTCACATAGCTATGCAGCAGGCCGATGGCGATGGCGTCGTAGTCGCCCGCCCGAAGAACCTCGATTAGCTGCTTGGCATCATCATGATCAAACGGAACCAACGGTGTGCCATCGGCTCCCATTCGCTCATTGAGCACAAATCGGTGTTGGCGCTCGATGAGCGGCAATGGCAACACGATGTTGAGGTCGTATTGCTCAAATCGTGACTCGGTGCGTGTCTCGATGACATCACGAAAGCCAGCCGTGGTCACAAATGCGGTGTGCGCTCCGCGTCGTTCGATCAGGGCGTTGGTGGCCAAGGTGGTGCCGTGGATGATGGTTTCTAGCGATCCAATGGTGATCGATGCGTCGGCCAACACAGAATCGATTCCGGCCAACATGCCGCGCTCCGGAGCGTCGTGTGTAGTGAGGACTTTGGTGGAGGTGAACGTCGCGTCCACTTCCAGGACGATGTCGGTGAACGTGCCGCCCACATCGACACCTAAACGAGGTGCCATGGAATTAGCCATCGAGCTCAGCAACTGACTTGACATCAGCAATGACCGGGAAGCCCGAAGGCGGGCAGATATCAACTGTGGCGGACCGTTGTTGCGATAGCAGACCACCGTCGACCCGCAAGATGTCACCCGTGACGTAACCGGCATCGGCCGATGCCAAGAACACCGCCGGGCCCGCAAGATCTACCGCGGTGCCCTGACGTTCGAGCGGAATGTCAGCACCATTAGCAACCAGTTCATCGAGAGTGCGGCCACTGGTGTCGACGGACCCGGGCATCAGCGCATTGACCCGCACGCCATAGGGGCCAAGGTCGATGGCCATAGCTCGGGTGAGGGCCTCGATGCCGCCCTTGGTGGCGTCGTAGGCAGTGAATTGGCGGTGGGCGCGGGTGGCGCCGCCGGAACTCATGTTGATGATTACCCCATGGCCATTGCGGGCCATGATGTGACCGGCTTGACGGCAGCACCAAATGGTGCCCATCAAGTTGACGTCGATGATCTTGCGAAACCACGCTTCGTCGCCGTCGAGAAAATGCAGCATTGGCCCAACCAGGCCGGCGTTGTTCACCAGCACATCGACGGTGCCAAATTGGTCGAGTACCGCACCAAACATGTCGGCCACCGCTTTGACGTCAGAGATATCGGCAGGATGAGAGATAGCTGCTCCACCTGCCGCGGAGATGGTGTTCGCTACCGCTTGTGCGGCTCCCCCATCGACGTCGTTGACCACGACCTGATCGCCCTCGGCGCCAAAGCGCTCGGCGATTGCCCGGCCAATACCATTTCCGGCCCCAGTAACGATGACGACACGACGTTGTTCCATGCCCTAGTCAACCACTTCTCGCCGCAGATCGTAGACCCACTTACTCAAATCGCAGTGGTTAACCCCGCCTAGCGCGGTTAACCACTGCGATTTGAGTATGTAGAGTGGCGTCATGTTGATTCTTTCTGCTGACGATGTTCGTCGTGCCCTGCCCATGGCGTCTGCTATTGAGGCGATGAAGTCCGCTTACCTTGCTGTTTCGACGGGTGGGGCCACCATGCCTCCTCGCACAGCTCTGTCGGTTGGTAGCCACAATGAAATCGCCTTATTCATGCCCGCGCACATTGCGAGCATCGGCGCTCTCACCGTCAAAGCCGCCACCGTCTTTCCGCGTAATGTCAGCGAGGGGCGTCCGGTAATCCAAGGGGCCGTTCAAGTGCTCGACGACCAGACCGGCGAGATCGTTGGCCTGCTCGAAGGTAGCTCGTTGACCGGGATCAGAACGGCTGCGGGCGGCGGCGCATCCGTTGACGCATTAGCACGCGCCGACAGCACCGTGCTCGCGATGATCGGCACGGGTATCCAAGCCCGAACCGGAGTCGAAGCTGTGTGCGCGGTGCGAGAAATTTCCGAAATCCGCGCCTATGGCCGTAACCGTGAGAACCTCATGCAGTTCTGCACCGACATAGCTGGCTTCGCCGACCGAATTGTTGCGTCCGACTCCCCTTCCGCGGCGGTACGCGATGCCGACATTGTGTACACCGCAACGACCTCCCCGACCCCAACT
>CAWKZT010000117.1:0-5694 GCA_963854565.1 Acidimicrobiia bacterium
ATGGCGTGAATGTTGTCGTCATTGTCTCGGACACCTTTGGTCGGCCTTGGCGACGTGGTGTTACCGACGTAGCGATCGGCTCCGCCGGAATCTCCCCGATTCTTGACCTTCGGGGCAGCACCGACGCTCTGGGCCGCGAACTCATGGTCACCGAGGTAGCCATCGTCGATGAACTAGCCGCAGCCGCCGATCTCGTCTGCGGCAAGGCGGCGGGCATTCCCGTTGCGGTGATACGAGGTGTGGACCCTCAGTGGTTTGGAAACGGAAACGTGCACGACGATATTGTGCGCGGTCCAGCCGAGGATCTTTTCCGTTAGAAAGACTTCACGAAACACACAAGCATGGCCACCAGCCATTCGGTGTCTACGGGGTGTCTTCTGCCTCTAAATCATTGAGGTCAATGAGGTCTTCGCCCAGGTTGGGATCAACGAGTGTGGGGTTCACCGTAGCGAGACGAGGAACACTCTCTGGTGCGGGAATATCGGCACCTAACGGCGCAAACGCAATGGTGAATGCTTCGCCGTTGGCAAGGTACCGAACATCGTGGAAGTTCTCGGTGATAACTTCATCGGGCGGACTGCCCTCGGCATTTACGCCATAGGTCCAGCGCAGAATCTGCAGCACAGCATCCTCGCCGCCACACTGGGTTGAGCCTTCCGTGAAGGTCACGCCCGTGGGCAAGGTAAGCGTCTCGTCAGTCATCTCGACGCCCAAGGCAGCGAAAAATACGTCCATCTTGGCGCCAGCCCCAGTGACCGCGCCGGAGAATGGGTGTATGTGAATGAGGCTGTCCTGATGTGAGTGAATGCCGTCGGGGTCAGCGGTGCCTTGCAACGCACCCTCGAAACCGCCGGTTTCGCAGCTATAGATGCTGTAGGCATCATGCCAGTGATCCGAAAGCGTGGGCTCCGGGACCGAATCACGACTCGCCGCGGCAAACACCACCAGAGCAATACCGAAGATCATGGTGGCGGCAACCGCAAGCGGATACCCAAGTTGCCGACGGTCGCTCGTCCGGCTGGACTCGCCAATGGCGGCCGCGCGAGCGACCTTTTTTGCAGAAGAAGCCTTACCCATAGGGCCAACACGCTACTGGAAAATGAACGGGTTGTTGCATCATCGACATTACGAATTTGGTCGCCTATTTTTGAGCGCCTTGAACCGCAGCAAACAGAGCCAAATACTGTTCGGCAACCTGGCGCGGCGCATGCCATTGTTCGACCCATTCTCGGGCCGCTGTTCCCATTTCCTCGCGCCGTTGGCGCTGTTCAATGAGCAGAGCAAGACCCCGATGAAAGCCGTCGGGATCGCCCGCATCGGTAGATATACCCCCATTGGACGTTTCGAGGGTTCGTTGCACCTCGGTTCCCCGGTCGACCGACGCCAGAATTGGGCGGCCGGCGGCAAGGATCGAGTACATCTTCGACGGCACACTGGCCGCCGCCAGCCCTTCGTGAAGCAACACCAGGTGGATATCGGCGCTGGCGAGGACCTCGCTTAGTCGCTCGGCTGGCTGAAAATCGACAAAACGCAAGTTGGTGAGGTCATGCGCCGCTGCTTCAAGTCGTTCCCGCTCCGACCCGTTCCCGTTAATGACAAATACCACGTCGTCGCGGTCTCGATAATGGCGCGCGGCATCAAGCACGAGGTCGAGGGGTTGGGAATGTCCCACGTTTCCGGCGTACATGACAACAATACGATCGCCAAGATCGAACTCATCTCGATACGCCGTGGCCCGGTTCGCCGGTTGAATTGCTTGGGTGTCGACGAAGTTGGGAATGACTTCAATACGTGGGCTGCGACCCGGGCCGCGACCGGACCGTCCTAGCTTGTTGCTAACATTTTCGGCCAGGTCCTCGCTAAGCACCGTCACTGCCGCTGACTTGCGATACAACGATAGTTCGAGTCGCTCGGCGGTCCGTATGACCCGTTGGTTGGTGATAGCTCCACTGGCGACGGCCGCATCGGGAAATACATCCTGAATGTTGAAAACCATAGGCGCTCGCCATCGCTTAGCGGCCAGATAGCCAGCCATCCCCAGCGTGATTGGTGGGGACATGGCAAACACGACATCGGGACGACCTCCCCGAGCAACCGCCCACGCGGCCGCTTCGACGGTGAATGCTCCAAACGACACGGAACGAGCAACTAGGTTTCCTTTGTTACTGGGAAAGGGATGCAGCCGGGTAATCGTTAGACCTGGTTCGATAGCGCGTCGCATTGGTTTACCCCGCCACTCCGGTTCGACGGCGTGATTGCGGTACCACGGCAAAGAGGTCACCACATCGACATCGACGCCGAGTCCTAAAAGTTCACGAACAATGCGGGTCATAACCACACCAGTCGGGGCCGTGTCTGGCTCGAAATGCGGGCAGATTGCCAGAACCCTCATCGAACCGCCTCCTCATAAACGTCGATCATGGCCTGGGCTGATCGTTCCCAGGTGTACTTCGTTGCTTGCTCAGCACCTTTGCGGCCCAGATGTTGGGCCAGATCGGCGTCTTCGAGCACCTGTCGAAGACCGTCGGCGATGCTCGTCACCGATTGGGGGTCAACACAGATTCCACCTTGGCCGACGAGTTCTTCGGTCGAGGTACCAGCGGAGGTAACCACGGGGGTCGCCTGTGTCATGGCATCGAGCACCGGAAGTCCGAAGCCCTCCATCAAGCTGGGGTAAGCCATAAGTGTTGCGGCGCGATACAGCGGCGATAGATCGGCCTCGGGAACGAACCCAAGCCGACGGATATCAAGTCCAGACTGCTCAATCGTGGTGGCAAGACTGTCACCCCACCCCGTTGGCCCAACCAACACCAGTGGTATGCGTTGTTGGGTAAGTGTCGCTAAGGCTTTGATTAGGCGATCGAGATTCTTTCGAGGTTCAATAGTCCCCACAAAAAGCACAAATCGATCGGGCAAATCGTAGGTTCGTGCCACTCGTTCCACATCGACGGCTAAAGCCATAGACCGACTGCTTCCCCAAGGCACAACACGAAGGCGCTCGGGTGAAACACCTTCGTCGATGCAATGTTGCACCGTGGCCTGGCTCGGACAAACGATGATCGTGGCTTCGTCCTTGGTGATCTGCCAACTGCGTTCAAAAAATGCTTGCCCGCGACGGCTGGCATGTCCTGGGTACGTAAGAAACGCCAGGTCATGAACAGTAACAACGAGCGGCGCTCTAGTAGGCGCAATAGCCAACGATGTCGCATGCACCACATCAACGGCCCCCGTGCGTCCCTCCACGTGGGGCCATCGGATCGTGCTCCAGGCACCGTACATTGCCCGCCGCGGCAACCGTTGTTGAACTAGGGGGACCAAGGGGGCGGCGATCGTAGGCGGGCGGCGGTGCCACGCGGTGATGCCAACAAACTCAACCGATGGGTCTACCCGGGCAACATGGCCCATAAGTTCGCCAATGGCGGTCGCTGTACCGCCCGGCACAGGGTGCCAGAATTGTTCGATCGTGGCAGCAATACGCACCGTGGCGCCTTATCCGCGACCGACGCCGTCGTACCGCAGACCAGCCGCAGTGACGGTGCTTGGCAGCAACAGGTTTCGGGCATCAATCACAGCATCACCGGTCATAGCCAAAGCTAGGTCGGCGGGGGCAATCTCGCCAAATTCGGGCCATTCGGTTAACACCACAAGCACATCGGCATTTGTTGCGGCCGCGATCGCAGAATCGGTAACCGTGATGCCGGCAATAGGTGCCACAGAAACCATGGGGTCATAGGCGTGTACATCCGCACCTGCTGCGACCATACGGGTA
The DNA here is from genome assembly GCA_963854565.1 of Acidimicrobiia bacterium. Lineage (GTDB taxonomy): Bacteria > Actinomycetota > Acidimicrobiia > Acidimicrobiales > JAHEJN01 > CAWKZT01. Next base: position 3,770 of record CAWKZT010000117.1, read on the forward strand.
ACGATCTCAATGGCCGGGGAATCGCGAAGATCGTCAGTCTCCGCCTTGAAGGTGAGTCCCAAAACACCCACCCGCTTGCCCTGCATCTCATCACCGAGCGCACGTGACACCTTGGCCACAATACGGTCAAACTGCGCCGTGTTGGATTGCACGACGTTGTCGAGCATAAGTGTGGTGAGTCCGGCATCGGCCGCCATTGCCTGGAGTGAACGTACATCCTTCGGAAGACATGATCCTCCCCAACCAGGCCCCGGTGATAAATGATTTGACCCGATGCGACTGTCGAGACCTAGGCCTCGCACAATGCCGTCGATGGAACCACCGACCTCATCGCAAATGGCGGCAAGTTCGTTCACAAAGGAAAGCCGAGATGCCAAGAACGCATTGGTGGCATATTTGACGAGTTCAGCCGTCGGCGGATCGACGAGAAGGACCGCTGCTGCTGTGTCGCCATACATAGCAGCAACCGATTCGGCCGGTTCGTCGGTCGTACATCCCACCACAACGCGGTCGGAGTTCAAAAAGTCGCTGACCGCCATACCTTCACGAAGAAATTCCGGGTTAGAAACAACATGGACGTCGTCATCGCCCAGCAGGGAACGAACTCGCTCGTTCGTCCCGACAGGCACGGTTGACTTGAGTACGACGCATGCTCCAGCCCGCAACAGTGGTCGGATGCCTTGAATGGCGGTGTCGAGATACGAAAGATCCGTGTGGCCACCGGGCAGGGGCGGCGTGGCTACACAAACAAATACAAAGTCGACCTCGGGAATTGTGGTCGCTGTGTCGAGTGTGAAGTGCAAACGTTCCGATGCAATTCCCTCTTGCACTAGCTCAGCAAGACCAGCTTCATAAATCGGTATTTGCCCCTCACGAAGCCGATCGACCTTGGCCGCATCGATGTCGATAGCAACAACATCGTGCCCAAGATGGGCAAAACAGGCCGCCGCTGTCAAACCAACGTATCCCACACCAAGTACGGCTATTTGGCGACTTTCAATGGGCGCTAGTTGCATTTGGGTACCTCGGGGGTGGGCTCGGGCGTCGGGGCCGGCTCAGGGGTAGCTGTCGGGACTGGCGTCGGGGCCGGCTCAGGGGTAGCTGTCGGGACTGGCGTCGGGGCATCGGCCTCTATGGGAAGTTGCCCAGAATCCGCAACCTCGTTGAACGCAGCAAGAGAAGGATCAAGCCCCTGAAAATATGCCAGCATTTCTTGATTCTCGGGCGTGTCGAGATTCAAATCCAGCGCGGACAACCCTTGATGGGTCGCGTCGCTGAGGCCATTGAAACTAAATGTTTCGAGGCTGTCGGTCTGAAAGGCTCGGAACTGATCACCGACGTCAAGCAACTCTTGGGGGGTTATCCGTTCATCGAGAACAAGGTCGTCCTTGACGGCATTTATCAATTCGTTGAGCGTAATTGGGTTTCGCGCGCCCTTTGCCAGGGCCCGCTCGATTACCGCACTCACGAATGCCTGTTGACGGTCAATACGGTCGAGGTCGCTGCTGAACCCATCGGGCACCCACTGGTCGCCAACCGCTATTCGGAAGGTACTTCTACTGCGGACGTAAGCCAGTGCCTCGTCGGGAGTAAACGTGTGGCACCCCGTTGCCAAGATTTCGAAGCCCAACTTCACGTCTTGCACCGCGGCTTCGAGATAAAACGGAACACCATCGATCGCTTCAACGAGTCCAAGGAACGAAACGAAATCGACCTGAACGAAGTTGTTAATGGGGATACCGAAGTTGGCTTCAATAGTTTCAATAAGTACCCCAACTCCGCCAGCTTCGGGCCCACCGGCACTCGCCACTACCGAATTGATCTTCATCGAATAGCCGGTGCTGGTATCAACCCAGAGGTCACGTGGGATTGACATGATCGCGACTGTCTGCGCCGTAGGGTCGGTGCGAATGATCATCATCGTG
>CAWKZT010000118.1:0-5659 GCA_963854565.1 Acidimicrobiia bacterium
GCGAGCCTCGCCATCATGATGACAAGTCCAAGACCGAGCACTACAGCGAAGATCCCAAAGATTAACGCTCGGCGGGCGTCAAGACCGGTGGTAGTTGCTATCGGCATGTTTCTTCGTTTCGAGAGGTGGTCTGCGCGTGCATTTGTCTAGTATCGCTGGGTGCTGTTGCGACGCAACCACACAATATAATTCCTTCTAAATTCTAGAGATAAGGGAACAGTCAACGTGGATCTGTTCGAGTATCAAGGCAAGCAGTTCTTCGCCCAGTACGGGATGCCCGTATCTGAAGGCGAGATTGCGTTCACCGTCGATGAGGCCGTAGCTGCGGCCGAACGTCTGGGAACGCCCGTCATGGTTAAGGCCCAGGTTCATGCTGGTGGCCGAGGCAAAGCTGGGGGTGTCAAGTTCGCCGCCGATATCGATGCCGTGCGCGAGCACGCCAGCAACATTTTCGGACTCGACATTAAGGGTCACATTGTTAAGCGCGTGTGGATTGAGGTGGCCAGCGATATTTCTGAGGAGTACTACGCCAGCTTTACGCTCGACCGTGGGGCCAAGAAACATCTCGGCATGTTGTCCAAGGAGGGCGGTATCGAGATCGAGACCGTTGCCGAGGAGAATCCCGACGCCATCTCCAAGATCTGGATCGATCCTGTCGATGGCCTCACCGAAGAGGCCGCTCGCGCTTGGGTATTAGGCGCCAACCTCAACCCCGATGTCACCGATGACACCATCACCATGATGTTGCAGCTTTATACGGCATACAGCGAAGGCGACGCCGACCTTTGCGAGATCAATCCGCTCATCGTCACGCCCGAGGGCAAAGTTCACGTTCTTGACGCCAAGGTCACCCTCGATGCCAACTCTGAATTCCGCCACGAGGGTTACCGCCAGTACGACGAGACTCAGAACCGCGACGAGCGCGAAGCGGCTGCTCACGCCGAAGGCCTGCAGTACGTGGGCCTCGATGGTTCGGTTGGCGTCATTGCCAACGGCGCTGGTCTGGCGATGAGCACGCTCGATGTCATTAACCAGGTTGGTGGCAGCCCCGCTAACTTCCTCGACATTGGCGGCGGCGCAAATGCCGACGTCATGGCGGGTGCCATGCAGGTCATCAACAACGATGCCAATGTCAAGTCGATCTTCATCAACATCTTTGGTGGTATCACCCGAGGCGAAGAAGTTGCCAACGGCATCATCGAAGCCATGAAGCGGGTCAACATCGATTCGCCAATCGTTATCCGCCTCGACGGCACCAACGCCGAAGAAGGACGCGAAATCTTACGACCACATCTCAACGACAAGTTGTTGATGGAAGACACGATGCTGAGCGCAGCGGCTAAAGCCGTCGAGCTGGCGAGCTGAGAAGAGACGAACAATGAGCATCTTTGTTGACGAAAACACCAAGGTCATTTACCAAGGCCTCACCGGTTCCACCGGTAGCTATTACGGCAAACTCAACGCCGAATATGGCACTCAGGTTGTTGCTGGCACCCACCCCAAGAAGGCCGGCACCGAAGTAAACGGTGTGCCGATCTACGCCAATGTGGGCGAAGCAGTCGATGCCACCGGCGCAACTGCTAGCTGCATCTTTATTCCTGCTGCGGGCGTGAAGGGAGCGGTAATGGAAGCCGCCGAGGGTGGCGTCGAGTTCATCGTTGCTATCACCGAGGGCGTTCCTGCCCACGACGAAGCCTGGTTCTTTAACAAGCTTCAGCGCGACTTTCCCAACGTGCAGCTTCTGGGACCCAACTGCCCCGGCATCATCAGCCCCGGAAAATGCAACATCGGCATTACCGCCGGACACATTGCCAAGGCCGGTGGCCCCGTAGGCATCGTTAGCCGCTCCGGAACACTTACCTACCAGGCCCTGTACGAGCTTAAGCAGAAGGACATTGGTGTGACCACCTGTGTAGGTATCGGTGGCGACCCTGTCCCCGGTACCAGTTTCATCGACTGCCTGGCAGCGTTCGAAGCTGACCCCGAAACCAAAGCCGTCATGATGATCGGCGAAATTGGTGGCTCGGCCGAAGAAGAAGCGGCTGACTTCATCAAGAACTCGATGACCAAGCCGGTCAGTAGTTACGTCGCAGGAGTGACCGCTCCAGCCGGAAAGAAGATGGGCCACGCTGGCGCCATTGTTTCCGGAGGCAGCGGTACTGCCGCCGCCAAGATGAAGGCTCTCGAAGCGGCCGGCGTTCGGGTGGGGCTCAACCCCACCGAAGCAGGCGAACTCATGGCTCAAATCGTGGCTGAACTGTAAATCTGCATACCGTGGGTGGCCACTAAAGCATCGTTCAATGGCAGAATAGGACCGTATGGATGCAGTGATACTTGTGGGTGGGTTTGGCACACGCCTTCGACCGCTCACACTCAACACCCCCAAGCAGATGCTTCCGGTGGGCAACAAAACCATGATTGAAGCCGTCGTGGATCGGTTGGCTGCTCAAGGCATTACTCGAGTCATTCTTGGGCTGGGCTATCGGCCCGATGTGTTTATTGATGCGTTCCCGGACAACGTAATTGGCGGTCTGCCCGTCGAGTATGTTGTTGACCCCGAACCGCTCGATACGGCCGGTGCGGTCCGCTACGCAGTACAGCAGTGCAACGTCGAACGAACCTTCCTCGCCCTCAACGGCGACGTTATTACGACCCTTGACGTGGCTCCCCAAGTGCAACTGCACCGGGATCGTGGTGCCCTCGGCACGCTGCATCTGGTCCCCGTCGACGACCCGTCTCGCTACGGAGTTGTTCCCACCGACGAGCACGACAAGGTGCTCGGATTCGTCGAGAAACCCGACAGGGCAACAGCGCCCAGCCATTGGATCAATGCTGGCACCTATGTACTCGAACCCGAAGTGATCGATCTCATTCCTGACGGCCGTGTATCCATCGAACGCGAAACTTTCCCGCTGCTGGCTGCCACCGGCCGGCTGTTTGGTTATCAGCACGAGTGCTATTGGGTTGATGCCGGGACCCATCAGACCTATCTCGACATCAACCTAGATCTTCTCGACGGCAAGTGGGGTACGGCGGTTCAAATGGTGAGCACCGACGCCATAGTTGCCACGGGTGCGACGGTGACTGATTCGTTGGTTTGCGACGGTTCTGTGGTGAGTTCTGGGGCGAGCGTCGTTCGTTCGTTGATCTCGCCGGCGGCCAAGGTTGGCCCCGACGCCGTCATCGAGGACTCAATCATCGGCACCGGCGCAATTGTCGGTCGTGGAGCGCGCGTAGTGGCGGGTTCAGTAGTCGGGCCCAATGCCACGGTTGAACCTGGGCAGGTTCTCGACGGCACGACGTTGGCCGCAGAGGATTCCTAAAACGACGAACGACTCGCCACCAGGTCGGGTCGTAGTTGTGAGCGAGACTGGTGTTTTTTTGTCAGCGGCATCCACGATCCTGCTGGTAGGTTTCGCGCATGCGTCTTGCCGTGTTGGCTTCAGGGAGTGGCACTATTCTTCAGTCGATCATTGAAGCTGGGGTCGAGGTGACCTTGGTGGTGACCGATCGTCCGTGCGGAGCGACCGAAATCGCGGCCGCCGCGGGTGTTTCGTGCGTAGTCGTTACTCGAACCTCATTTGCGGCTGACTTCGACCGCGACGGTTACACAACTGAGCTAGTGGCGTGTCTCCAGAGCGCAAATATTGAGCTTATTGCGATGGCCGGTTTCGGTACGATTTTGGGTCAAGCGTTGCAGGATGCTTATGCGGGGCAGGTCATCAACACCCATCCGGCGTTGCTCCCGTCTTTCCCTGGCTGGCATGGTGTTGAGGATGCGATGGAATATGGCGTAAAGGTGACCGGAACTACGGTGCACATCGCCACGCTCGACGTCGATGCCGGACCAATCTTGGCTCAGGCGGCCGTTGCCATTAGCGAGACGGACACTGTTGCTTCGTTGCACGAACGAATCAAGACGGTCGAGCGGCAGCTTTATCCGGCAACTCTCCAAAAGATCCTCGACCGAGGAAGCGTCCTTTAAATGCAGTGCTGTTCGCCTGTACTGCTTTCTCTGACTGGTAATCCTGATCATGACTAAACCACCTCTTCATGCGCCTCGAGCTTTGCTTTCGGTCTTCGATAAAGAAGGCATTGTTGGGTTCGCTTCGGGTCTGGCCGAACTTGGGTGGGAACTAGTTTCCAGTGGCGGAACCTTTGCCACCCTTCGTGAAGCCGGATTGGCGGTACGCGAAGTCGCCGAAGTGACCGGAGCCGACGAGATGCTTGGTGGCCGGGTAAAGACCTTGCACCCCGTTATCCATGGAGGGATTCTGGCCGACCGCTCCAAGCCCGAACATCTGGCACAGTTGGCCGAGCGAGGTATCGTGCCAATCGATCTCGTGGTCTCCAACTTGTACCCCTTCAATGCCGAGCCCTCCATCGAAATGATCGATATAGGTGGCCCCACAATGGTGCGGGCCGCGGCGAAGAATCACGCCTCCGTGGGCATAGTCACCACCCCCGCGGACTATGCAGCCGTTCTGACCGAACTGCAAACCGGGGCAGAGTTGTCGTTGGTCACCCGCCGTCGTTTGGCCCGAGCGGCGTTCGCCCACACCGCTGCCTACGACGCCGCCATCGTGCGCTGGCTTGACGACACCGACGAAGCCTCCGACACAGCTGATTCGCTCCCGGACTCTATTCACCTTGCCCTCGACCGGGTCCAGGATCTTCGCTACGGCGAGAACCCGCATCAGGTTGGGGCGCGCTATCGCTATACCAACAGCGAAGGGTGGTGGGATACGGCTATTCAACATAATGGCAAGCAGCTTTCCTATCTCAACTTGTACGACACCGAGGCTGCTTGGCAATTGGCGTGGAACATCAGCGTCGAACCGACGGTGGCGATTATAAAACACGCCAACCCCTGTGGCTTGGCGGTCGGCAGCGATGTTGGCGATGCTTACGAGAAGGCAAACGCTGGTGATCCGGTTTCGGCCTTCGGCGGCATCATTGGTACCAACCAGACCGTCACCGTTGCGATGGTGGAAGCTATGCGGGATCGATTCACTGAGGTTATCGTCGCTCCGGCGTACGAACCCGAAGCACTCGACTTGTTGCGGGAGAAGAAGAATCTTCGGGTGCTCGAAGCTACGCCGCCCTGTACCGAACCGCTGGATATTCGATCGATTTCTGGTGGGTTGCTTGTCCAAACCTCCGACCGGCTGATTGGAAGTCGTGCCGACTGGACCGTTGCTACGGAGCGCCAACCGACCGAGGGCGAATGGGCTGACATGATCTTCGCCTGGGCTGTGGCCGCCCGGGTGATGTCCAACACGATTGTGTTGGCCAAAGACCAACAAGCCGTTGGCATTGGTGCGGGTCAACAGAATCGACGTGACGCGGGCCTTATTGCTGCCGAAAAGGCGGCCGGGCGTGCGGCCGGGGGAGCGTGTGCGAGCGATGCGTTCTTCCCGTTCCGCGACGGTCTCGAAGCTGCCATTGATGCCGGGTGCACAGCGGTGATCCAGCCCGGTGGATCAATCCGCGACCAAGAAGTCATCGATGCCGCCAATGAGGCCGGCATAACCATGGTGTTCACCAGCGAACGCCACTTCCGCCACTAACACTCACAGCGGACCCACCATCCCGAAATTTCTCCCCAGCCGAAATTTCTCCCCAAATTTCTCCCGAAATTATCGTTCTCGGCGTGTGG
>CAWKZT010000119.1:0-5649 GCA_963854565.1 Acidimicrobiia bacterium
CGACCCCAGCCGTCAACTCGATGACGAAATAGCGTTGCTCATAGTTCACGGCGCACTTCACTTGCTGGGACACGACCACGCCGAGGACCAGGAACGGGCCACGATGCGAAGCCGCGAACAGACTTTACTAGCGTCGTTATACCGCGCTGGCACGCACCCCGATGATCAATCGGTGCCTTCATAATGTCGACCTTGGAGGTCGTTGCTGCCCTTGGGGTTGTGGTTCTGTTGGTGCTTGCCGCACTGCTCGCCGCGGCCGAGACGTCTATTACGCGCATGAGTTCGGCACGTGCTGACTCTCTGGAAGAGGAAGGCAACAAGCGTGCGGCGCTGCTCAGTCGCATGATCGACGAGCGCGAGCGTTACATCAACCCGGTGCTGTTCACCTTGTTGGGATGCCAACTTGGCGCGGCAGCGATTGTGGTGACGCTCGCCAATAACCATTGGGGCACCAGCGGTGTCCTCATTGCGTTCGCTTCAATGTTGGCGGTGGTTTTCTTCGCCGCCGAGGCCATGCCTAAAGCAATAGCGTTGGCCGATGCCGATCGCGTCGCGCTGCGTACCGCTCCATTAGTTCGGGCTCTCGGTGCTGTGGCACCGCTGCGGTGGCTACCAACGGCGCTGTTGTCGTTCGCTCCGGTGCGCGCCAGTACTGACGCCCCAGGCGGCAAAGTCACCGAAGAAGAATTGCTGTCTCTCACCTCCGAAGCTGCCGCGGCCGACAGCATCGACGACCGAGAACTCAAACTCATCGAATCGATCATTTCGTTCGGCGACACCATTGCCCGAGAAGTGATGGTTCCGCGGCCCGACATGATCACCATCGAGCGGACCGACACGATTGCCACGGCCATAGAACTTGTTATCGAGCGCGGCTACAGCCGGTTGCCGGTGACCGGCGACGACATCGACGACATCGTTGGATTGGTTCACGCCAAAGATCTCATGCGCGCCCAACGCGATGGCAACCAAGACGATGGCATCGAGACGGTCCAACGAGCGTGCAAGATTTACCCCGAGACAAAACGCATCGCCGAACTCATGCGCGAGATGCAGGCCCAGAAGTTCCACCTGGCAATCGTCATCGACGAATATGGCGGCACGGCTGGGCTGGTCTCCTTGGAAGATTTGATCGAAGAAGTTGTTGGCGAAATCGTCGACGAGTTCGATGTCGAGAATCCGTTGATTGAGAATCGGGCCGATGGCTCCATATGGGTGAATGGCCGGGTGACCATCGCCGACCTTTCCGACGAACTTGATGTCGAGTTGCCCGATGACGAATGGGACACCGTTGGCGGGCTCATATTTACTCGACTTGGCCACGTGCCAGAGGAAGGCGAGTCCGTCGACACTGCCAACTTTCGCTTCTTGGTTAAAGAAGTTGTTGGTCGTAGAATTGCTCGCGTACAAATAACCAAGATGATCGGATCAAACGATTCCGATGACCAGAAATGAACAAGTAATGAGTGAAGAAACAAACGACCTTGATGCCATGTTGGCTGCGGCGAACATGGGTGTGGGAGACGAACCGGCCGGGTTTAGATCGGGTTTTGTGACCTTTGTCGGCCGTCCCAATGCCGGCAAATCCACGTTGATGAACAAGATTCTGGGAGAAAAGGTGGCCATTGTTTCCAACAAGCCGCAAACCACTCGCAACCAGATCCGTGGCATTCTCGACCGCGAGGATGCCCAAGTTGTTTTTGTTGATACGCCAGGTATTCACAAGCCACGCTCGGCGTTCAACGAGAAACTCAACGAGGCGGCCACAAGCGCAACCGGCTCGGTCGATGTCGTGTGTTTTGTCATTGATGCCTCGGCACCGTACGGACGCGGCGATCAATACATCGCGGAAAACCTTGGACCCAACACGATTGTTGTACTCACCAAGGCCGACCGCACTAAACCTGATCGCATGGTCGACCAGCTAGCCAAAACCGGAACGCTGGAGTTCGCCGAGTATTTCCCCGTCTCGGGAAAGACAGGCGACGGTGTCGATGCGTTGGTCGAGCATCTCATTTCGAAGCTGCCCGAAGGTCCCCGGCTATACCCAGTGCAGACGATCACCGACCAACCCGACGCGTTCTGGGTGGCCGAGTTAGTCCGCGAACAACTGTTGCGTATCACACGCGAAGAACTGCCGCACTCGATTGCTTGTGTGGTTACCGAGTGGCGCTGGCCCTATATCCGCATAGAGATTCTTGTGCAGCGCGATAGCCAAAAAGGCATCGTCATTGGCAAGAAGGGTTTGGTTCTCAAAGAAGTGGGCGAGGCCGTGCGCAAGCAACTTAAAGACGGCGCGTTCGTCGACCTTCACGTCAAGGTGCAAAAGGACTGGCAAGACCGTCCCGAGCGCCTCGGCTACGGCACCGACCCCGACTTCTAACCCAAGGCCACCCCTCCGACCAATCGTTCTAGGAGTGGGCAAGCTGCGTACCGCAGCTCGCCCACTCCGAGAACGCGATCGTCCGCCCACCGCCGGAACGGTGTGGTGGTGTGGAACTCGGTGGCGCACCACCCAAACTTCGTTCTAGGCGTAGCGCGTGTGCGTACCGCACTGCGGATACGCCGAGAACGGTTTGTGGTGAGGTGTGGTGGTGGTGGTGTGGAACTGGGTGCGCGTTACTCGTTGGCGTCGCGTAGCTCGCGTAGGAATGCTGCTGCTTCTTCGTGTTTGCCGGTTCGTTTAAATGGCGGCAGCGCGTTGATGAGTTCCCAGCGGTAACTGCGTGAGGTTGCCAGGCGCGAGTCGAGCACGGCGACGACACCTTTGTCGTCGCCTCGACGGATCAGGCGGCCTGCGCCCTGGGCTAACAACATGGCGGCGCGAGGTAGATCTACTTGCCCGAAAGCACCTGAGCCGATTTGGTCTCGGCGCGCTTGCAATAGCGGATCGTCGGGTCGGGGGAACGGTATGCGGTCAATGATGACCAGTGACAGCGATGGGCCGGGAACATCGACACCTTGCCAGAAACTCATCGTGGCAAACAGTGACGCCTCGGGGTCTTCGCTAAAGGCATCGATAAGTGCCATCTTGGGCATATCTGACTGCGTGTGCACCGGCCAAGGTAGGCGACCATCTAAGTGATCGGCGGCGGCGTTCATGGCCCGCCAGCTGGTGAACAAGGCCAAGGTCCGTCCGCCGGCCGCCACGATGAGTTTCTCAATCTCGGCGTGCTTGGCATCTTCGTATTCGGGTGACTTGGGGTTGGGCATTTCGGAAGGGCAGTACAACATGGCGTTGTTCTGGTAGTCGAACGGACTGCCTACATCGAGCTGGATGAAGTCGTTACGGTGCATACCCAAACGTTTGTCGATGTTGGTGGGCAAAGTGGCACTCGTGAGGATTGCGGTGACCTCGGGCCACAGGGTTTCGGCCAGCACGTTAGAAACATCGATGGGTGCGATACGAAGTTCAGGACGCCGCCCGCCCACGACCCACGCCACATGGGTTGCAGGAATATCGAAAGCTTGCTGAATGTCGTCAACGAGCGACGTGGCGGCTTTGGTGGCTCTCTGGGCCCGTGAGCGAGCTTCCTCAGGCGCATCTTTGGGAATGTTGCGGGCCGCGGTGATCACCTGGTTGGCTCGCTCTTGGCCCAGCATGAGGGCATTGGCCAACACGGGAGAGGCGGCCGGAGTGACAGGTTTGTCAGCGTGATCTTCGAGTGCAACTTCGAGACTGTCTGCGCTGGCATGCAGATCGGCTATCAACTGGGGGTCATCGAATATGGACTGCACATTGTTGGCCAACGAGCTGAACCGACCGGGGCTCAGCGTTAGTCCAGCCGTATTTGAGATGACCTCTTCCAGCTGATGGGCTTCGTCGATAACGACCAGATCGTGCTCAGGGAGCACAGCGTTCTCCGACGCCAAGTGGGCTCCGTAGAGGTGCGTGTTCACCACGATGATGTCGGCTGCTGCGGCTCTGGCCTTGGCCAGTTCGGTGAAGCAACTAGCGCCTTGCGGGCAATTGGTAGCTCCGGGACATTCGCGCGGGCCAACGCTTACCGCTGCCCACGCCTTGGTAGACGGCTCCACCTTGAGTTCGGCCCGATCGCCGGTGTTGGTTTCTTTAGCCCACTCGGCCAGAACTTCAAGTTCGGCGGACATGCCTTCGCTTACGCCGTCGAGTTCTAGTTGGTCATCGGCCTCTTGCTCGACCAGCTTCTGGCAACAAATGTAGTTTGCGCGACCCTTGAGTACAGCAAAGGTTACCGACGAGTCCAAAGCCGCTTTTACGTGCGGCAAGTCCTTGCCGGCCAACTGGTCTTGTAGCGCCTTGGTAGCCGTGGAAATTACCGCTTTTCGCCCCGACAGGAACAGCGGTACCAGATAGGCGAGCGACTTTCCGGTACCCGTACCGGCCTGCACAATGAGGTGGCGCTCCTCGTCGATAGCGTCGGCAACCGCCGCACACATTTGGGCTTGTCCATCACGGCGTTCACCGCCGCCTATCAGCGAAGCAGTGGCAGCGTCGAGCGCGCTAAGAACATCAGAGGATTGGGACATCGCTGTCGCACACTACTGCCAAGGAGCGAGGGACGACTACAAGGCGCCGGTGACGGCTAGAGCCGTCACGACAAGTAGGCCACATACCGCCAGGCCGTACAAAACTTGGATGGGTGACCAAATGCGTATGGGCTTCTTGCCATGCATATAACGCATGCTCTCAACCCATTCGGCGGTGTCTGCACTCATGGAGAAAAGGCTAATCCACAAGGGTTCGCCGACGGTGGACCCTAAGGCGGTAGTTTTCCATCGTGAGTTCACTTAAGCCTGACGTCGCTGCCAATATCGCCGCCGCGCAACTCGACCCCGATCGTATGCCTGATCACATTGCCTGCGTAATGGATGGCAACGGCCGCTGGGCCCAGGATCGGGGACTGAAGCGCACCGAGGGGCACACCAAAGGCGAACTAGCGTTGTTCGATACCTTGGAAGCGGCCCGCCAACTTGGTACAGGGTGGTTCACTGTCTATGCCTTCTCGACGGAGAATTGGAAACGACCCAAGGCCGAGGTCAAGTTTCTCATCAACTACAGCCGCATAATTCTTGACCGGCGGCGTGAAGAACTCCATGAGCGCAACATTCGTATTCGGGTTATTGGGCGGCGCGATTGGCGAGTGCCCAAGGGTGTTCTGAAGCGCATCGAACGAGCCGAAGAACTCACGCAGGACAATACGGGCACCACTTTTACCGTGGCTTTCAACTACGGCGGCCGAACCGAAATCGTTGATGCTGTTCGGGCAATCGTTGACAGTGGCAAGACGGGTCAAAAAATCACGGAGAAGCTTATTGCCCAGCATCTTTACGATGCCGAAATGCCCGACGTCGATCTCATGGTGCGCACGTCCGGCGAACAACGGATATCGAACTTCTTGTTGTGGCAGTTGGCCTACGCCGAGTTGGTGTTTACCCCGACCTTGTGGCCCGACTTTGGCCATGACGCGCTGGTCGACGTAATCGGCCAGTATCAAGGAAGAGATCGGCGCTACGGAGTCCTGTCCTAGATGCGGTCATTTTCATGAGTCTTTACCGCGACAATGGCGTGGTCCTGCGCACGTACAAACTTGGCGAGGCCGACCGAATTATTGTGTTGCTGACCCGCAATCATGGCAAGGTCCGGGCTGTGGCCAAGGGGGTTCGTAA
>CAWKZT010000120.1:0-5644 GCA_963854565.1 Acidimicrobiia bacterium
GCTACTTGTAGTGGCGTCGTCGTGGGCGAGCTGGCTTATCTGGGCTTGCGCGGCATTGATGGCCTTCACGATCTCGGCCTGGAATGTGGTGGGAATGTTGACCATCATTCGAGAGGTTCCCGGACGAATGACGGGGCGTGCGTCGGGGATGGTGATGATGGGCTTCTTCGCTGGTGTCAGTATTGGCGCACCAATGACGGGTTGGATTGTGGACACCACCGGCGGCTACACCACCGGATGGTTGATCTTGGCCGGTATCGCCATCGCGGCCGCGCTCGTGGTGGCGCCATTTCGGTCGAAGGCCGATAGCGATGGTAGTTTCATGGAGCATGGCTGAAGCATTTGATTCTCATCAGTTTGAAGGTGCCGCGCTAGCGGCCGTGGCTGCTTCTGTGCCCTAAGCCGAGCCTGGATCCTTGCGGTCAAGTTTCAATCTCATTCGAGCGGCCAACCTTTTCGGCGGCATAGATGCCAAGCCGGCGTTGTTTTCACCCGGTGACCGTGCTGTACTCGGCGCGCACCTCGGCCGACGTCTTTGATGAAGGCATGATGGCCTGGTGGGCCGCAAAGCATCGCCGGTCCAACTTCCACGCGGTCTACATCGCGGGAAGCCCCGACTTCGTCAATGCCTGCGAGAAACGGGTGAGCGAGTTGGGAGCACCGCCAAATCGCATCTTCGTCGAGCGGTATACGCCGCAAACGGCGCCGAGCTAGGCGAGCTAGTTAAGTTCGGCGGCGATGAACTCGTCGAAGGCCGCCATTGTTGGTTTGATAACCAAATGCTCGCCCACTCGTTTGATGTCGAGACCCGGACAGAAGAAGTCACCCGCCGGGGTGAAGTAGTGCGGTGAACCAACGACTTCACGGGCCTGGCCCGCTGCCCAAGCATCGCCAATCGCGACCGTGTCCTGATTGGTAGGCATGGGGACGTCAATGAGTTGGGCGAGATGTTCGAGGACGGCTGGATCGTCGAGATCGTGGCCGTACTCAAATAGCGCGGCACGGGTTGCCAGGCTCATTGCCTCACCCTGTTCGACCCCGGTTCGGTACGCGGCCTCTACCAGCGCAAGGGCGGGCAGCGTGGAGGACGGAAAAGCATCGATCGAAAAATCGGCGAACAGGTCCGGTGTTGCCTGCGCTTGTAAATATTGGACCTCTTCGCCGATGAAATCTGGGTCCATGGGTGCTTTGTTGATGAGCTCAAGGGGCCACGGGAACACGCGAAATCGCACATGGCTGCCTGTCTCGTCGCGTCGTTGGACGGCACGCATCAAGCTCACATGAGCGAATGGGCACCAAATGTCGGCGTAGACCTCAATAATGATCACCTTGGAAGTCTGCCACTGTTGGGCGAAGGTGAGTGCCGCCGAAGGTCCCTATGGGCCTAGCTGTCAGAAACGCCCGCCATGAGCAACCCGATTCCCTCACGGGTGGCATCTTCGGCATCGATGATGGTCATGATCTGACCTTCGAACATGACAGCAATACGGTCCGCTAAGCCCAGTACCTCGTCGAGGTCTTCGGAGATCAAAATGGTGGCGATGCCCGCGGTTCGTTGCTCGATTAGTTGGCTGTGGATGTACTCGGCCGCGCCAATGTCGACACCGCGAGTGGGTTGGGCGGCGAGTAACACGGTGGGCTTGCTGGCTAGTTCGCGCGCCAGAATTACTTTCTGGATGTTGCCGCCGGAAAGGGCCGAAATTTTCGTTTCGATGGACGGCGTTTTAACGGCAAATAACTTGACGAGTCGTCGAGCATGGTCACGAATTGGCCCGAATTTTAGGAGGCCGCGCTGGGCAAATTGTTCGTTGCCGTGGTCCACGAGAACGATGTTCTCGCTGACGGTGAACTCGCCGATAGCGCCGTCTTTCATGCGCTCTTCGGGCACATAAGAAAGCCCAGCGTCGCGGCAGGTTCGGGGGTCGGTGCCGGACACCTCGGAACCATTGAGGATGATGGAGGAGTCGCCTTCTACCGGGCGTAGGCCGGCGATGGCCTCGGCAAATTCGCGTTGACCATTTCCCGAAACTCCGGCCACTCCAAGGATTTCGCCGGCAAAGACATCGACCGAGAGGTTTTTGACGGCGAGTGTGCCCCGGTCTCCTCGTACGTTGAGGTTGGTGACGCGTAGTCGAGGCTCGCCGGTTTCGCTAGCGGGCTTTTCGGGTGCCAGGCGCACCGACCTACCGACCATCATTTCGGCGAGTTGCTCACGACTGCTCTGCGCCGGCGTAGTGAAACCGGTGACTTTGCCGTTACGAAGCACGGTGATGCGGTCGCTCAGCGCCATGACTTCGTGCAGTTTGTGCGAGATGAAGACCAGGCCGCGTCCGGCGTCGGTCATTTGACGTAGCACAACGAATAGTTCGTCGACCTCCTGCGGAGTGAGAACGGCGGTGGGTTCGTCGAGGACAAGGAGTTCGGCGTCACGGTAAAGCGCCTTAATGATTTCGACGCGCTGTCGTTCGCCCACCGAAAGTTTCCACACTTCGACATCGGGATCAACGGAGAGCCCGTAGGTCTCAGAAATCTCGCGAATTCGGGCCGTTACCTTGACAAGGTCGGTGAGCATACCTCGCGATGATTTCAAGCCTAAGGCCACGTTTTCGGCCACGGTAAGGGTGGGGACCAGCATGAAATGTTGGTGAATCATGCCAATGCGCTTGGCAATGGCATCAGCGGGCGACGTGACCTGAACCGGTTCGCCGCGAAGAAAGAGTTGCCCTTCGTCGGCTTGGTAGAGACCAAAGAGCACTTTCATGAGCGTGCTCTTGCCCGCACCATTTTCGCCCAGCAACGTGTGCACTTCGCCCGGCATTACATCGAAATCGATGCTGTCGTTAGCGAGCACGCCGGGGAACCGTTTAGTAATGCCGCGCATTTCTAGCAGTGGTTGCGTCATCGATGGATTCCTTTCGTTGCTGGTGCTAGGGAGTGGCTAACGGTTGGCCGACCAATTGGGCTCGGCCAACCGTTGAAGCCTCTAGATGGGGTGCTTATTGTCCGGTGCTGATGGAACCGTCGATGATTCCGGCGATGGTTTCTTCGCCCAAGGTGCGGATGTCGTCGGAGAGATCGAATCCGTCGTTGAACTCGATCTCGAGGCCACCGTTTTCGAGGGTGATCTCGTAAGCGGTACCACCAAGCGTGCCGGCGTCGTAAAGCGCAAGCATTTCCTCAAGCACAACTTCCCAGTGGTAAACCTGTGAAGCAACAACAACCGATGGGCCGAAGTCGGTCTGGTTGGCTTGTGTGCCGAACCAGGCAACGCCATTTTGAGCAGCAACAGTGACCGCACCGGCCACCATCTGAGCGCTTCCGGTCATGACATCGGCACCGTTGGCCAAATGGCCTTCGGCGGTTTCTTGAGCCAAGGCAACGTCACCGAATGAACCGGTGTAGACGATGCTTACTTCGGCACCGCCTGCTTCGGCGCCAGCAGCGAAACCGTCGATATAGGCAACGGCGTCGCCGGCCTCAACGGGTCCGACTACACCAATGGACTTGGCTGCGGAAAGAGCGGCGGCCATGACGCCATTGACGTAGCCACCTTCGTCGGCGGCTGGGTAGTACGCAAACACATTGGCGAGGCCTTGGGTGTCGGTTGCGGTACCCCACAAAAACGAGGTGTTGGGGAAGTCAGGCGCTATTTCGGCGAGTGATCCACCGAACTGGGTGCCGTGAACCACGATTACCGAGACGCCAGCCTCGGCATAGCCACGGACGGCGGCGGCGGCTTCTTCAACGACAAAGGTGCCGTCGGTTACCTGAAGGTCGACGTCACGGTCCAGGGCAGCAATGGCATCGACCATGCTCTGGGTAAAGGCAAGGTCATCGGAGGCGCTGGGGGCAACGATGGCCATAGAAAGGGCATCGCCCGATGGTGCGGCGGTGTCGCCACCATCGCTGCCGCACGCGGCTGCGAAGAGCGACAGCGTCAGCAACGCAGTCAGGAGTTTGAGTAGTGTTTTCATGATTTGGGCTTCCTTTGTTTGGCTAATGTCTAGAGAATGGTTTGGTGAGAGCGGCCGGCGCTTTGACTCGACCGGCAATGATGACGAGCGCCACAATGGTGATGATCGCCGGTGCCATGGAGGCAATGTCGGAGGCGCTGCGAGGGATCACCTGCAAGATCTTGAGTTTGAGTACCGAGGCTTGGACGAGGCCGTAGAGAATTGCACCGGCCATGACCCCGGTAGGTCGCCAGGCACCGAAATACACGAGGGCTACAGCAATGAACCCGAGACCCTGGGTGAGATTGGGTTGGAAAATGCCACCGCGTAGGACCAGCGCCGCCCCGGCCAGACCGGCAAAGGTGTTGCCGATGAGAATGGCGAGGTAGCGGGTCCGCACAACGCTGATGCCCAGACTGTCGGCGGCCTGAGGATTTTCGCCAACGGCTCGGATATTGAGCCCGAGGGTGGTTTTGTGCAGAAACCAGGCGACGGCAGGAACGAAGGCAAAAGCTGCGTACGTGAGGATGTGATGCTGGAACAGCGCCTCGCCAACCTTGGGAATGTCGGCCAGCAGTGGGATGTCGATTTCACCGAGGGTGCTGCGCAGTGGCCGGGGGGTTCCGACTTTGGTCTGGAACATGAGATCGCTGAAGCCCAGTCCGAACAAAAAAATACCGATGCCGCTAATGCCTTGCGCCGCGCCCAAGGTCACGGTGATAAATGCGTAAATAAGGCCCATTACGAGACCCACAAGTAGGCCTACCAACATGCCTAACCAGATGTTGTTGTGTTCGAGGACCGTCCAGTAGGCGAACCAGGCACTGAGCATCATCACGCCATCGACGCCCAGGTTGAGTACACCGCTGCGTTGGCCAATGGTTTCGCCTAGGCCCGCGAGGAGGTACGGCGTCGAGAGGCGGATTCCCGAAGCGATCGTGGCGACAAGGACGGAGAGTTCGAAGAATTCCATCAGCTCTGCGCCTCGGTGAGATTGGCGGGGTCCTCAGAGTGGCCGGCCTCGGGGGTGGCTGTTGATACTTGGGACCGGGCGTTGCCGATTCGTTCTATCCATACGCGTGCCCTGCCGCTGCTCACAACGAATACGACGATGATGCCGTTAAGGGCTACGGCGAGCGCCGCGGGGACCTGCAGCACGCGTTGGAGGTGGGTGGCACCGGTGAGCAAGCCACCGAAGAGGTAGGACGAGGGGATGGTCCAGAGGGGATGAAGGCCGCCAAATAGCGCCGCCACGATGCCATTGAATCCGGCTGATCCCGTGAATCCGGCTGATGAGCCGTCGGTGACCATTCGTTGAGATTCGCTACCAAACACCAGGATGGTTCCGGCGAGACCGGAGAGCGACCCGCTAAGGGCTAGGGCGGTAACGATGCTGCGTTTGACGGGAATGCCCGCCGCCCGTGCGGCATCGGGGCTGTGCCCGACTGCTCGTAAGCGGAAGCCCAGCGGGGTGCGCCACAAAATTACCCAGGCCATGACTGCGGCGAGAATGGCGATGAGTACACCGAGGTGAAGGCGGGTGCCGTTCCAAATAATAGGTAGTGCGGCATTGTCCGATAGCCGCTCGGTTTGCGGGATTCGGGTACCTGCCTCGATCTCGAGGGGATCGATGAGCGGCCCGCGGAGCAGGTAGTTCATGAGTTGGATGGCTATGAGGTTCATCATGATGG
>CAWKZT010000121.1:0-5629 GCA_963854565.1 Acidimicrobiia bacterium
GTCTGGGGCGTGGCGGGGTGGCCTTCGCCCGGTCCGACTATGAGTCGATGACGGAGGTTTGGCCTTCGCCAGGAGCGACTACCGGTGGTTCGTTCGACCACGGGAAGTTGATCCACAGGTCGGTGTGCTTCCACACGTACTCGCAATCGACCATGGAATGTGACTTCTGGTAAACAACCGCACTGCGTACTTCGCCTACGTTGGCGGCAATGCAGTGATTACGAACGAGATCGAGCGTGTGACCGGTATCGGCCACATCGTCGGCGATCAAGATATTGGATTGCGTGTGATCGATGAGGTCGATATGCGGTGGCAACATCACAGGAACATCAAGTCGTTCGTCGATGCCGGTGTAGTACTCGACGTTCATGACGTAAAGGTTTTTGACGGCAAGCGCATAACCCAGCGAGCCTGCAACAAAGAGACCACCACGAGCAATCGCCAAAATCAGATCGGGCTGAAACCCGTCGTCGGCGACTTGTTGTGCCAGTTGACGCACCGCCACGCCATAGGTTGCCCAGTCGAGATTTTCACGCTCTTCGCTCACACCGTTACTTCTTCCGGTTCGGGTTGATTGGCCAAGAATGTAGCGGCCGTCTCGTAAGTCATCCACTGCCGACTTCCGAAGTCGAACAGTTTGCACGAACGCGTGGTGTGACAGTAATCGCGAAAGCTCATGCGCTTGTCAATGACTCGACCAGGAAACGCAGCCGCAATGGCATCGGTTGCCTCTTCGAGGTGATAGCACGGGATGCGAGGATCGACATGGTGCGGGACGTGGACCATGATCTTGTTGAAGAACACATCAAGCAACCAGGAAACTCGTAACACCGTTGTGCTGTCGAGTTGACCAGCAACCTTTGTCCACTCGCGACGGGTCTGCCACGGCAGATCTTCACCAATGTGGTGGAGGTAGACCAATACGCCAATGACCCACTGGAAGAGAAACAGCGGCACGATAAATACCTTCACCAGCAGCCACAGGCCACCAAGTACTGATCCGCCGAGCGACCCCAGAACAACAATCCCCGCCATGACAACAAGAGTGGCCGCGCTGAGGATGCGTTGATCTTTCTTTATCTTGTCGGCCCATTTGCGGGGTGGTTGACCCAGGCGCACCATCTTGTTCCACCACACCTCGCGGGTGTAATAGACACCAGCGCCAAGCCAAGACCATTCGATGCGATGGCGCAACCGTTTCAGGGAACCCATCGCTTCGTACTCTTCAGGTGTTACCGGGTGCCACACAAAATCCATGCCTTGACGGGCAGTGTGGCGATGGTGAATGTGGTTGTGGCCAAGGACCCAGGCTTCGTAGATGTGATGGGAAGGAAACATCATCACGTGACCAATGGTCGAGTTGAGTCGGCGCGAGTCGGTTAGCGCCTGGTGAGCTGCATCGTGGCCGATGACAAACATGCCCGAAACTCCAAGACCAGTAAAGGCCCAGAGCGGAACGACGAAATACCACGTATCGGTAAGCACCAAGCCAACAATTCCGGCGGCATAAAGGACCACTGCCCGAGCCGAAAGCAGCAACGCTTTACCGGTCGACCGTTCACGACAGGTCGACGGAATAACGTCGATCACATCTTTAAGTGTTAACGGTTTTTCTGGCGCAACGACAATAGCCATAGGAACTTCCTGCTGGGTAGCTACAAATATCGTATCCTGTTGCCTTGACATGACGACGATTGGCGTGTGGCATAGGCGTTGTGATTAGACCATTTGACGGATCCGTTGTTAACGCATCATGGGCCGAGCGTGTCGTTTCTCCTGCTAACGATGCGCTCACCGCCGCGGAGCGACACGCTTATACCGAGGCTCACCCCGATAGCTACCTGCACATCACCCGCTCATCGGACCTCGACATGGTTCGCGAACTGACGCCGGAGGAGATCGCCCAGGAGAACCGGAAGGCGCTGGATCGACTCCGACAGGCAGGGGCGTTCACCCATCACGGTTCGGCGATGTTCCTTTATCGGCTAGACACCGGCGAACATGTCCAAACCGCCCTCGTCGCTGACATTGATCTTGTGGGCATGGACAATGGTCAGATTTTGCCCCACGAACGGACCCGTACCGACCGAGAAGATCAGTTGGCTTTGGCGTTGCGTGTGGTCGGCGTGAACTCCAGCCCGGTAGCAATGGCTACAAATTCTGAGCACACGCTCATCGAAGTCATCGACAAGACCGGCCATGCCGAACCGATCCTAGATTTTATGGGTGCCGGCCGGCTTCATCAGATGGTCTGGCGGGTGCCCGATGTATTGGCCCACGCGGCCGCCGCCGATCTTGCGGACACAAAACTGCATGTAACCGACGGACACCATCGCCTGGCCGCTGCTCTTCGGCATCGAGACAACCTCGAGCGCAATAACCCGGGCCAGCCTGGTCTGCATCATCAAACGCTGGTGGCCATTTTTCCCGCTTCGCAAATGCAGACATTCGCCTTCCACCGCACCGTCGTTACCGATCTATCTATCAAGGATGTCCTGGCCGCAATGACGGCCCACGGGTTGGAACCCGTGCCGACCGATATGGACCATGTCGAGCCCCAATCTCCAGGCGAATTTGGGTTGTACGTGGCCGGAGGTTGGTACCGGTTCAGCCCCAACCGTCGGGTCGATGTGCTTGATGTACAGTGGCTCCAAGACGACGTCATTGCCCCAGTTTTCGGCATCACCTCACCGAGCAGCGACCCCCGCCTCAACCACCTGACAGGGTCAGCTGGCCCCCTTGCCCTGGCCGACAAATGCGACCGCCTTGGAGCGATCGGATTGTTGTTGGCACCCACTCCAGTAGAGGCAATCGCGGCGACAGCTGACCGCGGCGAAATTCTGCCCCCGAAAAGCAGCTTCTTTTCTCCTAAACCGCGATCAGGAATCTTCCTCGCCCCCCGCACATAACACATCCGTATACCCAACAGTGGTCTGTCGGGTGAGACGGTACGGTCAGCTTATGCAAATTGGTGTGCCACGCGAGCGGGCAAACAAAGAACGCCGCGTTGGTGCCGTCCCGGCATCAGTCAAGGTACTCGTTGATTGGGGCTGGGATGTCCACGTCGAGTCCGATGCAGGTACCGCCGCTGGCTACACCAACGAGGCATACATCGCTGCCGGAGCCCGCATCGTGGCGAGCACTACCGAAGCTCACAATGCCCAACTGGTGATTCGGGTAGGCCCCCCAACGCAAGACGAGATTGCCTTAATCCCTGAGGGTGCCATCCTCACGTCGCTGCTCAATCCCTTCGTTGGTACTGATCTCATCGCGTCATGCAATGCCCGCAAAATCAGCTCCGTGGCCATGGAAGCCGTCCCTCGGACCACCTTGGCTCAGGCGATGGATGTGTTGTCATCTCAGGCCACCGCCGCGGGCTACGCCGCAGTCCTCATGGCCGCCACAGAGTCTCCCAAACTCATTCCGATGCTCGTTACCGCCGCGGGCACAATCAAGCCATCAAGGGTCCTGATCTTAGGCGTCGGTGTGGCGGGGTTGCAGGCCATTGCTACCGCCAAACGACTTGGTGCGCAAGTGCACGCTTATGATGTCCGGCCCGAAACCCGCGGACAGGTCGAAAGTTTGGGGGCTCGATTTGTAGAGGCACCGACCCAGGCTGGCGACGACGGCGGTTACGCCAAAGAAGTCGACGACGAGACCGCCGCCCAACAACAGGCGATCCTCGCTGACTACGTTGCCCAATCCAACATGGTCATTACTACCGCCCAGATTCCAGGCCGGGCCGCTCCTCGGCTGATTAATGCCGACGTTATCGAGCGCATGGCCCCCGGTTCGGTAGTCATCGACATGGCGGCGAAAAGCGGTGGCAACGTCGAAGGTTCGGTTCTCGACGAGGTCGTCGAAGTCAACGGCGTTCGTATTTACGGGCCGTCGGATCTTGCTAGCCGTGTGGCGACCGACGCCAGTGCGATGTACGCCCGCAACGTGCAAGAGCTTGTCAACCGAATGCGACCGACCGACGACGACGCTCCCAACGAAGCAAGCATCCGACTCGACGATGAGGTTGTTGGGCCGTGTGTCATCAGCCACAACGGTGCAATAGTCAACGAGCGCACCCGGTCAGCAATGGGGCTCGAGCCACTCGCCACCGCCGCACCACCGCCGACCGAAGAACCCATCAGCACTTCGGAGGAATCCGTATGAGTCCCGAATTTATTGAAGGCATTGTGGTGTTCGTCCTCGCCTCATTCATTGGTTTCGAGGTCATCGCCAAAGTCCCGCCCACCTTGCACACACCTTTGATGTCCGGGGCCAACGCCATCTCCGGCATCACCATCGTGGGGGCCATTATCGCGGGTGGGACGGGTAACGGAGCCGTTGCGGCGACTCTTGGCTTCTTGGCCATCACGTTTGCCACTATTAATGTGGTGGGCGGTTTTCTTGTGACTGATCGCATGTTGCATATGTTCAAGAAGAAGCCAGGAGGCAAGTCATGATTCGCCTTCTCTATCTGGCTGCTGGTGTGCTGTTTATTGTCGGCCTTAAGGGCCTCGGCTCGCCGCGCACAGCGCGTCGAGGCAACCAATTGGCCTCCGTTGGCATGTTGTTGGCCGCCGTTGTGGTGGTCGGCGACCTGATCGACCTCGATACCAAAATCACTTGGTGGGTGATCATCGTCGGCATTGTGGTGGGTTCAGCTATCGGCGTCATGTTCGCAACCAAGGTCGAAATGACCGGAATGCCCGAATTGGTTGCCGCCTTTAATGGTTTCGGTGGCGCATCTTCTGCTCTCGTTGCTGCTGCAGCGGTGCACGAGTCGGGCGGCTCGTTCGAAACCGAAACGTCCATTGTCGTGGCCCTCTCCATCGCTATTGGCGCGATTACCTTCACCGGAAGCTTTGTGGCTTACGGCAAACTCAAGGGCTTTATTAGTGGCACCCCTGTTGCCATGCCGGGTGGCCCGTGGTTCAACGCCGCGCTCATGGCCGGTGGCGTTGCTCTAGGCACGTGGGCGGTAGCTAGCGATGCTGGGGCGCCGTACTGGTTCCTTGCTGGCTTGTTCTTAATCATCGGCGTTACCGGGGTACTTCCTATTGGCGGCGCCGACATGCCGGTAGTTATGTCTTTACTCAACTCCTTATCTGGTGTTGCTGCGGCTACGGCAGGATTCATCATCGGCAACCTGGCGCTCATTATTGGTGGTGCTCTGGTTGGCGCAGCTGGTCTCATTCTCACGTTGCAGATGGGCGAGGCCATGAACCGGACGTTGGCCAACGTGTTGTTCTCCGGGTTCGGGGGCGATGGCGGCACTAGCGGCGAAATGAGTGACAAACCGGTCAACCGTGCCACCCCTGACGACGTTGCCATCGCCTTGGCGTACGCCGAAAAGGTAATGGTGGTGCCGGGCTATGGCTTGGCCGTGGCTCAAGCCCAACACGCGGTGCGCGACCTTGCCTCAGCGCTGGCCGAAAAGGGTGTCGTTACGGAGTACGCCATCCACCCCGTGGCCGGACGAATGCCTGGTCATATGAATGTGTTGTTGGCCGAAGCAGATGTTGACTATGACGTTCTGCTCGATCTCGATCAGTCCAATCCAAAGTTCCCGCTGACCGATGTAGTGCTCATTATCGGTGCCAACGATGTGGTCAACCCCTCGGCGCGCGATGAT
>CAWKZT010000122.1:0-5576 GCA_963854565.1 Acidimicrobiia bacterium
GTACCCAGAGTTCGAGTTTGTCGTTCATCTCGTTGAGTCGGGCACCAAGTTGACGCACTTCGGCCGCCAACCGGAGGTCGTTCATCACCATGGCCGAGTAAGCCAAGCCGACCGCAGTTTCCGATAGATCCTTCATCTCGACCAACACGTCGACGGACCGATCGAGATCAGAGAGCCATGCATCTTCCGATACGACGGGTTCCCAAACCGGCGCTCCTGCCATGGAGCGCACCGGCGCAATACCGTCTGGACCGCCGCGTACAAGGAGAACATCATCGGCCCCCACAACGGTTGCCCCGCCGATGTCGGTAATCCATATTTGGTTCCGTTTGATGGCCATCACGCGGGTACCGGTGGCAACAGGAAGTTGGAGCGTGGCCAGTGTCTGGTTGTGCATAGCCGAACCGGCCACCACGGTGACGCGATGGGAAATTTCGTCGGCCTCAGCCAAATCGGCGAGCAGTTGTGGAGGGATACCCACCTTGTGAGTAACGATGCGGGCGATTGATACCGCATCGTTACCAATGCGTTCGATTGCTGTGACCACACGAAGGACCGAAGACATGCCTTCGGCCTCGCGAGGCTGACGTACCGCAAGAATGCATACCCGTCGCATGTCCTGCGCGAGTTCGTTCATGTCGTCTTCGAGTTCGACGACCTCTTCAGCCATATCGACATCGTCGAAAAACACCGCGCCGTAGGCAAGGTCGACCATGAGTTCACTGAGGTCTTTAGCCTCGGCGAGCATTGTTCTTAAATTTCGGGGTCGGTCATCCATCAGACATCCTTAGTGAAACTAACAAATTTTGAAAACTAAATCTCCGCAAAATGCGAAGCATTTAGAACACCACCCAGTTGATGGCTAGAACGAAAGTGAACGCGCCCACCAGGTCGAGTACCGAAGTAACGAGCGGGATGCCGTAAGTGTCGGGATCTGCACCGAAATGCACGGCCGCAATGGTGCCGTAGTACGCAACCATGACCACGATCGCGGTGGCAATAACGCCACCTATAAGAACAGCCGAAACCATGTCGCCGACCCCTGGTGAGGCGAGCCCTGACCAAGAAGACCCATAGTGCGAAGCTATAGCTACAAGCCCAAACACAGGTACCGCTAGGGCGAAGGTGGCCCCAACATCGGACCACGCCGCGTTAGACGGTCGGGCGGTTGGAACAAGAAGACCCAAGTGAAGCTTGCTAGAAAGACGGCTCGACAAGATCCCGCCTAGGGCGCCAGCGGCCGCAAGGTACCCCGGCAACAAAACCAACAGAGCAGGGAACAGTTGAAGATCAACGAGCTGTTTCTCAACGGTGACTCCGGCTACTAGATCGAGAAGACCGGCCACGATGAGAACCGGAATCGACTCCATAACAATGAGACGCAACAGCCGTGGTGCCCGAAAGATAGTCATGGCCAAGGCCACCAGCGTTATCGCAACAACTCCCACCGAAGTGACATCAACAATAGTGGAATGTGTGACCAATGTGCCAGCAATGAGAAGGGCCGGCAGCGTCGCCAAATCGCCGGCTGCTGTCACCAGTGGAGCGGTCACATTGTCAGGATCCCAGCCGTAACGAACTGATCCAGAAGTCAGTGCTAGCGCGACAAGAAGCACAACCACCGAAGCCATCAGTCCGCCCAACACCGAGATCACCAAGAACTGCCGAATCGTCATTGTGTCGGGTAGTCCAAAGATCACCGCCGCCGCCTTTGCCCCGACCGCCACGACAGCCGACACCACAAAAGTCAACACAACTGAGGCCCAAACATTGGCGCCGACCACGCTCTCGAACCGCAAACTCAACCGATAGTTTCCGGTATGGATCGAGGTCCCGAGGCGACTACCCAGGGCCCCAAAGATGTTGCCCCGTAGAGCGATCGCCGCGGGCACCAGCAAAAGCAGGCCAGGAAGTTCGTCGAGGCGTTCCGTCCCGTGGCCCAGAACTAGACCGGCACCAACAGTGGCAATGGCCAGAATCGAAAGCGCCAACAGCGATTGACTCAGACCCCGTCTGTCCGGTCCCAGCAACCGACGGAACACCTGACGAACAAACGCGACAGGACCGACGGTGATGCGATGTCGGGTGGAGGCGGCCATAGAACCTCTAGTCTCGCCGATAGATCGCCCTCTGCCCGTCAATACTTACGAAACTGCGCCAGATTACCGAAAATCACGCGACCGGGGTGCCCCCGTAATAGGAAGAATCTCAAGGTGCTCGGCGATCACATTAACCACGCCTTCGTTTCGTTCAAGACGGCCACGAACCAAAACAGCTGGAGCAGTCTCGGCCACCTCGGCAAAGCGCTTCCAACAACCTTTGGACACGATGACGTTAATGAGCCCGAACTCGTCTTCGAGATTCAAAAATGTGGTGCCCCCAGCGGTAGCTGGCCGCTGTCGATGGGTAACAATGCCCGCAACCAATAACTTTCCGCCCAGCGGATGGGTCAACAGGGCATCCGCTGGCACAACCCCGCGCTTACCCAAATCCGCTCGTAAGAACTTGGTTGGATGCCCATCAGGGGCAACCCCGGAAGCCCACAAGTCGGCGAGGGCCAATTCTTGATCCGACATGCCCGGCAGTTGCGGCGCGTGGACCCCAGTAACAATTCCGGGCAATCGATCATTGTGCACTTGCGACATTGCCCCTGCCGCCCACAAAGCGGCCCGACGATCAATCCCAAAACAATCAAAGACCCCGGCCGTTGCTAAAGATTCGAGCACCTTGCGCGAGAGGCCAACTCGGCGACGGAGATCTTCGATCGAAACATAGGGCTGAGCAGCAACAATCATGGCCGCAACGTCGTCACCAACATTGCGCACCGAGGCCAACCCCAGTCGAAGTTCCGGACATTGCTTTGACCCAATGATGGCCGAATCAGCCGACGACAAGTTGAGATCGGGTGTATGCACTTTGACCCCATGTCGGCGAGCATCTTGGGCCAAGGTGTGCACGCTATAAAAACCCATGGGTTGGGCGTTTATTAAAGCCGCACAGAACGCGGCCGGATAGTGGCACTTGATCCACGCACTGGCATAAACCAGATAAGCAAAACTCACCGAGTGGCTCTCGGGAAAACCGAAGTTGGCAAACGCGGCCAACTTCTCCCACACCTGAACCGCAAGATCGCCAATGAGCCCCCGTTCGGCCATGCCCCCAAAGAATCGTTCACGAAGCCTGTCCATACGTTCGGCGCTGCGCTTTGACCCCATTGCCTGACGAAGTTCGTCTGCTTCGGATGCACTAAACCCCGCCACATCAATCGCCATCTGCATCAGTTGTTCCTGAAACAAAGGAATACCCAGGGTCTTGGCCAAGGAACGTTCCAGCAACGGATGAAGAAAGGTCACTGGTTCTTCGCCATTACGACGACGAATGTAGGGGTGCACCGATCCGCCTTGAATGGGCCCAGGACGGATGAGGGCGACTTCGACGACTAGGTCATAGAACGTGCGCGGTCGCAGCCTTGGCAACGTGGCCATCTGCGCCCGAGACTCAACCTGAAACACCCCAATCGAGTCGGCCTCACACAACATGTCGTAAACGGCATCGTCTTGCGGGATCGTGGCCAGATCTACGACAACACCGTGGTGATCGGCCACCAAGTCAAAAGCTCCATGCAGCGCCGTGAGCATTCCTAAACCAAGCAAATCGAATTTCACCAAGCCGGTGGCAGCACAATCTTGCTTATCCCACTGCAACACCGTGCGGTCCGCTTTAGTGGCCCATTCCACCGGGCAAACTTCGATTACCGGACGATCACAAATAACCATGCCCCCGGAATGCACGCCTAGGTGTCGGGGAAAATTCTCAATTTCGTATTCGAGTGCCTCGGTTGCCTCATGTGTTTCGGCGGCGTCACCTAATGCCTTCGCAATATCGCGCCGACTTGATCGGGTGCGATAGGTAATGACATTGGCCACCTGTGCGGCATGGCGACGACCGTGTTTGTTGTACACATATTGGATGGCTTCTTCGCGACGCCCACTCTCGATATCAAGATCAATGTCGGGTGGACCATCCCGCTCGGGAGAGAGAAATCGTTCGAACAACAACCCCAATCCCACGGCATCGGCATTAGTAATCCCAATGGCATAACAAACCGCCGAGTTCGCCGCTGAGCCCCGACCCTGGCACAAAATGTTGGCCGCACGACAAAAAGCAACGATGTCCCAGACGATCAAGAAGTAACCCGGAAACCCCAACTGGTCGATCATCAGCAGTTCGTGATCGATCTGTTTATAGGCCCCAGGCACCTTTTCGTTACCCCGGGGTCCGTAACGATTCAAAGCCCCTTGCTCGGTAATTTTTCGTAGCCACGACATCTCGTCATGCCCCTCGGGACAAGGAAACGGGGGCAAATTTGGCGCCACCAATCGCAAGTCAAAAGCACAATCCAGGGCCAAATCTGCGGCCCGTTCGACCACCCCGGGATAGCGAGAAAACCAGCATGCTTGCTCGTCGCCTGATCGCAAATGGGCCATACCCGCCGCCGGCAACCATCCCTCCCCCTCGTTAAGTGACCGCCGTTCACGCACGACAGCCATCGCCGTCGCTAACCGGCGACGTAGTGGGGCGTGATAGCGCACCGCGTTAGTAGCCACCGCTTGTACCCCGACCTTTTGGGCCATCGCATACAGCGCATCGTTTCTCGTGGAATCGAGGGGATGCCCGTGATCCCACAGCTCGACCACCACGTTGTTGCGACCAAAAGCTTGGACCAGTTGCTCTAGTACCCGAGCAGCGGCGGCTTCGCCTTGCCTGGCCCAAGTCGATGGCAACCACCCTTGTTCATCGCCGGTAAGTACCAACCAGTGTCCCTTGGCTGACCCTTGACCAAACGCCTGCAGATCGGTGAACAACATTTTGGGTTTGCCTTTTGAACCCGCCAGTTGAGCTTCGCTGATGGCTGTTCCCAGCTGCGCGTACCCCTTTGGGTCGCGAGCCAAGATCACACACTGCGGCAAGACATCGGTACGAAAGGCTTGCTGCCCGGGCCAAAGTTTTGCCGGCAGTGCCATGGTCGATGCTTCGTTGCGACGTCGAACCCCAAGCGGATCTTCTGCACCCACTGGATTATCGCTAGCGGCGGTGAGATCGCCCGGATGGAAAGTAACCGTTGCGCCGAAGACCGTCTTTAAGTCATGTTCACGGGCCGCTTCGGCAAACCGAACTACCCCATAGAACCCATTGTGATCAGTAACGGCCAAGGCTTCGAGTCCAAGACGGACCGCTTCTTCTACTAGCTCTTCGGGGTGAGACGCTCCGTCCAAGAAGCTGAAGTTGGTATGACAGTGCAGTTCGGCATAACGAGTTGTCGATTGGCCCTGTTCTACCTCGGGGGCCACATAGGTCTCGCGCGTTCGAGCCCAAGCCGGACTATCACCACCATCACCAGGGGGCTTTGTCTCGCGATGGGCGCGTTTATCGGAAAGTCGACGTTCGAGTTCGGACCAAGGGACCGGTGGATTACGCCACCCCATCAACTCACCCTACAGAACACCAGTTCGATTAACCCGAAACAAAGTCACCCCGCCTCCCCCTTTTATCGTTCTCGGAGTGTGAGCAGTGCG
>CAWKZT010000123.1:0-5556 GCA_963854565.1 Acidimicrobiia bacterium
GCCGGCTGGCATGGCCAAGATCAAGAACTTTCCTGCCATCCAGGGCAAACGGGCCGCGGTGTTCTGCACCTATCGGTGGAACCCCAAAAAGTCACTCGACACCATGGCCGCAGCTGTTTCCGCACGGGGCGCCAACGTCATAGCGGCACAGTCCTTTCAAGAACATGAACTCGACAAAGGCATCCGCGAGTTCGTCGCTGGCCTGCTTGCCGCATCGGTTTAACCGGCGGCCTGACGGCTCATGCGCTACACCAATCGGGAAATCAAGCGCATCGCAACTCTGGGAGCGGTCTCACTTTTGGCGCTAGGCGTTGTCGTATTTCTGGGCGGCGGGGACGATAATCCCGATGGCGCCTCGGCGCCAGCTACCGCTAATGCTACAGCGGGTCCCACCGCCGCTGAACAACTCGCCGATGCCGAGGCAGCGGCTACACCCACCGTTGTACCTACTCCGGGCATAGGCGACCGGTCCGAGGCCGATATTGAGATTGGTGGGTCGGGTACTTACACCGGAGCGCTCACCGGCCCTATCCGCTTCGGCTCATCAATCGATGTCGAAAATGAGGTTACGTTTTCGGTCGCTGTCGAGGATGGCATTGGGGTAACAGCCACCGCCTTTGCCCGTGTGGTCGATGAGGCGTTGGCCGACCCTCGAAGTTGGGCGGCCGCCGATGACCTAACACTGGTACGTATCGAGCGTGATGGCGACTTTCAGATTGTGGTGGCCTCACCCGAGACCACCGATGCGCTTTGCTCGCCCATGCAAACTATTGGCCAATTGTCGTGTGCCATAAACGACGTGATCGCTATTAATCTCATCCGCTGGGAGACCGCTTCGGCTGGTTGGACCGCAGATATCGAGACCTACCGGACATGGGTAATCAACCATGAGATCGGCCACCAGGTGTTTGGCACGGGTCATCGTCAATGTGCAGCTGCAGGGCAGTTGGCGCCGATTATGCAACAACAGAGCATTGCTCTCGACGGTTGTATCCCCAACCCATGGCCCTACCCAGATGGCCTCGTTTCGGAACCTACGCCGGTTCCGACGCCGCCGACCTACGAAACTGTTGCCGATACGGCGGAGGAAGACACCGCGGAAACAGTCACCGAATAGCATCTATCGGTGCTGGTGGGTCTACCATCGCCTTGTGCTGAGCGCACACCATCGACCTTTCGACGCTCAGGCATGGTCAACATCTTCACCTCCCCCTTACTGCCCCAAGGAGCATCATGGGATACCTAGGAAACCGAGTCTTACGTCGCGAAGACGCCGCCATGCTTACCGTTGGGGGCACCTATGTTGCCGACGTTGTTCCTCCTGGAACAGCTGTTGTGGTGTATGTGCGCTCGACTATTGCCCATGGGACCATCCAGTCGATTGATCTCGATGACGCGTTAGCAAGCGAGGGCGTTCTGGCCGTACTGACCGCTGCTGACCTAGAAACAGGCCGGGTTCCGGCCCCGTGGGGCGAAGTCCCACCCGAGTCGCACCGACCCATGCTGGCTGTCGGCAAGGTTCGCTTTGTGGGCGAGCCCATCTGTGCCGTTGTGGCCGAGACCCTTGCTCAGGCCGTTGATGCTGCTGAACTAGTGTTTGTTGACATTGAGCCGCTCGATGCTGTGGTAACACTCGAACAGTCTGCGGCCGGCGATGTATTGCTCTATGACGGCACCGACTCCAACGAACTCCATGCCATTGGCCAGTTCGGAAGCACCGACTTTGACTCATGTGAAGTAGTCATCGAACGCACTTGGGTAAATCAGCGCGTGGCTCCTATTCCTATAGAGACGCTGTCGGCCTACGCCGTTTGGGAAGGTGACCAGCTCAACATCTGGGCATCCAGCCAGGGCGGCGGAGGTTTCCGCGCCGCCGTCAGCGCCCTGTTGGATATCCCCAAGGATCAGATCCGAGTTATCGTCCCCGATGTGGGAGGCGGTTTCGGCGCCAAGGGCGGGCCTCACTGCGAAGAACTGCTGATGGGCGCCATTGCTCGCCACGTTGGCCGTGGTGTGCAGTGGACCGAAATGCGGTCGGAGAACCTCACCGCCATGGTGCACGGACGCGGCTTGGAACAACACATCACTATGGGCGGAACCAAAGATGGCAACATCACCGATTGGCGTATTAACACTCGCCAGGATGCGGGTGCCTACCCCAACGCGGGTGCGGTGCTCATCGGGTCGGGTTTCTTGATGCTCAGTGGCGTCTATGACTTCGACCGGTCCGAGTTCTCGGCCAAGGCATTCGCCACGAACACCACACCAGTCGGCGCTTACCGCGGCGCAGGGCGACCCGAGGCTGCTGCCGCGCTCGAACGCGCCATCGATTTGTATGCCGCAGAGATCGACATGGATCCTGGCGAGCTTCGCCGCCTCAATCTGCTGCCCCGATTTGAGACCACGCACACCACATCAACCGGTACGCCATACGACGTAGGCGACTATCCCGAGTCTCTGCGTCTGGCCCTAGAGGCCGTTGGCTACGACGATCTACGAGCAGAACAGGCTCGCCGGCGCGAAGCGGGCGACACCTTACAACTTGGCCTAGGAATTGGGTCCTATGTGGAGATCACCGGTTTCGCTGAAGACAGTGGCAGTGGCGAATTTGGCACTGTTGAGTTGCAAACCGATGGCAGCGTAATTGCCCGCAGTGGGTCCCAGGCTTACGGTCAAGGTCACGCGACTAGCTGGGCCATGCTTGTCGCCGACGAACTTGGCATTAATATTGACGCCATAACCGTTGTCATGGGTGACACCAGTCAAATTCCTTCGGAAAGCGTTACCGGCGGATCCCGTTCGGTGCAGCTCGCTGGTTCGGCCATCAAGGCCGCTTCGGAGAACCTCGTCTCTATCGCTATCGACGCCGCGGCCGCATCACTAGAGGCCGCAGCCTCTGACGTTGTGTTCGATGTTGACCGTGGCGTGTTCCATGTTGTGGGCACTCCGGCTGTTTCGGTGGATTGGGTCTCGGTTGCCGCTGCTTCGGACGACGTGCTCACCGGCGACGGTTCTTCGTTCCAGCAGAAAGGGTCCACGTTCCCGTTCGGTGCGCATTGCGCTGTGGTCGAGGTCGACACCGAAACCGGTGCCGTTAACTACCTGCGTCACGTTGCGGTAGACGACTGTGGTGTGATTCTCAACCCATTGTTGGCCGAAGGTCAAATCCACGGCGGTATCGCGCAAGGTGCCGCACAGGCGCTGTTTGAACAGGTCGTCTATGACGAACAGGGCAACCTGCTCACCGGCAACTTGACCGACTACGCCATGCCGGCGGCAAGCGAGTTCCCGTCGTTCGAGCGGATCGAGCAGGTGACTGCAACATTCCAGAACCCCATCGGGGCCAAGGGCATCGGTGAGTCCGGCTCCATTGGTTCGACCCCTGCTGTCCACAACGCGGTGATAGATGCTATTCGTCATCTTGGTGTCGATCACATCGATATGCCGTGCACCCCGAACAAGATTTGGCAGGCCTTAGCCGACGCTTCTTAACGGCGAACGTTTCTTCGATTCTTATTAGGCATGTCTCTACCCGGCCGAGCCACTATTTACTTGACTAGTCGGCTAGGTTTCTTCGTTGATGACTAATCATGTTCCTGACTCGCTTGATGACCTTTTGGACCACGGCGAATTCATCCCTCGTCACATTGGCTCTACCCCCGTCGAAACGGCCACGATGTTGGCCGCTATTGGGTTCGACACGATGGAGGCAATGGTCGATGCGGCCGTGCCTGGCTCCATTCGTCTAACCGAACCAATGGATGTCGGTCCGTCGAGTCGCGAAGTAGACGTCTTATCCAGTCTGCGGTCCATCGCCGCCAAAAATCAGGTAGTTACTACCCTGCTGGGCATGGGCTACACCAACACGATTATGCCGGCTGTGCTGCGCCGTAATCTGCTGGAGAACCCTGGTTGGTATACGGCTTACACGCCCTATCAACCCGAGATCTCCCAGGGGCGCCTCGAAGCGCTACTCAACTTCCAGACCTTGGTCGGCGACCTGACCGGACTGCCTGTCGCCAACTCGTCGATGCTCGACGAGCCAACGGCTGCAGCCGAAGCCATGACCTTGCTCAAGAGGGTGAACAAGAAGAACAAAGGCGCAGTCTTCTTCGTCGATGAGTCCTGCCATCCCCAGACCATTGCCGTGCTACAAACACGGGCCACACCCATCGACATCGAGGTTGTTGTCGGCGATCCCAGCGGCGAAATGCCCGAAGGCACCTTTGCGATGCTCTTGGCCCAGTTCGGCTCGGCGACGGGCATCCGTGACATCGGCCCAATTGCGACCGCCGCGCACGATGCCGCAATCTTGGTCGCGGTAACCACCGACTTGCTTGGTCTTACCTTGGTCGAATCCCCCGGTAGCGCGGGAGCCGATGTTGCGGTCGGGTCGGCCCAACGCTTCGGTGTGTCGCTTGGGTACGGCGGTCCCCACGCCGGATTCATGGCCACACGCGAGGACTACAAGCGGTCGCTGCCGGGTCGTATTGTTGGTCAGTCCGTCGATGCCCATGGTCGCCCGGCCCTTCGCCTCGCACTGCAGACCCGCGAGCAACACATCCGCCGCGAGAAGGCCACCAGCAATATCTGTACCGCACAGGTGCTTCTGGCGGTTATCGCCAGCATGTACGCCGTCTACCACGGCCCCGACGGCCTCCGCTCCATCGCCACTCGGGTCAACAAGCTGGCTGGCACGTTCGCACATGCTTGTCGCACCCACGATCTGACAGTAGTGAGCGACCATTTCTTCGACACTGTTGCTGTGACTAGTCCGGGCAACGCCGACAGTCTCGTGGGTGCAGCTCTTGGCGCGGGTTACAACATCCGTCGCATCGATGCCGACACGGTTGGCGTTACCTTTGACGAGACGTCGACCGCCGCAACTGTGGACGACTTACTCCATGCCTTTGCCCTTGACGTCGACATTGCTGATGCGTTCGCCGCAGCGAATCCCTCGATCCCTGATCCTCTGGCGCGCACCTCACAGTTCTGTACCGCCGGAGTCTTCCAACGCCATCGCTCCGAAACGCAGATGCTTCGGTACCTTCGTCGACTGGTAAATCGCGACATTGCCCTTGACCGATCAATGATCCCCCTGGGCTCGTGCACCATGAAGCTCAACGCGGCCGTCGAGATGGAGGCCATCACTTGGCCCGAGTTCGCCGACATTCATCCGTTTGCCCCAGCCAGCCAGACCGCGGGCTACCAAGAACTCATCGACGGACTGTCCGCCGATCTCGTCGAGATCACAGGCTACGACGCGGTCTCACTCCAACCCAATGCTGGATCACAGGGAGAGCTGGCTGGGCTACTTGCGATCAGCGCGTACCACCAGTCTCGCGGCGAGAACGAACGCACCATTTGTCTCATCCCGGCTTCTGCCCACGGCACCAATGCCGCTAGTGCCGTCATGGCAGGCATGAAGGTCGTGGTGGTCAACACCGGCGCCGACGGGAACATCGACATGAATCACCTGGCCGAACTGGCCGACCAACACGCCGAACATCTCGGCGCAGCCATGGTTACCTACCCCTCCACCCACGGCGTATTTGA
>CAWKZT010000124.1:0-5548 GCA_963854565.1 Acidimicrobiia bacterium
CGGTGGAAAGTACTCTTGCTCTTCAGTAACGGTAATTTCTTCGACACCGTTGAGCGGCGCAAGCGCATCGATGACCTGCCGCACGAGATCTTCGGGAGCTGATGCGCCCGCAGTGAGGCCCACCTTGCCGCTGAGGTCATCGGGGAGTTCGCTGGCGGCGTTGATTCGGAGCACCCGTGGGCACCCTGCTTCGATGGCGAGGCTCTCCAGAGCCGTGGTATTGGAAGAGTTGGCTGAGCCAACGACAACCATGGCGTCGCATCGATCGACGATGGCGAGCAACGCCGACTGGCGATTGGTGGTCGCGAAACAGAGGTCGCTTCGGCCTGGCGTCCACATTTCTGGGTACCTATCTTGGGCGGCGGCGGCGATGCTTTCCCAGTCTCGGTGACTAAGTGTTGTTTGGGCGAGCAGTGCCACGGGTTCGTCAAACTCCGGTAGAGCGGCAACTTCGGCCACTGATTCAACTCGTGAGATGGACAGGGGAGCGACGGCCATCGTCCCTTCGGCTTCTTCGTGGCCTTCGTGGCCGACGTACACAATGCGGTAGCCGCGTGCGGCGCGAACCTTGACTTCGTGGTGGACTTTGGTAACCAACGGGCATACGGCATCCACCGCGAAACCACCGGTAGCAGCGGCCGCTGTGACTACCTCGGGGGCCGATCCGTGGGCGGACAACATGACCGGCGAACCTGCGGGCACCTCGGTGATGTCGTTGACGAAGGTTACGCCGAGGGACTCAAAGCGTTCTACAACGCGGGCATTGTGAACTATTTCGTGGTAGCAGTACACCGGCTCGTCGAAGGTGCGAACCATCCACCCCAGTGCCTTGATGGCCATCTCGACGCCGGCACAAAACCCGCGGGGAGCGGCCAGCAAGATCTTGTCAACAGCCATACCGCAAGGCTATGCGACTTCGGACACATTTGAGCGGAACCCGAAGCCCTATGGCACAGCGCTTGTACCCTAGGGGGCTATGTCGTATCCAAGAGTCACCGGGGTAACTCCCGACTCAGCTGCCGCCGAGGCTGGCATCGTGGTGGGGGATGAGTTTGTCGCGATCAACGGCGAACGCCCTCGTGACATTCTTGAGTATCAACGGCTGGTAGACGAGACCGAACTGGTGATTGACGTCAGCCGCGGTGGTCTTGAGTTCGCGGTCGACATTGAGAAGGCCGCCGGAGCACCCTTGGGCGCCGATATCGAGTCCGCTCTGTTCGATCAGGTTCGCACGTGTGACAATCATTGCGAATTTTGCTTTATCTATCAACTGCCTCCCGGGATGCGAAAGAGCCTCTACCTCAAAGACGACGACTACCGGCTGTCGTTTTTGTACGGTAATTTCACGACACTCACGCGGTTCACCGAGGCAGACCTTGAGCGCGTGATAGACGAACGGCTTTCGCCCATCAACGTAAGCATTCATGCGATCGATTTAGATGCCCGGAACGAAATGCTTCGCAATCGCAGGGGAGGGCCCACTCTGCGTTGGCTCCGTGCGCTTTTGGACGCCGGTATCGAAGTTCATGGTCAGGTTGTGGTGTGTCCCGGCTTAAATGACGGTGCGGTGCTAGATGACACCCTGGCTTCGGTTCTCGACCGGTTCCCCGAGCTGGCGAGCGTCTGTGTGGTGCCCTTAGGGGTAAGCAAGTTCAACCCAGAACCTCGCATGCGGGCCCACACTCGCGAAGAGTCCGTAGTTGTGGTTGAAACCGTCGAGGATTGGCAGGACATTTTCCTGCGAGTGTTGGGCCGACGCATGGTGTTCTTGGCCGACGAGTATTACCTGTTGGCCGACCGCGAGTTCGCCAGTTCCGAAACCTACGAAGGTTTTGCGATGTACGAAGACGGTGTCGGAATGGTCCGCACCTTCCAGGCTGAGTTTCACGGCGAGACCGAGAACGCCCAGCGTCCCGGAGCTGGTTTCTTTGCGTGGGTCGATGGCGCCCCGGCCGAGGGGTACCGGGCGCCCCGAGCGCCTGGTGCGGTCACGATCATGCCGCGTGCCAGTGCCCCAGTGGCCATCCTCACGGGTCCGCTGGCCGCCGAGTCATTGCGCAAACTGGTCGCCGAACTCGATCGAGACGATGTCCGTGTAATAGCGGTCGCTAACGAGTTCTTTGGAGGCAATGTTGGCGTTGCTGGCCTGATGGTTGGCAGCGATCTTCAACGGGTTCTGGCCAACGAACCCGCCGGTCACCGTTACCTGCTTCCTGACGTGTGCTTGTCTGGTGACACGTTCCTCGACGGCACAACCCCTGCAGATCTTCCTCTGCCGGTCGAAATTATTCCTACCGACGGCATTGCGCTGCGCGAAGCGCTCGCTCTCCAGCCGTCTGCTACCTCTGTAGAGCTGGTCTCATGAGTCTTCCAACTGTTGTAATTGCCGGCCGACCAAACGTCGGCAAATCTACGCTGATGAACCGGATTTACGGTAGTCGCGAAGCCATTGTCGAGGAGCGCCCTGGCGTCACCCGAGACCGCAAGTCGGTCGAGGCCGAGTGGCTCGGCCGTCACTTCACCGTGGTAGACACCGGCGGCTGGATGGTAGCTGATGCCGATCAGCTCGATGGCAAAGTTGCGCGCCAGGCCGAAGAGGGCATCGCCGAAGCCGACCTGGTGTTGTTCGTCGTCGACGGAACGGTCGGAGCAACCGATGCCGATGCGCAGGTGGCCGAAGTCTTGCGACGTACCGGTGTCCCGGTGTTACTTGTGGCTAACAAGGTTGATGATGCCAAACACGAAAGTGGCATCTGGGATCTTATGTCCCTTGGCATGGGGGAGCCGTTCCCTATCAGTGCGCTTCACAGCCGCGGTACGGGCGATCTACTAGATGCCGTAATCGAACGCTTCGACGAGGCCGACATGGCAGCGGAGAATATCGCCGCTAACAATGGCGAGGCCGACATGTTGGCTATCTCCATTGTCGGCCGACCCAACGTGGGTAAGTCCACTTTGTTCAACCAACTTGTGGGTGACGAGCGTGCCGTTGTGCACGACATGCCCGGGACCACCCGCGACAGTGTCGATACGTTGATAGAAACCGAATTCGGGACGATCAAGCTGGTCGATACGGCCGGCATGCGACGTAAGGCCCGTATCGAGGACGACACTGAGTATTACTCGATGATTCGTGCCTTGGCCACCGTGGACTATTGCGATGTAGCCCTGCTGGTTATTGACGCCACCGATGGCATTACCCACCAAGACCAGCGGCTCGCCGAACGTATCGACGGCGCCGGTTGTCCGGTAGTCATTGTGCTCAATAAATGGGAACTACCTAGCAACGAGGACCGGCGCGAGGTCGAATATCAGATCGAACAAAAGATGCACTTTCTGGCCAACGCCCCGATTCTCAAGATCAGTGCGCTCACCGGAAAGGGAGTTAAGCGTCTGTTGCCAACCCTGCAAGAAGTTATTGGCGACTACAGCACCCGTATCCCAACACGCGAGGTCAACCAGGTACTCCGTAAGGCTCAGGCCATGCATCGTGCGCCGGACGGAGCCCGTGTCCTGTACGGATTGCAGGGGGCTACCAACCCTCCTACCTTCACGTTTTTCGCCAATCACAAGCTGCATCCGACCTATTTGCGCTATCTCGAGCGGTCATTGCGCGAAGAATTTGAACTCGGCAGCACGCCAATCAAGATTAGGGTTCGTCGCCGGTCCGAATAGACCATTTTTGAGTGGAAACCCCTATACGGCATTGGGGCAACTACCATCTGACTATGGTTACTGGCCTTCTCCTCATAGTTGCTGCGGTGTGTGCCGTTGCGGCTGGCGCATGGGCGCGGTCGGTTGGTTTCCGCTACACGTTTGTCCGACGCCTCGAAGATCAGGTCAACG
This sequence comes from Acidimicrobiia bacterium, assembly GCA_963854565.1. Classification (GTDB taxonomy): domain Bacteria; phylum Actinomycetota; class Acidimicrobiia; order Acidimicrobiales; family JAHEJN01; genus CAWKZT01. Next base: position 3,847 of record CAWKZT010000124.1, read on the forward strand.
CGGCGGTCGGCGACAACGAGGACAACGAGCAACTTGACGACGCGCTGACGGTTGCCCGGTCGGCCTTTCGGCGTGAAGCACACGCCACCTTGCTGTATTTCTTGTTGGCTATCGCAATTCTTGTCGTGGCGTTTACGTCGGGTCGGTCCTGGGTTGGCCTGTTTGGTCTGGTTGCGGTACCTGCCATCATCTCGGTTGTGTGGGCCCGTAACGCGGTAATCGATGCGAGGGCCGCCGAATCACGTTTCGAAGTCGAGCGTCGCGCCGAAGAAGCTTTAGCTCAGGAAGATCTCGCTCCCAAGGCATGGGCCAGTCGTTTGGCCCCTGACGTGTTGCCTGCCTTTGGTGGATTCGAAGTTGGTCGCGTTTATCAGGCCGGTTCCGGGTTGATGGCCGGTGACTTCTTCGACATTTTCCACGTGGCGCCTACCCGTCTGGCCGCGGTGATCGGCGATGTGTCTGGGCATGGCGTCGAGTCGTCAATTTCCGCCTTCCAGGCCAAATATCTTTTGCGGGTCTTTCTTCGAGAGTTTCGTGATCCGGCTCAGGCACTCGAAGAACTCAACCGCACGATGAGCGACACCGACCGTACCGAGGAGTTCATTTCCTTGGTGGTCGTCGTATTCGATACGGAGGCGAAGACCCTTCGTTATGTATCGGCGGGTCACCCGGCGGCGATGTTCTGGCACGAACGAGAGATTCATCCGCTGGCCGCCACCGGACCACTGGTGATGCTCGATCCCAAGGGCGAGTACTACTCACGCGAACTTCCACTGGGCGAAGACGACATGTTGTTGATGTACACCGACGGCTTGTCCGAGGTGCGGCGCAATGGCGAACAATTTGGCGAAGAGCGTATTGCCACGGTTATGCGTCGCGATCCGGGCATCAGCCCAGATGTTCTGTGCAAGCAGTTACTCGAGGTAGCCCGGGATTATGCGGCTGGTCCGATCGATGATGATGTTGCCATCATGGCCATCCGGCACACGTAGATACCGCTGAGATGCCCTGGTGCGACCCTTGTGCCAAGTTCTATAGTCCCAATGCTGCGAACGTGGATGGCACGTGCCCGGTGTGCGAGACGGCACTGGACGCCCCAGTTACTGTGGTGGAGCGCAACACCGTGCCCTGGCATTTCTGGGTGCTGGTGGCTGGTGTGAGCATCTATCTGGGTTGGCGTGCGATACAAGGGATTATTGCCCTAAGCGGGGTCTTCTAGGGGTCGCATTCGTGGCTCGTGCGGTTAGGGTATTCGTCGCACCACGGGCTGTGGCGCAGCTTGGTTAGCGCGTCGGTCTGGGGGACCGAAGGTCGGAGGTTCAAATCCTCTCAGCCCGACAAGATATAAACGAAGGTCACCGACTTATTCAGTCCAACTGCACCTCTTTAGTAGCGTCGGAGATATGCGGAATGGGCGCGAGATGTAGAGCCTAACTCTGTAGCAGCGCTAAGCCGTCCCTCCATGGCGAGAGTCAACGACTGCTCAACGGATGGCAGAAGACGGCCGTAGGAGCTCGACTGCCGGTCCACCTTTCTATTCTTCGCTGTGAACAGCTCACCCGATCCGAACTTAGAGCAATCCTGTTCGACTACATCGAAGTGTTCTACAACCGGGAACGACACCAAGCCCGCCTCGACCACCAAACCCCGCGGCATCCAAAGCAGCATGACCAATCACAACAACCCGCGTCTCAAAACCAGG
>CAWKZT010000125.1:0-5531 GCA_963854565.1 Acidimicrobiia bacterium
CTGCTGCGGACCCACGTCATGTGGATGATGCGGCGCTCGCCGATCGAATTGCCGTGGCTATTGACGATGCCAATCGCAAGAGTGAGCAAATGACGCTCACCCAACTAGCGGCACTGGCTCCTGCCGTTATGGACGAAGCCACCGCGAATGGTGACCTCAACTTCGAAGACTGGCTACTCGTCGACGCGGCTGGTGCTGGCGAAGCCCAGACCTCGGCTGGTGCTGTCCTCGTTGAGCAGGGTGTCTTCGGCGATACGGGCGACTTCATTTTCGTTAACACCTACCAACGCGGCGGCAAGAACGCCCGCGCTAGCAACGACGTTTGGGATCGATTCAGCAACCGCGTATACAAGTTGGCTACCTTGCGCCATCCCACCAACTACACGGTGGTTCAGGTGCAGGCGGTAGTAGCGAAGCAAACCGCGCCCGGGGCCGCACCAGCGTTCGCCGAGGCCGATTCAGCTCAGCCGATTATCAACGTGGTCATGGTTCGTGATCTTGGGAACCGCCGCCAGCCCACGATGCTTATAGCCATCGGCTCGTTCTTGGCTTTCGCGGCGTGCTGTTTAGCATTGCACGCCCGTGACCGCCGCTTTGTCGAGGCCCAAGAAACGTACGCTGCGGGCGCCTGATGATGAGTTCCTCCACACGACGCTGGAGGGCGTGAACATGCTTGGTCAGTACCTGCCTGTTCTCGCTTTAGCCGCGTTAGCGGTCATCTTCGGGGTAATCAGCATTTTTGCGTCCCGGCTGTTGGCTCCGCGTCAACAACACGAGGCCAAGCTCGATCCCTACGAGTGCGGCATTGTTCCGCAAAACGAAGTACCGCACCGATTCCCGGTCCGGTTCTTTTTGGTGGCCATGATCTTCATCGTGTTCGACATCGAACTGATCTTCATGTACCCATGGGCCGTGGTCTTTCGCCAGTTGGGTGTGTATGGACTCGTAGCCATGGGCATATTTATGGTTGCGGTATTTGAGTCATTCGTCTACCTCATCGGCAATGGTGCCCTCGAATGGGGACCGCTAAAGCGCCACGACTACAAACCGCTGGTAGACCTCGACCGGACCATACCTTCGACCGTTCGTCGGGTGGGCCTCGATGGCCGATACAACACCGAAGGGGCGGCGTAACGTGCCTAAGCTTCCTATTCTCGGCGAAGTTGGCCGGGTTCCTGACGACGGACTTGCTGGTCTCGACCACAATTTTGTTACTGCCAAGGTCGAGGATCTCGTCAAATGGAGTCGGGCCCGTAGTTGCTGGCCAGCCACCTTTGGCTTAGCTTGCTGCGCCATCGAAATGATGGCCACCGGCGGAGCGCATTACGACCTAGCTCGCTATGGCATGGAAGTGTTCCGGGCGTCGCCTCGTCAGGCTGATCTTATGATTGTCGCGGGGCGTGTGAGCCAGAAGATGGCACCAGTGCTTCGGCAGGTTTACGATCAGATGGCTGAACCCAAATGGGTCATTTCGATGGGTGTTTGTGCATCCAGCGGCGGAATGTTTAATAACTACGCCATCGTGCAAGGTGTCGACCAAATTGTGCCGGTTGACGTCTATGCACCGGGTTGCCCTCCGGGCCCCGAAACCTTGATGCACGCCATCTTGACGTTGCACGAAAAGATCGAAAGTGGCGAGATTACTCAGCGACGTAACGCGTCGGCCGACGGTGGAGCAGGCATCCTCGTCGAGCAACGCGATGGCCAAACGGCCACCAAAATGGTTCTGGCGAAGTAGGACAAGTGGCCGAAGAAGAACTTGTCGAACTTGTCGAAACTGGCGCAGCGAACCCCGAGCCCGAGACCGCGTACGGTGCTCTCGTTTCCTGGTCCCTTGACCAGCAGGTTCTGCATCCCGACCGGCCCACCTACGTGGCAGTTGTTGAAGCGCTCAAGGCCGATGGATTCGTCATGTGTATCGATGTGTGGGCTGTTGACTACCTCACCAATGACACCCGGGTGCTCCCCGATGGTGTACGACCCGAACGCTACGAAGTTGTCGCCAGTTTCATCAACCACGTCGCCCACACTCGGATGCGGGTCCGGGTGCAGGTGCCAGCAGAGGATCCCACGATTGCGTCGCTGTTCGACGTGTATCCCGGGGCCGAAGCCATGGAGCGCGAAGCCTTCGACATGTTCGGTATCACGTTCGAAAACCACCCCGACATGTGTCGTATCTTGATGCCTGACGATTGGGAAGGTCACCCGTTGCGTAAGGATTACGCCATCGGATCGATTCCCGTGCAGTTCAAGGCATCCCCGTCGGAGCGGTCATGACGGCAGTAGAAGCCCAAATTACCGGTTGGGGCGACGACGCCAAGGTACGCCTTCGCGACGGTGCGGTCTTGCGGATGACCGAAGCCGAAGCGGCCAAGGGACTCGACAATCAGGGCAACCCAGACGACCAGCGAACGCTGATGAACATGGGCCCGCAGCATCCCAGCACCCACGGCGTGTTACGCCTCATGCTGGAGATGGAAGCCGAAACGGTTTTGCGCTCCAAGCCGGTCATTGGGTATCTCCATACCGGCATGGAAAAGACGGCCGAGAACCTCACGTACCTCCAAGGTGGCACCAACGTCACCCGCATGGACTACGTCTCGCCGTTGTTCAACGAACTGGCCTTCTCGCTGGCCACCGAAAAGCTTTTAGGCATCGAAGTTCCCGAGCGTGCGGTTTACATCCGCATGCTTATGTGTGAACTCAACCGCATAAGCTCCCATTTGTTGTTCCAAGCAACCAATGGAATGGATATGGGTGCCGTTGGAGCCATGATCTATGGCTGGCGTATGCGCGAAGAAACGCTGCGCTTGTTCGAGAAGATCACCGGTCTTCGGATGAACCACAACTACATCCGTCCTGGTGGCGTGGCGGCCGATCTGCCCGACGGCTGGCGCGACGACACCCTTAAGCTCATTGACTCACTGCCCTCGGGCCTCGACGAACTCGATGCCTTACTTACTGGTCAACCCATTTGGCGTGACCGTCTGCAAGGGGTTGGCGTTATCAATGCCAACGAGTGCCTGGCTCTCGGGGTCACTGGGCCCATTCTTCGATCGGCCGGCTACGACTGGGATCTTCGTCGTGACGAGCCTTACCTGGCCTACGACAAACTCGATTTTGATGTGCTGGTCGGCAGCTACGGTGATTGTTTCGATCGCTATTCCATTCGCCTTAATGAAATTCGCGAGTCCGTTAAGTTGGTTCGCCAAATTCTCGAAGTCATGCCGTCGGGTGACTACCGGACGCAGAACAAGAAGGTCACTCCACCTCCGCGGGGTCGGATTGATCAGTCGATGGAAGCACTCATTCATCATTTCAAGATCTTTACTGAAGGTTTCCATGTACCGGCGGGCGAGGTTTATGTGCCGGTCGAGTCACCGCGTGGCGAACTTGGTTGCTATATCGTCAGCGATGGTGGCCCCAAGCCCTATCGCATGCGCATGCGTGGCCCCAGTTTTGTGAACTTGCAGGTATTGCCGCACATGATGCACAACACGTTGTTGGCCGACACCGTGGCCATTGTTTCTTCCGTCGATCCAATTATGGGCGAGGTCGACCGATGAGCCGCCTATCTTCCGAGAACGTCTTGGTCGCTGAAGAAATTATCGCTCGGTACCCCCGTCCTAAGTCAGCGGTAATTCCATTGCTGCACCTGGCCCAAGAACAAGATGGCTACGTCACCGACGAGGCCATGTCGCACATCGCCGAACTTGTCGACGTCACGCCCGCCGAGGTCATCGGCACGTGCACGTTTTACGAGATGTTCAAGCGCGAAGAAGTCGGCAAGTACATGATCAATATCTGCACGAATATTTCGTGTCAGTTGTTGGGCGGCGAAGAGCTTCTGCACCATGCCGAGAAGACGCTGGGCATCGGCCATGGCGAAACTACCGACGATGGCATGTTCACTATCGAAGACGTCGAGTGCATTGCGGCCTGCACCGAGGCCCCGTGCCTCCAGGTCAACTATCGTTATCGCTACTTTGTCACGCCCGCCGACTTCGACGAATTGGTCGACGATCTCCGAGTCGGACGGGTAACCGACGTTTCTCCTCATGGCACTCTGACTCGCAGCCGCCAGCACATTCCGGCCGCTAAACAGGCTGGCATCGTGCCGCCCGAAGAAGCGCGCGAGCAACCGGTTTGGTTGCCTGCTCCTGAGGAGGGCAAGGCATGAGCCAAGCTCACCTCCAGAACACCCCCGGCTATGTCAATAACGAGGGCATGAAGATCGTCACCAGTCGCTTCGGCTACGAGGACTCGTTCACTATTGATCGCTACCTCGCTACCGGAGGCTATGAAGCACTCCGTAAGGGCCTCACGATGGCGCCCGGTGACGTGCACGGCGAAGTCAAAAATGCTTCACTCCTCGGCCGCGGTGGAGCCGGTTTCCCTGCCGGAGTTAAGTGGGGTTTTTGCCCTCCTGGCAAGTTTCCCCGCTACCTCGTAGTTAACGGCGACGAGTCCGAGCCCGGAACCTACAAAGATCGGCTGCTTATGCAGCGCGATCCTCATCAGATCATCGAGGGCTGCTTGCTCACTTGCTACGCCCTCGGGCTTTCGCAGTGCTTCTTGTACGTACGCGGCGAGATGGCTTTGGCCCAAGAACGTATTGCCGATGCCCTTAATGATGCATACGAAGCCGGTTATGTAGGCAAGAACATTCTCGGTTCCAACTTCTCGGTCGACATCGTGTTGCACTGGGGTGCTGGTGCCTACATCGTCGGCGAAGAAACTGCGCTTATCGAGTCGCTCGAAGGCAATCGCGGCATGCCCCGGTTAAAGCCACCATTCTTCCCCGCCGCCATTGGCCTATACGGCCAACCCACCATTGTCAACAACATCGAAACCCTGGCCAACGTGCCATGGATCATCACCAACGGTGCCGACGAATACAAGAAGTACGGCAGCGAAACCTCGCCTGGTACCCGGTTGTTTGCGGTGTCCGGTCACGTAAAACGCCCCGGCGTTTACGAGGTAGAACACGGGGTAACGACGTTCCGCGATCTGATCTACGGCGACAACTTTTGCCAGGGCATCCGTGACGACAACGAACTCAAGATGTTCATTCCTGGCGGCGCGTCTGCCCCATGGTTCTTCCCCGAACAACTCGATCTGCCGCTCGAAGCGCGGTCGGTCGGTGCGGCTGGCTCGATGCTCGGTTCCGGTGCCATCGTTGTTATGGATGAGACCACCGACGCCGTCAAGGCCGCGGCCCGAATTGTGCGGTTTTTCTCCCGCGAATCCTGCGGCAAATGCACCCCGTGTCGCGAAGGCACCACTTGGGAAGAAGACATCCTGAACCGCATGCTGTCCGGCAAGGGTCGCCCCGGCGATATCGAAACCTTGCTCAAAGCAGCCAGCAACATCAGCCCGGGCGTCTATCCGGTTGCTGCCTGGGAAGAAGGCGGCCTGGTAGCCGTACCGTTCCCACCCAAGCAGACCACCATCTGCCCGCTGGGACCATCCTCCGTTGCCCCAATTGCCTCAGCTATTCGCCGCTTTCGTAGCGAGTTCGAAGCCAAAAT
>CAWKZT010000126.1:0-5504 GCA_963854565.1 Acidimicrobiia bacterium
GCAGTTGTTTGAGGCGTTAAATCGTCGGGTGCATGCGTTCGTGCGGGTTCGGGGAGCCAAAGATTCTGAGGGGTTGGTAAACGAGGTCTTTTTGAAGGTGTTTACGAACCTCCGCGATTTTAAGGGCAATGAGGTGCAGTTTCGGGCGTGGGTGTTCACAATCGCTCGTAACAAGTTGATTGATGAGGGCCGCCGGACGCAGCGGCGGGTGGCGGAGACATCGCTGGAAGCCGCTATGGAATTCGGCGATGAGGTCGCGTCGGGGGTGGGTGATGCCGAGGCGGAGGCGCTCAGTTCGCTAGGTAGTGGTTGGGTCGCGGACCAGCTGGATGCGCTCACGGCGGAGCAGCGTGAGGTGGTGGTGTTGCGCATCGTGGGCGATTTGACGATCGAGGCGATTGCTGAGGTGTTGGGCAAACGGGTGGGAGCGGTAAAGGCGTTGCAGCGTCGGGCGTTTCGTGCATTGGCCAGAAATCTTGAGTTGGAGGCCGCACCCTTATGAGCCTCCGAGACGTTCTTAGTAGTGGAATGAACTTTCGTAAGCTCAGCGATGCCGATATCGAGGCACTAATTGCTGGTGACCCTGTCGCGGGTACACCCGGGCCGGTTACTGAGCTGGTTGGCGCCCTTCGTAGCGAGTACGACGCCACCCCTACCGTTGGGGTGGGGACGGCGTTGGGCGATTTCATCAATGTCGTTGAGCGCACCACAATCCCGACCGCAACAAGAGCGCGTCGTAAGGCCAGGTTGGGCACTAAGGCCGCTGCGGTATTCGGTGCGTTGTCGGCCAATATGTTGTTAGGAGTGGCGGTAGCAGCGGCGAGCGTGGGCGGAGCTCAGGTGCTGGGTGTGGTTGACGTGGTGGACGTGGTTGACGGGGTGGTTGCCGTGGTTGACGTGGTGGCTGACGTGGTTGGTCTTCCCACCATCGTTGACACGACCCCGGTCGAAAGTCCCGAGCCAGTCAATGACACTCCTGTCCAGGCCCCCGCGCCGATCGAAACCAATGAAATCCCACCGATCGGGCCGGATGAGCAGGACCTCTTGCCTGCCTCCGAAGATCCAGTGCCCGAGCCGACTGACCCGGACGAACTCACGCCGATCGTGTCAGACAACGGCAACGGCCCAGACAAAGACAACGGCAACCAGCCAGAAGACGACCGCACAAACAACGGCAACGGCCCAGACAAAGACAACGGCAACCAGCCAGAAGACGACCGCACAAACAACGGCAACGGCCCAGACAAAGACAACGGCAACCAGCCAGAAGACGACTGAGCGCCAACCACCCCAACTCTCGCGCTAGTCCAACTGTTACCGGCTTGCTTGTGCCCCCGGGCAGAATCGAACTGCCGCACAAGGTTTAGGAAACCAATGCTCTATCCACTGAGCTACGGGGGCGGTATTGACAAATGTGAGGTTAGCGGCGCTGTTCGGTACGACCGCTCTTGAGGTACCCCAGTAGTCTCACCCCATGGTCGATTCATTTCCGCGTCGTTCTGCCCGGACCCAACGGTTTGCGTTGGGTGCGCCTCGCAACATCACGGTCGCTGACGATGGTTCGGGTGTCGCATTCTTGCGCAGCCCTGCGGGCGACAACCCCAGCAACGATCTCTGGTACCTCGATGTTGTCAGTGGCCAAGAGCACATGCTGGTTGACGCATCAATACTGCTCGAACCTGACGCCAAACTCCCGGCAGCAGAACGAACCCGCCGCGAGCGGGCCCGCGAGGGGGCATCAGGCATTGTGCGCTATGTCGCCGACGCCAGTCTGAAGCATTTTGTTTTTGCGCTTAACGGACAACTCTTTCGTAGCGAACACAATGGCACAACGAGTGCCATCGACTGTGCCGCCGGAGCATTCGACCCAAGGTTCAATACCGACTCAACGCTCGTTGCCTACGTAGCCGACGGCGCATTGCGCATTACCGGCGGGAACGGCGATCGAGAGCTTCTTGGCGACCGGGACCCAGACGTAACCTGGGGGTTGGCCGAGTTTATTGCTGCAGAAGAAATGCGCCGGTCACGTGGGTTCTGGTGGTCGCCGAGCGGCGACAAACTGGCCGTTTGTCGCGTCGACAATCGGCCCGTTGACCAATGGAATCTCGCCGACCCCACCGAACCCAAGTCACCCACTCGCACCGTGCGCTACCCCTCGGCGGGCACCAAAAATGCGCTCGTCGACCTCGTCATTATCGACCTTGAGGGCAACCGAATTCCCATCAAATGGCAACGCGACGAGTTCGAGTACCTGGCAGACGTAAGTTGGCGGACCACCAACGAACTCCTCGTCACGGTGCAAACCCGCGATCAAAAGACCATGGCCTGCCTAGCTGTCGACGTCGCCGATGGCGCCGTCTCCGAGGTTGCCCGTTTCAGCGACGACCACTGGATCGACATTGTCGCGGGAGTTCCGGCCTGGGTCGGAGAACATTTAGTGATGATTCTCGATGATGAGACCTCCCGTCGTTTCACCGTCGATGGGACGCCCGTCACCGCTGCGGATCAACAGATCACCGGCGTCGTCTCCGTTCGCGACGATCACGTTATTGCAACCGTCGCCACCAAACCCTCGGAGCGGTCCATTGCCCGCATCGACCTCGATGGCACGATGACGCCTTTGTTCGACAGCGCGGGGGTAATCAGTGCCGTTTCCGGAGGCGACACCTTTGTGACCATCGAACGGTCACTGTCATTCAGCGGAACCAAGACCACGGTGCATACAGATTCCGGCCCACACACGATTATCTCCAACGCTGCCGATCCGCAATTGGCCACCAATATCACGCTGCTCGAACTCGGTGACCACAAAATGCCCGCGGCGCTCGTACTTCCGACGAATCACCGGGTCGGCGACAAACTCCCTGTGCTCCTTGACCCCTACGGTGGTCCACACGCCCAACGAGTATTGGCGTCCCGCGACGGCTACCTCACCTCGCAATGGTTCGCCGACCAGGGTTTCGCCGTACTCATAATCGATGGTCGCGGCACTTCGGCTAAGGGCGGGAAGTGGGAACGCGCCGTATGGCAAAGTCTCGGACACGCCACGGTTTCCGATCAGGCTGATGGTCTCGCCGCGGCGGGCCAACTGTTCCCCTATCTCGACCTCAATCGAGTCGCTATTCGGGGGTGGAGTTTTGGTGGCTATCTCGCGGCACTTGCTGTTTGCCTTCGCCCGGACACCTTCCATGCTGCTATAGCCGGGGCACCCGTAACCGACTGGGCGCTCTATGACACGCACTACACGGAGCGCTACATGGGCCACCCTCACACCTCTCCCGAGTCCTACCGCAGCGAAGCCGTCACCACTTGGGCAGACCAACTCGATCGGCCGCTACTACTTATCCACGGTCTCGCCGATGACAACGTCGTAGCGGCGCACACCCTGCAGTTGTCACGAGCCCTACTAGCAGCGGGTAAACCCCACGAGGTGTTACCCCTACCTGGGGTTTCACACATGACACCACAAGAAGAAGTCGCCGAGAACTTGCTATTGCACCAACTCGACTTCCTTCGTCGCTCCTTACCGGACAGCACCCTGGGGTAGTCGCGTCATAATCCGGATCGTGGTTAAATAATCAGACGCCATAGCAGAAGCCCGAAACTGCCCATCAGGACGCCTGACGCAAGGTCCATGCGGAGATTCGCTAGACGGATGCCGCCGGACCGTTGCCAACGCAGACATCCGGCAAGCGCAATACCGAGCACCCACCAAGCCAGGAGAATTCGTACCATGGGTCAGTTGTACTACAAGGACTGGCACCCACGAGTACATTTGGTATAGGCTTTCCGCCAATCAACGGATTGGGTCCGTTGTATAAATTCTACTAAAAAGAGGAAAAACTTATGCGAACTAAGTTACTAATGATCATGACCGTTGTCGCCATGATGGGACTGGTCTTTTCGGCCCCAGCATCGGCCCAAGACGGACCTACCGTTACCTCCGATCCTGCTTATGTAGATGCTCCAGGTGAGGCCACCTTCATAATCACCGGCGAAGGTTTCTCCGATCCCGGTCTCTTCATCTTGGCTTGCGATGTTCCTGAGGGCGATGCAACACCCACAGTTGAGACCTGCGACGTAACCGCCCTCGTACCTACATCCCCTGACGGCGATGGCAACATTGCCGAAACAGAGTTCACCTACGACGTTCCTGAAGGTGGCATGGCTATTGCAATTTCCAACGTCGATGCTTCCGACGCGGGCTTCACCATCATCACCATCGGTGAGGTCATCGATGAAGAAGCTGCCGCGGAGACCGAGGCAGCCGAGGAAGAACTTCCCGAAACTGGTAGCGAGAGCACGCAGCTCGCCATCATTGGCCTCACCATTGCCGCCGGTGGCGCCATGGTTGTTGCCGGTAGCCGCCGCCTTGGAAACATCTAATCCAACGCTGAGCTAATCAAACGCAAGTAAGGGGCCGGGTCCGCGAGGATCCGGCCCCTTTGCGTTTTGGGGTACCGCTAGTTACGAGGAACTTCGGTCCACGGAAGCTCTTTATCAACCCGTACATCACCGGGAAGTCCTAAGACTCTCTCACCCAAGATGTTGCGCATCACCTCGGAAGTGCCCCCTTCAATCGAGTTGGCTCGGGATCGCAAGAACGCCTTCTTAGTGTCGACGCCATACGTCGCGGCCGTGGTGGCTCGCGTGAGTGGATAGCCAGACTCATAAAGCATGCCGTCTGCGCCATGCAGATCGATAGCTGCCTCATAGATGCGCTTATTCAGTTCGGCGGACATCAGTTTGCCCACGGAACCTTCGGGCCCGGGATTGCCCAACTTGGCCCCGTTCTTGGCACGGTGGCTCGTAAGTCGCAGGGTTTCAGCCTCGATCCAAAGCTGAGCGATCCGGTCGCGCCAGACCCCGTACTGCGGCGAATCTTCGGACGGCTTTAGCTCGTTCCACAGGTCGGTTAGAAGCAAAATTGCACCGCCGCCACGAGGCGTGCCACCACCGCCGAGGGCAACCCGTTCGTTCATCAGCGTGGTTAGCGCTACACGCCAACCGTCGCCGCGCATACCCAGACGCTGGCTGTCAGGAATGCGAACGTCAGTCATGAAAACTTCGTTGAATTCGGCTTCGCCGGTGATTTGGTAGAGCGGCCGCACCTCAATACCGGGTGTTTCCATGTCGACCATGAAGTAGGTGAGCCCCTTGTGCTTACGCATTTCGGGATCACTACGGGCCACGATCATGCCCCAACGAGAAACATGCGCCAGCGTCGTCCAAACCTTTTGGCCGTTGAGCACCCATTCGTCGCCATCAAGATCAGCCCGCATCGACAATCCGGCGACATCGGAGCCAGCGCCTGGCTCGGAGAACATTTGACACCAGATCTCTTCGCACGTGAAACAGGCCCGCAAGAGTCGGCCCTGGAGGTCTTCATTGGCATGGGTAAGCACGGTTGGCATACCCATTCCGATCCCAATCGGGTTGAGGGCAAGGTTGTTCCAGTACTTGGATGCCTTGCGAAGCTCTTCTTCGACAATCATCTGTTTGCC
>CAWKZT010000127.1:0-5398 GCA_963854565.1 Acidimicrobiia bacterium
ATAGTTAAAATAAAGCCGTCCATCAGGCCCAAACATCACGGCGTGAATTGCATGGTCATGCTGCCCATTTACCGGATTCAAAACTTTTCCTGTGAACAGCACCTTCTTCGCGTCCGCCTTCTCATCGCCATCGGTGTCGGTGAGCAAAAGAATCCTGTCCGGAGCGGAAACAATCGCCTTGTTGCCCAGCACGCAAACGCCGTGCACTCCATCGATGTCCGGGTTCTGGTAAAAGACCGTTGTCTTGTCCGCACGCCCATTGCCGTTGCTGTCCTCAAGAATTAAAATACGGTCACCCGCCTTACGGGTCTTTTTGCGATAGTTGAACGCTTCGGCCACCCACACTCGACCGCGATCATCCACGTCGATGCTCGACGGATTGGAAAGCTGCCCCTGAGTTGCAAACGATTGTACGGCCAAACCCTTGGCCACAACAAACTGTTCGCTTGTCTTCTGAACCTCAGCCCCAATCGCTGAAACAAAAAACAGAGCAAAAAGAGAAATGATTAATTTCTTCATTTCGTTTTCTTCAGTTCTTCAAGCGTGAGTTTTGCGTCCTTGTTCGTATCGCGCCGGTTGAATTGCTTGGTCAGCGCGGGCACGTTGCGTCCTTTCGGATTGCCAATGTATTCCTTGAGTGTGATGAAGCCGTCTTTGTTCGTGTCGCGTCTCTGGAGGAACTTCTCCGGAGTTGGGCGTTTGGGCTTAGGCTTTGATACTGTTGGTTTCCCATTCGGATTGTAGTTGGGATTCGACTTGGGATATAACGCTCCCGTTTCCTTCACAAAGCCATCGATCAAGGCTTGAAGCTCGGCCACCTTCTTGGACATCTTCCCGGCGAGGTTCCGAGTCTCGCCGATATCGTCCTTAAGATTGTAGAGCTCGACTGTTTCGGGATATTTGGGATGCGGCTCGAACCGTCGGATCAATTTCCAATCACCCTGGCGAACCGATACCGCGGGCACTAGATGAGGAAACCAGGTGAAGTATGCCTGACGATCGAGTTTGCCCGTTTGCTTCAGGATGGGAACGATTGATTCACCATCCACGATATGTTCTTTGGGTTTCTCCAAACCGGCGGCTTCGAGAATCGTCGGGTAAAGATCGATCGGGCCGACGATAGAATCACTGATGGAGCCAGCTTCAACCTGACCGGGCCAGCGCACCATCAAGGGAACGCGTTGTCCACCTTCGTAGATACGACCCTTGCCCTCGCGCAGCGGAGCGTTGTTGGTGGGAGGTTGGTCGGCGGCCCATTTCTTCCAGTCCTGTACGAACTTCCATTTCGGATGGCCTTGTTTTACGTCCATTCCCCGGGCACCCGGTAAGTTGCTATGCGTATTACCTCCATTATCTGAATAGAAGATGAAGAGCGTGTTGTCCGTCAGCCCAAGTTTATCGAGTTTGTCCAACAGGCGGCCCAAGCTTTCATCCACACTCTTAAGCATCGACGCCATGATTGGATTCTTTTGGTGGCCGCGAGGGTCGACCTTATTGGCAAACTGCTTCGTGTACTCTTCCTTGTGCCCCCACGGTCCGTGAACGGCGTGGTGCGAGAAGTTTAGGAAGAACGGTTCATTCTTATGTTTTTCAACGAAACGGATTGCCTCGTCAGTCAGGCGGTCGGTGATGTATTCGCCCTTGGGACCATCAGTGATCGTCCCCACCGGATGTTTGGGGCTGGGCTCGCCGGTTTTGTGAACGCCATACGGTGAGAAGTAATTCGAACCGGGCGGTCCGGGACTGGGTTGAGCATGGAACGCCACCTGAAAGCCGTGCTTCTCAGGCCAATGCTCCTGACTCAAGCCCAGGTGCCATTTACCAAAATGCCCGGTGCGATAACCTGCGCCTTGCAACACTTCAGCCATCGTGACGAGTTCGGGATCAAGATACCGCTTACTTATCGGATAGATGAACTTTTGGCTGGGCGAAGCCTTCTCAGGATATCGAGACGCCCGAGCGGGAAGTGCTTTCTGATGACCGCTGGCAGAGGTCACGCCATGACGCGATGAATACTGGCCACTCAATATCGACGCGCGAGTCGGTGAACATAACGGGGTAGCATACGCATTCGTAAAACGCATCGACTGCCGTTCCAGACGTTTCATATTCGGAGTTTCGTAGTACTTCGAGCCGTAGGGTGTGCTGTCCATCCAACCCATATCGTCGACAAGGAACAGAACGACGTTGGGTGGATGCTTTACTTCGGCCCAAACTGCAAGAGGAAGCAGTAAAGCAAAGAGGGTTAAATAAGATTTATTCATCAGAGAGAGATTGTGTCCATCCTCAGAGATTTTCACCAGTAAATTGGTCGCAAATTGTCTCCGGGATGGAACAGTTTGATTTGGCCTGGTTCACTTCCGTGAGGTTTCTACGGATATCACCGACTCCCGATCTTCGGGACCGCCCCATCACCTGTCGGCTCGCCGTCCATTAACCAGGAGAGGTTAAACCGTGCGACGCGCGTCTGGGGAAGCCGGCCTTCAAAGTGCATGTAGATCCAACCTTCGCTCGCCGTACCGGGGCGTCCCGCGGAAAGGGAGGAATATTGGAAGGGGTCTTTCCACACCAATCGCTTCAAAGGCCAGGTCTTTCCGCCGTCGAAGCTCACCCAGACCGTGCCACGTTTGCGGCCGGCAGGGCTGTCGCAGTTGCTGTAGAGCAAGATGTCTCTGCCCGCGATCGGCAGGCGGACAAGTCCGGCGAAGCAACCGTAGTTCGTGTCCTGCGGTCCGTCGGGCAGGATGTCGACGATCCGCCAGCCGGTCCAGGTCTCGCCACCGTCGGCACTCCAAGCACAGCGTCGCCGCAGCGGCGGCTTCTTCGCGTTCCAATGCGAGCGGGAATTGTAGTAGAGCCTGCCGTCAGACAGTTCGGCGATCCCTGCCTCGCCGGTCCCCATCTCCGAGAACGGCTTGCTGGTCTTCCAGGTTTTTCCGTGGTCGTCGCTGTAGATAGCGGTGGTGTAGTGCGTCGGCCAGTGTTTTTTAGGGTAATTGGACTCGCCGTAATGCCGCGCCGCGCGGATCAATCGTCCGGCATATTTGCCGTGTCGCAACGTGATGCCGTGTTCGTTCATGTGCATCGACGGCACATTTCCTCGGGTGTCCGGATGAATCGTGGCTTTCACCTTCTGCCACGTCTTGCCGTCGTCCTGGCTGCGATAGACCGACAACGGAGCGGGCGGGTGACGATCCTCGGCGAACGCCAGGATGTCTCCAGTGGTCTCGTCGACAGTTAGGCCCCCTCCCTGAAAGGCCGGCTCGGCAACGATGATCTCTTCGCCCCAGGTCTTGCCTCCATCCTCACTACGACGCGCGAGAAGCTTTTTGTCTCCCAAGGTGGCGAGAACCGTTCCCTTGAGCGTGACGACAACGTTGGGGTGGCGTATGGCCTTGAAGAGCGGCTGGACTTCCATACGGGGCTTGCCCAGAAAGGCACCAATCGGTCCCTCCACCGGTTTTTCCGCAGCAGCGAGAGTTGCGACGAAGCAGGCCCAGATGATCGAACCGGCAAAGAATGTAGTGTAGTATTTTAGCATGGTGTCCTCTTCAAATTGCAGACAGACTAATCGTCCGCAAGTAATTCGTTATGGTTTAACAACCCGACTCGTTACCTATTTCTTTTCGGCCATAGCCTTCTTAGAAATCAGAATATACCTTGGGTGGTTTGAGTGTCCACTCGCTGTTCAGCAGCAGCAGCGACTGTGTCGCGGTGGTGGTCACCCCGGCCTTAACCGACTGGCGCGAGCCGTAACCCTCGATGTTCGGATTGTTGTAATCCTCGGGCCGCACCCGGGTGAGTTGCCAGTCACTGGCCCCCTCCCGTTCATTTTCCCTCTTGATCCAATCTTCATTGAGTTGCCGCCTAGGCTCGGCTTGGGCACCACGACCGGCGGCAAAGGCGACGGCGGAGGCCTTGAGGAAATCACGTCGGAAGGAACTCATGGCGACGAAGGTATGAGATTGCCCTAGGCTCACAAGCGTAATCTGCAATGCTGCTGCCACATGAATGCAGCGCTCTCCAGCAGCCCAACATCCATGGCGCGTCTGCTCTCAACATTGGCCCTGGCTGCTGTTGCCGTGGCGGGCGACTGTGCCCCTTGGCCAAGCTACCGCGCCGGTAGTGGTGGGGCCTTTTGATGTGCAGGCGTCGAACACGCCGCCGTGCTCGGGCTCATCCGATCAGTCGTTGTAGAGGGAGGGAAACAATCTGATGGCTAGGCTAGAATCTGCTTGATCGCATGCGCCTCTTCGACACCGGTGAGCCGGGTGTTGAGGCC
Source organism: Acidimicrobiia bacterium (assembly GCA_963854565.1). Lineage (GTDB taxonomy): Bacteria > Actinomycetota > Acidimicrobiia > Acidimicrobiales > JAHEJN01 > CAWKZT01. Next base: position 4,283 of record CAWKZT010000127.1, read on the forward strand.
TTGAAATTTGAAAGTGAAACGCTCGTGGTCGATCCCCATACAGTGCAGGATGGTGGCGTTCATGTCGTTGATATGCACTGGGTCTTTGACGATGTTGTAGCAGTACTCATCGGTTGCGCCGTGGACGCCGCCGCGTTTGATGCCGCCGCCAGCCATCCAGATCGAGAAGCAGCGGCCGTGGTGGTCGCGGCCGTTGCCCAGCCCCCCCTGGCTGTAGCTGGTGCGCCCGAACTCGCCGCCCCAGATCACTAGCGTGTCTTCGAGCAGGCCGCGCTGTTCGAGGTCGGTGACGAGCGCCGCGGAGGCTTGGTCGGTGTCTTTGCACTGCGCGGTCAAGTGTGGGACGAGGCTGCCGTGTTGGTCCCAGCCGCGGTGGAAGAGTTGCACAAAGCGCACGTCGCGCTCGGCCAGGCGCCTGGCGAGCAGGCAATTGTAGGCGTAGGTGCCGGGCCTGCGCGCGTCCTCGCCATAGAGCTTGAAGGTGCTCTCGGGCTCGTCCGACAGGTCGACGATCTCTGGTGCCGCGGTCTGCATGCGGAAGGCCATCTCGTATTGGGCAATGCGTGTCTGGATCTCAGGGTCGCCGAAGCGCGCGAACGAGTCCTCGTTGAGCGCGGCGAGATCATCGAGCATCTCGCGCCGGGTCGGGCGATTGAGCCCACTTGGATCTTTGAGGTAGAGGAGCGGATTCTTACCGCTACGCATCAATACCCCCTGATGGTTCGAGGGTAAGATTCCGCTTCCCCAGAGCCTCGAGAAGATCGGTTGGCCAGGGTTCTTGCCGTTGCCCTGCGAGAGCAACACGATGTAGGCGGGCATGTCCGCATTCGCGCTCCCCAGGCCGTAGCTCGCCCACGCGCCGAGGCTCGGGCGCCCCGGGATCTGCGAACCGGTGTTGATCAAAGTGATGCCCGGGTCGTGGTTGATCGCCTCCGTGTGCATCGAGTTGATCACCGTGATCTTGTCGGCAATGTCAGCAGTGTGCGGGACGAGGTCGCTCATCCACGTCCCGAATTGGCCACGCTGCTTCATCGGCGATACCGGACCACACACCAGGAATTTCTTCTGGCCAGCAGTCATCCCGGTCACGCGCTGGCCACCGCGGACACTGTCCGG